>NZ_CALMYY010000001.1 GCF_937873725.1 uncultured Dietzia sp.
CGGAGGTCTTACCGAGCACGCGCCGCCACCGCCCCCTCCGGGTGGCCCCCCACCCGCTCGGGGACCCCGGGGCGGTCTCCCCGGGGGGCCCGCCACGGCTCGTGGGCCGCCGCGCCCGCCAGGTGGGCGAGCTCGGGGATCCACCGCCTCACGTACTCCCCGTCGGGGTCGAACTTGCGACCCTGGGTGATGGGGTTGAACACCCGGAAGTAGGGCGAGGCGTCGGTCCCGGTCCCCGCCACCCACTGCCACCCGTGACTGTTGGAGGCGATGTCGCCGTCGACGAGCTGATCGAGGAAGAACCGCGCCCCGACGGGCCACCACACGTGCAGGTCCTTGACCAGGAAGCTCGCGGTGACCATCCGCACCCGGTTGTGCATCCAGCCCTCGGCGCGTAGCTGCCTCATCCCCGCGTCGACGAACGGGTACCCCGTCAGCCCCTGCCGCCACGCCTCGACGAGGAGGTCGACCTCCGGGCCGTCGTCGTAGGGCATGCCCGCCAGCGCGCCCCGCAGATCCCGCCACGCCGACCGGGGCCAGTGCCAGAGGATGTCCGCGTAGAACTCCCGCCAGGCCAGTTCGGAGGTGAAGACGCGCGCGCCCTCGCCGAGGGCCTCGGGGTGCGCGGCGAGGTCGGCGAGGATCGTGCGCGGATGGATCTCGCCGTACTTCAGGTGCGCGGACAGCCGACTGGTGGTGTCGAGGTCCGGGCGGTCCCGCTGGTCCGCGTAGGAGGCCAGGTCGTCGCGGAGGAAATCCCGCCACCGCGCCAGGGCGGCCTTCTCCCCCGCCCCGCCCCCACCCCCGGGACCGGCGGACCCGGACGGCTCGGTGTCGGACGTCGCGGTGTCGGACGTCGCGGTGGCCCACGCCACGGCGGCGGGCCGCTCCCCGGGCGCGGGCCAGCCGTGCTCGCGCCACGCCCTGGCGAAGGGGGTGAACACCTTGTAGGGCTCCCCGGTGCGGTTGACGATCCGTCCCGGTCCGACGGCATAGGGCGATCCGGTCTCGACCAGACTCCGACCGTCGCGCCGGAGCCCGGCGCGCACCCGCTCGTCCCGCCGCCGACCGTACGGGGTGGATTCGCGGGCCACGTGGACCTCCCGGGCGTCCACCTCGGCGGCCAGCCCGGTGATCACGTCGGCGGGGTCGCCGGTGCGGACGACCAGGGCTCCACCGGTGTCGGCGGACAACGCGGCGAGCGAGGCCTCGAGCCGGTCCACCCGCCTGCCCCCGCGCGTGAGCAGGACCGGGTCGCGGACGAAGACCGGCAGGACCTCGTCCGAGGCCTCGACGGCGGCCAGCAGCGCG
Source organism: uncultured Dietzia sp. (assembly GCF_937873725.1). GTDB lineage: Bacteria > Actinomycetota > Actinomycetes > Mycobacteriales > Mycobacteriaceae > Dietzia. Next base: position 1,312 of record NZ_CALMYY010000001.1, read on the forward strand.
GGGTTGTCGGTCAGCCGCAGGTCGCGGCGAAACCACAGGATCGAGATGCTCACGTGACTCCAGACCGATGGGTCGCGGGGACCCCGGTGCGATCCGCCGCCGTGGACCCGAGTGTGGCAGAACCCCCGGCCGCCCGTCGGCCCGCGGGTCCAGTAACCTCTCGCTCATCACCCGAGCGAGAGGCCGTTCGTGACCACCACCCTCCTGGCCGCCGAGGCGACGTCGACCGAGCTCGTGTCCCTGTTCTGGATCGTCCTGGCGGTCTGGGCGGCCCCGCTGCTGTCCGGCATGACGCGCTCCCTCGTCCCGGGCGTTGTCCTGCTCCTGGCCGGCGGCATGCTGATCGGCCCCAACGGGCTCGGGTTGGCCGTGGAGACCGGCGGGGTCGCCATGCTGTCCGAGCTCGGGCTGGGGATGCTCTTCCTCCTGGCCGGGTTCGAGCTGGAGGTCTCGACCCTGACCGGGCGCGGTGGGCGTCGCGCGGCGGGGACCTGGGCCGCCAGTCTGGTCCTGGCGGCCGGGGTGGGCTGGCTGGTGTCGGGGCGCTGGGAGACGGCCGTCGCGATCGGGCTCCTGCTCACCTCCACCGCCATCGGGACCCTCCTGCCGATCCTCAAGGGCGCTGGCCAGGACGGCACCCCGGTGGGCCGCGCGATCCTCACCCACGGAGCGGTCGGCGAGCTGGGACCGATCCTGGTCATGGCGGTCCTGCTCAGCACCCGCAGCATCTCCTCGTCGATCGTGGCCGTCGGGCTGTTCCTCGTCGCCGCCCTGGTCATCCTCGCGGTGCCGTCCCGCCTGCTCCACGTCCCCGCGCTCGGCCGGGCGCTCGTCCGGGGGACCACCTCGACCGGCCAGCTGGCCATGCGCACGGTGATGCTGCTCCTGGCCACCATGATGGTCGTGGCCACGGTGTTCGGCCTGGACGTGGTGCTCGGGGCGTTCGCCGCCGGGATGATCCTGCGCCACCTGGTCGACGCCCTGGGCATGAACAGACGGACCGGGCGCGAGGACTCCGGCCGCGACCTCTCGGGGGTCCTCGTGGGTCAGCTCGAGACCGTCGGCTACACCCTGTTCATCCCGGTGTTCTTCGTGGTGTCGGGGATGGGCATCGACCTCCGGGCCGTCGCCGACACCCCGTGGATCCTCGTGGCGGCGGTGGCGAGCATGCTCGTCATCCGGGGTGGCGGGGTGTGGCTGAGTGAGACCGTCACCGCCGCCAGCCCCGGGCTGTCCACGCCGCGCGACCGCGCGCGGGTGGGGCTGTACGCCGCAACCGGCCTGCCGATCATCGTCGCCGTCACCGGGGTCGCCGTGGACAACGGCCTGATGAAGGACGAGATCTCCATGGTGCTGGTGGCCGCCGGCGCGGTGACCGTCCTGCTCTTCCCACTCCTGGCCGAACTCGTGCGGCAGGGTCCGGCGCCCGACCGGACGCCCGGCCGGAGGGCGGAACCGGCCGCGTAGGCTCACCAGAACGCGACGACGACGAGAAGAGGTCTCGGTGAAGCTCACCATCATCGGCGGGTCCCAGGGGACGGGGGCCCTGTTGGCCGGACTCGCCCGGGACGCCGGGCACGAGGTGACGGTCGTCTCGCGCAGCGGCAACGCACCCGCCGGTGTCCGGGGGGTCGTCGGCAGTGCGACGGACCCGGCGGTCGCCCGCGAGGCGGTGGCCGGAGCCGACGCGGTGGTGGTCACGGTGGGCGGGGCGAAGGGGGTCCGGCGCCAGCGCGCCGAGGTCACGCGGTCGATCGTGACCGCCATGACGGAGTCCGGACCCCGGAGGCTGGTCGTGCAGTCGTCACTCGGGGCCGGCGACTCCGGCGCGCAGATGCCGCTGCCGCTGAGGCTGCTGATGAAGGCGGTGCTGGCCGCCCCCCTCGCCGACCACGACGAGCAGGAGTCGGTCGTGGAATCCTCGGGCCTCGACTGGACCGTGGTCCGGCCGACCGGGCTGACCACCAGGCCGGCGACCGGACGGTGGCGTGCGCACGAGGTCGGTGACGGGGGCACGCTGGGCGGCAGCATCCCCCGCGCGGATCTCGCGGCCTACCTGCTCGAGGTGCTCTCCGACGACTCGCTCATCGGCAAGGCCGTCGGCATCAGCAGCTGAGGCCCGTACGCGAGAAGCACGCCCGCGCACAGGGCACCCAGCCCGCCCGCGGCCATGTCGCCGATCGTGTCGTCGAGGGTCACGAAGATCTCCTCGGTGAGGTAGGCGTGGCCGAACCACTCGATCATCTCCCACACCGCGCCCAGCGCCAGGCCGAACGCGACGGTGAGGACCACCGGCCCCACGGCCCCGACACCGGGGGTCGTCGGCGACGGCACGATCCCCTTGTGCGCGAGCACGAGGTAGGTCATCGTCGCCAGGGAGCCGGCGCACAGGGCGTGCACCACGATGTCCCACCACCAGATCTGCGCGTACACGTCGAAGACGTTGCTCCACGCCGCCACGAGCAGCGTGGCCGAGATCGCCGTGTCCGCCCACGGCCGCATCCCGATGAAGCGCGGGAGCATGAGGCCGGGCAGGGCGAACGCCACGATGGCCGCGTCGGTCAGCCCGTGGAGGAGCAGCGCCACCACGACGCCGGCGGTGCCGAGGACCCGCAGGGCGTCGGCCCACATCTCCGACGCCGTCTCGGCGGGCCGCAGGAAGTTGTCGATCATGTGGTGGCACCTCCCTCGTCCAGCCTCATGACGGCGTGGACCGGGAGATGATCCGAGGGCCATCCGCCGCCGTGGCGCCTCGGGTTGATCGCGGCGCGGGAGACGCTGAACGCCGACGAGGAGAGTATCCAGTCGATCCGGGCGCCGCCCCCACGCGGCGCGCGGTACCGCGCGTACGTCCCCCACTCCGCGGTCAGCCGGATCCTGGCGCCGCTCCAGCTGTCGGTGAGGGTTCCGTCCGCCAGCAGGGCCCGGACCGCCGCGCTCGACGGGCCGGCGTTGAGGTCCCCGGTGAGCACGACCGGCAACCCGCGTGCGGCGACACCGGCGAGGATCGCCTGGGCGGACCGCACCCGTGACCGCGGAGAGAGCGGGTCGAGGTGGGTGTTGACGGCGAGGAATCGCCCGCCGGTCGCCCGGTCGCGGAAGGCCGCGGAGACGACGATCCGCGGAAAGACGTTTCCCCACGAGGCCGAGCCGGGGCGGGAGGGCCGGTCCGACAGCGCGGACTGGTCCCAGTCGAGCAGCTCGAGCCTGTCGGCGTCGTAGAAGACGGGCGTCGCCTCCCCGCCTCCGTCGGGGGCCCTGCCCCGGCCGACGTGGCGGTAACGCGCGCCGAGCGCGGCGCGGATCGCCTCGGCCTGCCCCGCCACCACCTCCTGTGCGCCCAGCACCGTCGGCTGCTCCGTGGAGAGGAGCGCCCGCACCCGGGGCGCACGGACCTCCCACCGGTCGGCCGTGCGCGCCAGCACCGCCGGCACCGGCCGGCGGAGGTTCCAGCTCATCACGTGGAGGTCCGGACCTGAGACCGGGCCGACGAGCGCCTCGGCCGCCCGATCCTCGGGCGCGCCGGGGCTCGTCTGCGGGTCGCGCCTGGTCATGGACTCCACTGTATTGGTTCCGGGTGGGAGGATGGCCCCGTGCCCATGCCCTCGCCGCTGCCCGTCAAAGACGGGGTCGGACCGACGCGGCTGCGCGTGCCCGCCACCGGCCCGTGGTCGACGATCGCGGAGTTCGTGGTCGCGAGGTTCGACCACCTGGATCCGGACGACCTGCACCGTCGCTTCGCCGCCGGTGACTTCGTCGGCGTCGACGCCCGCCCTGTCGACCCCGGAGCGGCTCTCGGGTCCCACGAGTTCCTCTGGTACCACCGCGAGCTCCCCGCGGAGCGTCCGCTGCCGGTCCACGAGAAGATTCTCCACTCGGACCGCGACCTCGTGGTGATCGACAAGCCCCACTTCCTCCCCACCACCCCGACGGGGAGATTCCTCCGGGAGTCCGCGCTGGTCCGCCTGCGCGTCCGGCTCGACAACCCCGCGCTGACGCCGATCCACCGCCTCGACCGCGCCACGGCCGGACTCGTGATGTTCTCGGCCCGACCCGCCACGCGGGGGGCGTACCAGACGCTCTTCGCCAGGCGCGAGGTCGCCAAGGCCTACGAGGCGGTCTCGACGCGCCCGCCGGGGTGGGACCCCCGGGCCCCGGAGCTCTCGGGTCGGCCGGTCCCCCTGGTCCACCGCGACCACCTCGAGAGGCTGCGTGGAGACCTGCGGGTCGCGGTCCGACCGAACCGCGACCCGAACTCCGAAACCCTCGTCGACGTCCTCGGCTCCGGCTCCAGCGCCTCGGGACGCGCCGTCCTGCACACCCTCCTGCGCCCCCACACCGGCCGGTTGCACCAGCTGCGGGTGCACCTGGCCGCGCTCGGTATCCCCATCCTGGGCGACCGCCGGTACCCCGAACTCCTCCCCGAAGCGCCGGACGACCCCGACCTCCCGCTGCAGTTGCTGGCCCGCGAACTCGCCTTCATCGATCCCTTGACCGGGGCGCCCCGGCGATTCGTCTCCCGCCGGACGTTGTCCGAGGCCCCCGTCGCCGACGCATCCGCTCAGCAGGTCGGCGTGGGGGCCTCACCACTCCACCGGTCGAGGGTCCATGACACCAGCTGTGGCGTCAGCGGCGAGTCCGCGGCGACCAACCCGTTGTGGTCGAGCCCCGGGTAGGTCCGATAGTCGAGAGGTTCCCCGGCGGCGCAGCGCGCGTCCACCCAGCCCTGCTGCATGCCCGGCTTCACCAGCGGGTCGGACGTGCCCTGGGCGATCAGCACCGGAGAGGGCCACGGCCCGGTCGGCGAGTTCGCCCGAAGCGCCTCACCCAGGTCGCCGTCGAGGGCCGAGTCGGGGAAGACCTGTTCGGGGATCTGGCTCCCCCGGATCAGCGCCGCGATCACGTCCTTCTCGTTGAAGCAGAGGTCGCCGATCTCCTCGACGCCGTACGCCGTGCCCGGGTTGAGGTGCCCGGACAGGTCCAGCTCGGGATAGACCGCGTTCCACGACTGCGCGATGTACGCGGAGACGGTCTTGCCGGCCACCTCGTCCTTGCTCGCCTCGGCGAGGTCGAACAGGTCCGTGGCCGGGGCCATGCCGACGATCCCCTTGAGAGTCAGCTCGGGCGCGTAGTCCCCGGCGATCTGTCCGGCCCACAGCGCGCCGTGGCCGCCCTGGGAGTGGCCCCACACCACGGTGTCGGTGCTGAGCGTGACGCCGTCGAGCTGCCGCGCGGCGAGGGAGGCGTCGAGGACGTTGCGTGCCTCCGCCTGTCCGACCAGGTAGGGATGCGGCCCCTCGGTGCCGAGGCCCACGTAGTCGGAGATCACCCCCGCCCAGCCGTGGGCGGTGACCATCTGCTCGAGCGCGGTACCGGCGCCGTCGGCGAACGGGGTGGGGCTGAGGGTCGGCGCGCAGCGCGGGACGATGCCTGTCGTCCCGTGCGCCACACTGAGCAGCGGCAGCGGATCCTGCCCCCGATCCGTCGGTGCGATCACCGCACCGCTGGCCACCCTCACGCCGCCCGACGGGTCCGTGGTGGTGTAGAGGATCCGCCAGGCGTCGGCCCCTGCGGGGACTCCCGAGGTGAGCGTCTCGGCACGCAACAGCACACCGGGCTCGTCGGGCAGCGGGTCCGTCGCCGAGTAGAAGTCACCGGGTTCCGGGCGGTCGTCGCCGCGCAGCAGCAGAGCGCTGCCGATCGCGAGCGCGACCACCACCAGCAACGCGACAACCGCGAGGATCGTCCGGCCCCACCTGCGCATCCCGCCCCGACCGCCCCGCGCGGACGCGTCCTCACGACGCGGGGGCAGCAGGGACTCCAGGAGCCCCCGCAGTCCCACGAAGACCAGCCAGGCCCCGACCCCGTACTTGACGAGCTCGATCGCCAACACCGGCCAGACCAGGCAGAGCACGCCGAAGAGGATCGCCGCGGCCCCACCGACCAGCCCCGCCACCCGGCGATCGGTCTCGCTCCGCAGCGCCGCCAGGATCGTGTGGATCCCGTGCACGACCAAGGCGGTGACCATGACCCACAACAGACTCCGGATGCTCGCGGACTGCCACACCAGCACCACCACGCCCGCGGCGGCCGAGGCGAGCCCGGCGAGGACGCGTCCCCACCGCCGGGAACGGCCCGCACCGTCGACGCCGATCGCCGTCGCGAGACCGACGACGACGAGGCCCACACCCGCCCCCCTGACGATCCACGGCAGGGTGAGGTGGACCAGGATCACCACCAGGCCCAGCCCGATCGCGGCGAGGGCGAGAATCACCCCGGCGACCCGCCTGGTCCCGGCGACCCGCGGGTCGAAATCTGTGCTCATCCCTCGTCCTCTCGCCACGGGCTCCCGTCCGGGTGGCGCGGGCCCGGCCCGTCCTCGGATGAAGAGTACTGTCACGGACCCCGGTTCAGGCGCATGTCGCGACGCCCACCCTCTACACCCGGTGACGGCACACTGGAGACCATGGACGACCTCCACGTGGCACCCGGCCCGGGCCTCCCCCACGGCCTACGGGTGCCGGCGCGGGACCTGCTCGAGCAGTTCTCCCGCTCCTCGGGACCCGGCGGCCAGGGTGTCAACACGGCCGACTCCCGCGTGCAGCTGAGCCTGGACCTGGCCACGACCACCGCGCTCACCGGCGACCAGCGGAGCCTGGCTCTCCATCGGCTGGCCCCCTCCCTCGCCGGGACCGTACTCACCATCGCCGCCTCGGAGCACCGGTCCCAGCGCCGGAACCGGCGCGCCGCCCGGGACAGGCTCGCGGCCCTGCTGCGCGACGCCCTGGCCCCCGACTCCGTCCGGCGACCGACCCGCCCCACCCGCGGTTCCCGCGTCCGGAGTGCCGACGCGAAGCGCCGACGGTCACAGACCAAAGCGGACCGGAAGCGCCCGGACGCGCGGGAGTGACCCCCGGCCGACACCCGGGCCCGTCAGCACGGCCGCCGATCCCGTGGACGCCCGACACCTCGCCGCGGTTCCCGCCACTCGCGTTCCCCCCAGGCCGCCTCGCGGAATCCACAGAACGCCGTGGAGGGGTGTCGGCCGCGTGGGCAGTGCCGAAGAATCCGGGGCATGAGATTCGACGATCTGCCCGAGAACTGGACCTCGCTTCCTCTCGATGACGCACCGCTCGCGTCCGGTGTCATAGACCTCGTCATCGGATATCGCGATCGCCAGCGCGACACGATGCTCATCCTGCCCTGCGACCAGCACGACGTCGCCGTGCCCCGACCGATCCTCATCGGCGAGATCGACTGGGCGCAGTCCGACGGCGACCGCCGCAGGGCGACGTCCGTGCTGCC
>NZ_CALMYY010000002.1 GCF_937873725.1 uncultured Dietzia sp.
GTCCGTGCGGGGTTGCTCGAGGTCCGTGCGGGGTTGCTCGAGGATTCGCACATTCTGCTCGAGGTCGGGGCACGCGACACCCCGCAGCGGCGTACAAGAGTTCGAGCAAGTGGCCACGACCCTCGAGGAGAGTGCACCAGATCCCGAGCAAGTCGGCGATCGGCGCGGGCTGGGCGCGGGAGCAGCGCCGGCTGGGCGGGCTGGGCACGGGCTCGGCGCGGGCTCGGCGGGGTCCGCGGGCGCGGCCGCGGGCTGAGTGCCGCTCTCCGGCCTCCGCGCCTGGGCCCACCCGTTGTCCCTCGCAAGCGATGACACCGCCTCAGCGCGGCAATCAGGACCGGGTCGCCTCGCGGGCCCCGCATCCGGGCGGGGCCCCCAGAGCGGAGCCCCCCAGCGAGTCCCCGAGAGCGGAGCCCCCGACCCGGGAGCCGGCGGGCCTTCACCACTCCCGCCACCGCTCCCCGAGCCGGTGCAACTCCGGGCTGCCGGCGGCGTGCCCCCGGTCGATCTGCCGGCGGACCGCGGCGCGGATCTGCCGCATCAGCACGGGCTCCGAGGCCGCCATCCGGTCGGTGACGCGCATGACCTCCCATCCGAGTTCACTCATCCGGGCGGTGACGTAGGCGTCGTATTGGCCCTGCTCACCGCGGTGGAACTCCCGGCCGTCGTAGAAGAGCGCGAGGCGGCACCACCGGTATCCCAGGTCGGGCGTGGCGAGCAGCCGCCCGTCGAGGTCGACCACACCGAACTGCAGGTCCGGCACCGGAAGTCCGTGCCGTCCCATCGCCAGCCGCAGCCGGGTCTCGGGCGGGGAATCGGCGCGGGGATCGCAGCGCGGCAGCCTGCCCAACGCCCGGGACACCCCGTGGGCGGGTCGCATCGCCAGCGCCGCCGCGGCCACGTCGGGAAGGGGTGTTCGCGTCGAGTTGCACAGGGAATCGGTGACCGCGATCGCCACCTCGTCGTCGTCGATCCATCTCAGCAGGTCCACCGCCGTGCGGGCCGGCGACGTGCAGGGAGTGCCGTCCACGGCGTGTCCCCGCGCCCCGGGGCCGAGCTCGCGGGCGAACCGGACGCGGATCCCGGGCGGCGCCTGCGGCCTCGACGAACTCAGCAGGTCCACCACCCCGTGCACGCACTCGGCGGCGAAGTAGCGCTCGCCGTGGAGCGCCGCCGCGGCGAACCCGCAGGCCACCGTGCCGGCGGGCGCCCAGAGCCACGCGGCCCGGACCAGCAGCGTCGCCTCCAGCTCCCCCGCCCCGGCCGCGTAGACCCCGGGGAAGACGCGGCTGAAGCGGCCGGCCAGCTCGCGCCGGGTGAGCACTCCCGCCCCCAGGGCCGCGGCCCCGCGGAAGGGTCGGCCCCTGAAGATCGCGGCCACGTACGCGGTCGTCTCGTCCGACGTCGGCGCCTCGACGCCGGAGCCCCCTCCTGCCATTCCGCCATCCTCCGCGGCGGCGAGCGCCTCGCGCCAGCGGGTCCAGGCTCCTGTGGATGGGGTCGACGACCATCCACAGGGGCCCTCGGCCGGGCTCAGCCGGGGTCGGCCTCAGCCCTCAGCCGCCCTCAGCCGCCCTCAGCCGCTAAGCCTCAGCCCAGAATGTCGCGCCGCACCACGTTCTGATCGCGCCCCGGGCCCACGCCGATATACGACATGTGGCAGCCGGCCAGCTCCTCGAGCCGCAGGACGTACGCCTGCGCCTCGGGCGGCAGGTCGCCGAACTCGCGCGCGCCGGTGATGTCCTCTTCCCAGCCGGGCATGGTCTCGTAGATCGGGGTGGCGTGGTGGAAGTCGGTCTGCGTCATGGGCATCTCGTCGTGCCGCACGCCGTCCACGTCGTAGGCCACGCAGATGGGGATCTCGCCGATCCCGGTGAGCACGTCGAGCTTGGTGAGGAAGTAGTCGGTGAACCCGTTGACGCGGGCGGCGTACCGGGCGATCACGGCGTCGTACCAGCCGCAGCGCCGGGTGCGGCCGGTGTTGACGCCCACCTCGCCGCCGGTGACCTGCAGGTACTCGCCCCACTTGTCAAAGAGCTCGGTGGGGAACGGCCCGGCGCCCACGCGGGTGGTGTACGCCTTGACGATCCCCAGGGAGTGCGTGATCCGGGTGGGCCCCACGCCGGCGCCCACGCACGCGCCGCCGGCGGTGGGGTTGGACGAGGTGACGAACGGGTAGGTGCCGTGGTCCACGTCCAGCATGGTGGCCTGCCCGCCCTCCATGAGCACGGACTCGCCGCGGTCCAGGGCCTGGTTGAGCATGAGGGCGGAGTCGCAGACCAGGGGCCGCAGCCGGTCGGCGTAGCCGAGGAAGTACTCGACCATCTCCTCGACCTCCACCGCCCGACGGTTGTACACCTTCACCAGGATCTGGTTCTTGAGGTGCAGCGCGCCCTCGATCTTCTGCCGCAGGATCGATTCGTCGAAGATGTCCTGCACGCGGATGCCCACGCGGGAGACCTTGTCCGCGTAGGTGGGCCCGATGCCGCGGCCGGTGGTGCCGATGGCCTTCTTGCCCAGGAAGCGTTCGGTGACCTTGTCCAGCGTCTGGTGGTACGGCGCGACCAGGTGGGCGTCGGCGGAGATGCGCAGCCGGGAGGTGTCGGCGCCGCGGGCCTCGAGCCCGTCGATCTCCTCGAACAGCGCCTCGAGGTTGACCACCACGCCGTTGCCGATCACCGGCACGGCCGTGGGCGAGAGGATGCCGGCGGGCAGGAGCTTGAGCTCGTACTTCTCGCCGCCCACCACCACGGTGTGGCCCGCGTTGTTGCCGCCGTTGGGCTTGACCACGTAGTCCACGCGGCCGCCCAGGATGTCGGTGGCCTTACCCTTGCCCTCGTCGCCCCACTGGGCGCCGATCAGGACGATCGCTGGCATGGTTCGCTTTCACCTCGAAAAGAGTCGTCTAGACGGTGAGGGACGGACACGTTGACGGTGATTCCGCGCACACCAACACCCCAGATTAGCCGGTTCCGCGCCGTCACCCTAGTCGGTCAACCCCGCAGCCTGCGGAATCTCACCGGCGCTCCCGGCAACAGTTGCGAGATCACGTCCGCCGACCGCGAGGTCAGCACCCCGATCACCGGGTAGCCGCCGGTCACCGGGTGGTCGGGCCCGAACACCACCGGCGAGCCGTCCGCCGGGACCTGCACGGCCCCGCGCACCATGCCCTCGCTGGGGATCTCGCCGCCGCTCAGCCGGGGCACCGGCCGGGCCGGGTCGATGCGCACCCCCACCCTGTCGGCGTGCCCGCTGACGTGGCCCGTCCCCGCCAGGACCTCCCAGGCCTCGGGCGCGAAGAGGTCGTCGCGCGGACCGGGGATCACGTCCAGCTCGACCGCGCCGGCCGACGCCGCGTCCACGGCGGGTCCGCCGTCGCCCGCCGCGTGCCAGTGCTCGGCCCACGGGCCCACCACGCGGTCGCCGACGCCCAGCACGTCGCCGGCCACGACGGGCGGCGGCCCGAGCCCGGACAGCGTGTCGCGCGAGCGGCTGCCCAGCACGGGCGGCGCGTCGATCCCCCCGCGCACGCCCAGGTAGCTGCGCAGCCCGGCGACGGGACGGCCGATCTCCAGCGTCGAGCCCGCCTCCAGCCGGAGGACCTCGCCGGTGGCGGCGAGGCGGCGGGAGCCGGAGGAGGTGGTGACGACGACGAGGCCCCGCGCCCCTGTCACCGCCACCACCACCGGGGTGTCCGTCATGACCACCAGCCCGCCGAGCAGCACCTCGAGCACCGCGGCGCCGGGGTCGGTCCCCAGGCAGCGCAGGGCCAGCGCGGCGGCGGCGCGATCGGCGGCGCCCGAGGCGGTGACCCCGAGCGAGGCGTGGCCGGGCCGGCCCAGGTCCTGGATCAGCGCGGACGGGCCGGCCCGCAGGACCATCAGGCTCATCGGGTCGCGCCCTCGGCCCGCGGTCGCACGGCCCGGAAGCGGACCGCGATCCCCGGGGCCAGCAGCGCGGGGTCGGGGCGGCCCGCGTCCCACAGGGGTGCGTCGGTGGTGCCGAGCAGCCGCCAGCCGCCGGGCGAGGCGCCGGGGTAGACGGCGCAGAAGCGGTCGGCCAGCCCCACCGACCCGGCCGGCACGCGCGGCCGCGGGGACGCCAGCCGCGGCACCGCCGGCAGAGGCTCGGGGTGCAGCGGCTCGGGGGGCAGCGGTGCGGGGCCGAGCTCCCGCTCGTCGACCAAATAGAAGAAGCCGGGCGCGAACCCGCCGAAGGCCGCCCGCCACGTGATGGCGGTGTGCCGGCGGACCAGCGCCTCGGTCGACACGCCGGCCAGCTCGGCGACCGCCACGAGGTCCGGCCCGTCGTAGCGGACCTCCAGCGTCACCACCCCCGGCGGCTGCGCCACCGCCCCGCCGGCTCCGCCCACGTCCGGGTGGCCGGTCCCACCGCGGGGCGCCGGAGCCGACGGGTGGGGCGGCGGAACCGACGGCTCGAACGGCGGAGCCGGCTGGTGGGGCGGCCGCTGGGCCAGCAGCTCCTCGAGCCGCCGGCGCAGCGCGGGCAGGGCGGCGGCGTCCCGCGCGGTCACCAGCACGGTGCGGGCCGCCGCCACCACGTCCACGGCCTCGGGGCGCAACCGCTCCACCCGGCCGGCCAGCGCCACCGCCTCGGCAAGATCGGCACAGTCCAGCAGCAGCGCGGCCTCACCGCAGCGGCGGATCCTCGTCGTCGTCACCCGGCGCCGTTCCCCCCGCCCGGCGCGGCGCCGTTCCCCCCGCCCGGCGCGGCGCCGTTCCCCCCGCCCGGC
>NZ_CALMYY010000003.1 GCF_937873725.1 uncultured Dietzia sp.
GCCGTGTGTGCGCCCAGCCTAGGCGTCTACTTGAATCCCACGGAGAAGTCGTGACCCCACAGGCTCACGGCCGTCGACTCGCGCGCAACCCAGTCGGAGTCGTCGACCTGCACGCCCTCGCAGCCGTACTCGCAGTCGAAGCCGCCGGGCGTCTTCATGTAGAAGCTCAGCATCTTGTCGTTGACGTGCCGGCCCAGCGAGGCCGACATCCGGACCTTCTTGCGCAGCGCGCGGTCCAGCGCCAGGCCCACGTCGTCCGCCGAGGCGACCTCCACCATGAGGTGGATGATCCCGGTCGGGTTGGGGAACGGCGTGAACGCCAGCGAGTGGTGCCGGGGGTTGCAACCGAGGAAGCGGAGCCACGCCGGATCGCCGTCGGCCGGGCGGCCCACGATCTCCGGCGGCAGGCTCATCGAGTCCCGCAGGGAGAAGCCCAGGACGTCGCGGTAGAACTCCAGCGCCGCGACCTCGTCCGGGGTGGAGAGCACGATGTGCCCCGCGCCCTGGTCGCCGGTGACGAACTGGTGACCGTAGGGGGTCGGGATGCGGCGGTGCTGGAGCGCGATGGTGTGGTAGATCTCCAGCGTGAACCCGGCCGGGTCCTGGCAGGTGATCAGGCCGCGGACCTTGCGGTCCCGCCTGACCTCCTCCGGCGCCTCCTGCCAGGGGACCCCCGCGGCGTCGAGCCGGCGCCGGACGTCCTCGAGCTCCGCCTCGTTCGCGCACTCCCAGCCCACCGCGGCGAGCTTGTCCTGGGGCCCGGGGACGATGATCCACCGGTGCGGGTTCTCGTCCATACGGAAGTAGAGTGCCGTCGGGTCGTCGCCCTTGCCCTCGACAAACCCGAGGACCTTGGTGCCGTACTCGCGCCACGCGTCCATGTCCGTGGCATAGAGCCGGACGTAGCCGAAGTTGCTGATGGCCATAACAGTTCAGTCCTTTCGATCCGGATGACGGATCAGACCATGGAATCCGTGATCTTCTCGCCGAACTCGTTCTGTCCGAACATGATGTACGCCTTGGTCGCCTCGTTGGCGGCGTGGACGCGGCCGGCGTTGGCGTCACGCCAGAACCGCTGGATCGGCGAGGTGGCCTCGAGCGCGCGGGCGCCGGAGTTCTGGAAGAGCAGGCCGATCGCGTCGATCGAGCGCTGGGTGGCGCGGACCTGGTCGCGGCGGGCGCGGGTGCGGATGTCCATCCCGGGGTAGTCGCCCGCCTTGATGAGGTCCATCTCCTCGCGGACGTTGCGCATGAGCTGCAGCCACCCCGCGTCGATGTCCCCGGCGGCCTCGGCCAGGCGGACCTTGGCGAACGGGTCGTCCTTGACCTTGGTGCCGAAGGCGGCCCGGACGCGGTCCCGCTGGTGCTCGCGGTGCACCTCGTAGCAGCCGAACGCCATGCCGACGATGGGGGCCGAGATGGTGGTGGGGTGGATGGTGCCCCACGGCATGCGGTAGATCGGGTTGGTGTTGACCTCGAGGCCGGGGCTCTTGGTGGCGGCCATGAGGCCGAAGGACAGCACGCGGTGCTCGGGGATGAGCGCGTCCTTGACCAGGATGTCGTTGGACCCGGTGCCCTTGAGCCCGGCGACGTGCCACACGTCCAGGATCTCGTACTGCGACTTCTCCACCAGGAAGGTGCAGAAGTCGACCATCTTGCCGGCGTCGTCCAGCACGGGGCCGCCCACGAACACCCAGTCGGCGTGGTCGCATCCCGAGGACCAGGACCACTTGCCGTTGAGGACCAGGCCCTCCTCGGTCCGCTTCGCCGCACCCATCGGCGCGTACGACGAGGAGATCCGGACGGTGCTGTCCGAGCCCCACACATCCTCCTGCGCCTGCTGCGGGAACAGGGCCAGGTGCCAGTTGTGGATGCCGAGGATGCTGGCGCACCAGCCGGTGGAGGGGCACGCCGTCGCGACGGTCATCGCCGCGGTGTAGAAGGTCTCCATGTCCGCCTCGTACCCACCCCACTGGGCCGGCTGGCAGAGCTTGAAGAACCCGGCCTCGTCGAGCTCGGCGATGTTCTGCGGGTGGACCCTGCGCAGGTCCTCGGTCTCCTGGGCGCGCTCCGCGAAGCCGGGCAGGAGGGCCTTGATCCGGTCGATGACCTCGTGGTTGGCGTACTCGCTCATGTTGTCTCTTCCTGACGTGTGTGGGGGCGCTTCGTTATAGAGTAGAACACGTTACAGTTTTGCACCAGGTTGGGAACCCGGGACACCAGGCTATGGCACCCCGTGCCAGCATTTACAAGCATTGGTTGTGGCCCGCATCCCGATTCTATAACCTGTTCTCATCAGGCTCACGCCATCAGGAGGATCATCATGACCGCACCCGGCTCGTCCCCCGGCGGCATCCGCGAGATCGACACCGGAAAAGCCCGGGAGCGGTACGCCCGCGGCTGGCACTGCATCGGCACCGTCAAGGAGTTCAGCGACGGCAAGCCGCACTCGATCCAGGCGTTCGGCACCAAGCTGGTCGTGTGGGCCAATGGCGAGGGCCAGATCAACGTCCTCGACGCCTACTGCCGCCACCTCGGCGGGGACCTCTCCGACGGCTCCATCAAGGACGGCAACATCGCCTGCCCGTTCCACGACTGGCGCTGGGGCGGAGACGGCAAGTGCAAGGGCATCCCCTACGCCAAGCGCGTCCCCCTGCGCGCCAAGACCCGCGCCTGGATCACCAACGTCCAGTCCGGCCAGGTCTTCGTGTGGCACGACCACGAGGGCAACCCGCCCCGGGACGAGGACGCGATCCCGGCCATCGCCGAGTACGAGACCGGCGAGTGGACCGACTGGGAGTGGAACCGCCTGGTGATCGAGGGCTCCAACTGCATGGAGATCGTCGACAACGTTGTGGACATGGCGCATTTCTACTACATCCACTTCGCGTTCCCGACGTACTTCAAGAACGTCTTCGAGGGGCAGAAGGCCACCCAGTACCTCAACACCAAGGGCCGCCCGGACCACGACCCGTCCGGCGGGAAGTACGGCGACACGCTCCTGGAGTCCGAGGCCTCGTACTTCGGCCCGGCGTACATGATCAACCCGCTCAAGCAGATGTACGGCGCCTTCGAGACCGAGGCGATCCTCATCAACTGCCATTACCCGATCGACCAGAACTCGTTCGTCCTGATGTACGGCCTGTCGGTGAAGAAGCCCGAGGGCTTCGACGACGCGACGTCGGCCAAGATGGCCGCGAAGATCGCCACGTTCTTCGGCGAGGGGTTCCTCCAGGACGTCCGCATCTGGCAGCGCAAGTCCTCGATCGCCAACCCGCTCCTGTGCGAGGAGGACGGGCCCGTGTACCAGCTCCGCCGCTGGTACGAGCAGTTCTACGTGGACCGGGACAAGGTCGAGCCCGAGATGCAGGAGCGATTCGAGTTCGAGGTGGACACCACCGCGGCCAACCAGTACTGGGAGAACGAGGTGGCCGAGAACATGCGCAGGCAGGCCGCCGGCGAGGCCGAGATCTCGGACGAGCAGACCCAGTACACCGGGATGGCCGAGGTCGCCGACGAGGCCGACGCGTCCCGCTCGACGTGATGTTCAAGCAGCACGACGCGCGGCGCGCGCCGACCTGGGACGAGACCGATCCCGAACGCGCCGCGCGTCTGCACGCCTACACCGACCTGGACCGCGAGACGTACACCCGGTCCGGCTTCCAGCCCGTCGAGTGTCGCACCTGCGGCACCTGCGCCTCGGTGCGCAAGAACAGCGTGAAGCACACCTCCATCCAGTGGACCGAGGGCGCCGACCGCGCCTGCCCCGTCCTCACCGAGTGGCGAGGGGGCGGCGAGCGGCCGAAGGGCGAGGACACCTGCCCCCGGATGCTCGCGAGCATCCGCTACGCCTACGCCGAGGGGCTGATCACCCTCGCCGAGGGCGTCGACCCCGCCGACGTCGACCACATGGTCAACCCCCTGTACGTCCCCGAGTGAGACGTCACCCGTGACCCCCTGCCCCGCCGCATCCAAGCGATAGGCTCACCACCCATGACAGACACCCCCCAGCTGGGCTCCTTCGTGCGCGAACTCATGATCGCCGAGGTGATCCAGGAGACCGCCGACGCCAAGTCGATCGTCTTCGAGATCCCCGCCGGATGCGAGGACGACTTCCGGTACACGCCCGGCCAGTTCCTCACGCTGCGCATCCCCAGCGAGCGGACCGGGTCGGTGGCGCGCTGCTACTCCCTGTCGAGCTCGCCCAGCGAGGACGCCCGGCTCAAGGTGACCGTCAAGCGCACGGTGGACGGGTACGGGTCCAACTGGCTGTGCGACCACGCCGAGGCCGGGATGCGGATGCACGTCCTGGCGCCGTCGGGCATCTTCACCCCCAAGATCATCGACCAGGACTTCATCCTCCTGGCCGCCGGCTCGGGCGTCACCCCGATCATGTCGATCCTCAAGTCGGCACTGGCCCAGGGGACCGGGCACGTCGTGATGGTGTACGCCAACCGCGACGAGAACTCCGTGATCTTCAAGGACGAACTGCAGCGGCTCCAGCGGGAGAACCCCGACCGGCTCACCGTGCTCCACTGGCTCGAGTCGGTCTCCGGGATCCCCACCGCCGAGATGATCGGCAACCTCCTGCTGCCGGTCGCGGCCAAGCGTCACTCCTACATCTGCGGGCCCGCCCCGTTCATGGAGACCGTCAAGGACGGCCTGCGCCGCTCGGGCGCCGACATGCGCCTCATCCACACCGAGGTGTTCTCCTCGATCGAGGGCGACCCGTTTGCCGAGATCGTGATCGACGACACCCCCGGGGACGACGCCGCCGGGCCCGCGACCGCGATCGTCGAGCTGGACGGCGAGACCCACGAGATCTCGTGGCCCCGGCAGACCCCGCTCCTGGACGTGCTGCTGTCCAAGGGCATCAAGGCGCCCTTCTCGTGCCGCAAGGGCGAGTGCTCGGCGTGCGCCTGCATCCTCAAGTCCGGCGAGGTCGAGATGATCCACAACGGCATCCTCGACCCGGAGGAGGTCGACGAGGGCTACGTGCTGAGCTGCCAGCTCCTGCCGAAGACCGATCGCGTCGAGGTGTCCTACTCCGACTGAGGGCGCTCCTGACAGACTGGGGGCGTGAGCTCCCCGGTCATCGCCTTCACCTCCAAGTACGGTTCCACCCGGCGGTACGCCACCGCCCTCGGGCGGCGGCTCGGCACACCCGCCGTGGACCTGGCCGAGTTGGACACGGCGTCCGGCGCCGACCCGCTGATCGTCCTGGCTCCCGTCTACGCCACCCGGATCCTCGGGCGCCGACGTGTCATCCGCGCGATCCGCTCGGCGCCCGGTCGGGTGGCCCTCGTCGTCGTGGCCATGTCCCCCGCCGACGACCCCGGGCGCGGCGACCTCGCCGACAGGCTCGTCACGGCCACCCGCCGGGCGGTCACCACGTTCCACCTGCGCGGGGACTTCGACCCCGCCCGCCTGACGTGGCCCGACCGCGCGCTCATGTCCGCGCTGCGACGGGAACTGCGCAGGACCCCGGAGGCGCCCGCGGCGAAGATGCTGCTGTCCGGCGAGCGGCTGGAGTTCGTCGACGAGGGCACCCTCGATCCGGTGGTGGCCTGGGCGGTCGACGACACTAGGGTCGAGCCATGAGCGAGTCCACGTTGCCCCCCTGCCCCGAGTGCGCCTCGGAGTACACCTACGAGATGCCGCCCCTGCTCGTCTGCCCGGAGTGCGCGCACGAGTGGACGGCCGACGCACCCGACGGCGGGCCCGCGGACGACCCCGATGCGGGCGGATCCCGTGAGATCCGGGACGCCGTCGGCAACGTCCTGGCCGACGGCGACACCGTGGTGGTGGTCAAGGACCTCAAGGTCAAGGGCGGCTCCGGCCCGATCAAGGTCGGGACTAAGGTCCGGAACATCCGGCTGGTCGACGGGCCGGGCGACCACGACATCGACTGCCGTGTCGACGGCTTCGGCCCGATGCACCTCAAGTCGAGCGTGGTCAAGAAGGCCTGAGCGGCCGCCCCGCCTAGCCCAAGGCGAGGCCGACCCCCACCGCCGCCGCGACGGGCACCAGCAACGCGCCGAGCGTCGCGGCGAAGCGCGCGCCGCCCATGGTGCCCGCGAGGGTGAGCTTGACGCCCAGGTTGGTGAGCAGCCCCAGGCCGATGGCCGTCGCGGCGGTGCCCGTCGTGATGGTGCCGGCCGAGGCTGCGGAGGCCGCGGCGATCGCGGCGGCGTGCGCGTCGGCGAGCCCACCGATCGCCGAGACGACCAGCGCGCCCGCGCCGCCGAACTCGTGGGCGGCGGCACGGGTGGCCATGAGCAGCAGCGCCAGGATCGACGCGAGGACGATCGCCGCCTTCACGGACATGGGCCGCCCGAAGTCGCGGTCGCGCCCCTGCTCGTCGGCGACCGCGGCCGACCCGCGACCGCGCAGCAGGACGGCCACCTCCACCAGCAGGACGGCGATGCCCGCGGCGGCGCCCACGAGAACGGCCCGGGCGACGTCGCGGTCGATCACCCACGTGACGACGACGGCCTACACGAGCGTGGAGATGTTCACGGCCACCGCGGCCGCGAGGGGGTCCCGGCGGCCCCCCGCCCCGCCCCGGGCCGCGCGCGCGGCGACCGCCGTCGACGCGGAACCGGAGACGAACCCGCCCGCCAGCGTGGTGACGAAGAGCCCCCACCTGCGCCCGAGGAGCCGCGCGGCCACATACCCCGCCCAACCGATCGCGGTGAGGAACACCACGAGAAGCCAGATCGTGCGGGGGTTGAGCGAACCGTAGGGACCGAAGGCGCGGTCCGGCATGAGCGGCAGGACCAGGAACGCCACGACGAGCAGCGTCACCGCATCCTTGACGTCGCGGTCGTCCAGCGCGTTCCGGGCGAAGTCGTGGAGACGGTGTTTGGCGGCGAGCAGCACCACCACGATCACCGCGAGCGCCACCGCCAACTGTGCGTTGACGACCGCCAGCGCGCCCAGCAGGACGGTGACGACCGCGGCCGCGACGGTGGTGATGCCCACGTCCCCCGTCGAGTCCCCGTCGGCGTCCACGCCGGTGACCCTCCAGTACCAGGCGATGATCACCACGGCCGAGGCGCCCAGGGCGACGGCCAGCGCGGCCGCACCCAGCAGGGCACCGACCGCGCCGACCAGCGCGAGGAGGGGGAAGGTCCGAGCGCCGATCCGGCGACCCCGGTGCGCGGGGCTGCGTTCGCGCTCGATGCCGATGGCCAGGCCGAAGGCGACGGCGGCGAGCAGCGGCACGAACTCCGTCATGGTCATCTCCGGACCGGCCCTCCTCTGCGCTCGGGATCAGGCGTTCGCCTGCTCCTTCTGGATCTCCAGCGCGATGTCGATGAGCTGATCCTCCTGGCCGCCGACGAGTCGCCGCTCGCCCGCGCGGATGAGGATCTCCGACGACGGCACGCCGTAACGGTTGGCGTGCCCCTCGGCGTGCTTGAGGAACGAGGAGTAGCAGCCGGCGTAGCCGAGCATCAGCGCCGAGCGGTCGACCACGCACTCGGTGGGCATGAGCGGCCGCACCACGTCCTCGGCGGCGTCGGCGATCTTGAAGAAGTCCACTCCGGTGGTGATGCCGAGCTTGTCGCACACCCCCACCAGGGCCTCGACGGGCGTGTTGCCGGCGCCGGCGCCGAAGCGACGGGTGGAGCCGTCGATCTGCTGGGCGCCGGCGCGGATCGCCATGATCGAGTTGCCGACGCCCACGTCCAGGTTCTCGTGGCCGTGGAAGCCCACCTGGGCGTCGCTGCCGAGCTCGGCGACCACCGCGGCCACGCGGTCGGAGACCTGATCCATGACCAGCGCGCCCGCCGAGTCGACGATGTAGACGCACTGGCACCCGGCGTCGGCCATGATCCTGGCCTGCTTGGCCAGGACCTCCGGCGGCTGGGTGTGGCTCATCATGAGGAAGCCGACCGTCTCGAGGCCGAGCTCGCGGGCGTAGCCGAAGTGCTGGATGGAGACGTCGGCCTCCGTGCAGTGCGTGGCGACGCGGCAGATCGAGCCGCCGTTGTCGCGGGCGGCGAGGATGTCGTCCTTGATGCCCAGGCCGGGCAGCGTGAGAAAGGCGATCTTGGCCTGCTTGGCGGTCTCGGCCGCGGCCCTGATGAGGTCCTGGTCGTAGGACTTGGCGAAGCCGTAGTTGAAGGACGCGCCGCCGAGGCCGTCGCCGTG
>NZ_CALMYY010000004.1 GCF_937873725.1 uncultured Dietzia sp.
GGCCAGATCATCCCGTGGAACTTCCCGATCCTCATGGCGGTGTGGAAGCTCGCCCCGGCCCTGGCGGCGGGCAACTGCGTGGTGCTCAAGCCGGCCGAGCAGACGCCGGCGTCGATCCTGTTCCTCATGTCCGTCATCGGCGACCTGCTCCCGCCGGGCGTGCTCAACGTGGTCAACGGCTTCGGCACCGAGGCCGGCAAGCCACTGGCCTCCAATCCCCGGATCCGCAAGATCGCCTTCACCGGCGAGACCACCACCGGCCGGCTGATCATGCAGTACGCCTCGGAGAACCTCATCCCGGTGACCCTGGAGCTGGGCGGCAAGAGCCCCAACATCTTCTTCGAGGACGTGATGGACGCCGACGACGACTACCGTCAGGCCGCGCTCGAGGGCTTCGCGATGTTCGGCCTGAACCAGGGCGAGGTGTGCACCTGCCCGTCGCGTGCGCTGGTGCAGAAGTCGATCTTCGACGACTTCACCGAACTCGCGATCGAGCGGACCGAGAAGATCACGCAGGGAAACCCGCTGGACACCGACACCATGCTGGGGGCCCAGGCCTCGAACGACCAGCTCGAGAAGATCCTGTCCTACATCGACATCGGCAAGCAGGAGGGCGCGGACGTCCTCACCGGCGGCGGGCGGGCCGAGCTGGACGGCGACCTCGCGGGCGGGTACTACGTGCAGCCCACCGTGTTCCGCGGCCACAACAAGATGCGGCTGTTCCAGGAGGAGATCTTCGGTCCCGTCCTCTCGCTGACCTCGTTCACCGACTTCGACGACGCCATGACCATCGCCAACGACACGCTGTACGGCCTCGGCGCCGGGGTGTGGTCGCGCAACGGCACCACCGCCTACCGCGCCGGTCGCACCATCCAGGCGGGCCGCGTGTGGACCAACACCTATCACCAGTACCCGGCCCACGCGGCGTTCGGCGGCTACAAGCAGTCCGGCATCGGCCGGGAGAACCACCGCATGATGCTCGACCACTACCAGCAGACCAAGTGCCTGCTCGTGAGCTACTCGGGCAAGCCGCAGGGCTTCTTCTGATGGAGGCCCCGCCGCGCGTCGTGGCCACCGGGCCGGCCGTCGAGCTCATCCGCGAGCTCATCGGCCGGCACGGCCCGGTGATGTTCCACCAGTCGGGTGGCTGCTGCGACGGGTCGGCACCCATGTGTTACCCCGACGGGGAGTTCCGCGTGGGCCAGCGGGACGTCCTGGTGGGGGAGGTGGACGTGGACGCCGACGACCGGACCGGGGTCCGCGTGTGGATCTCGGGCCCGCAGTTCGAGGCGTGGCGACACATGCAGATGGTGATCGACGCCGTCCCGGGCAGGGGCTCGGGGTTCAGCCTCGAGAACCCCACCGGGAGGCGGTTCCTGGCGCGGGCGAGGATGTTCACCCCGGAGGAGCTGGAGCTGCTCGAGGCGCACCCCCCGCTCCTCGGGGCGGACCTCGACGAGTAGCCCGATCCGCCCTGATCACGGGCGTCGCGGCGGTAAGGTTCGACCATGGATACCGACCGCGGGACCGCCATCGACCCCCTCGACGCCCAGGTCGAGTTCCTCACCCCCGCTTTGCGGGCCGACCTGCTGGAACGCTGGAACGAGCCGCAGCGCCGCTATCACAACGAGACGCACCTGCGGGCCGTCCTCAGGGCGGTCGACGCGCTGGAGGCGGACGGGGAGGCGTTCGACGGCACCGCGGTCCGGCTCGCGGCGTGGCTGCACACCGCGGTGTTCGACCCCACCGAGTCGGAGAACAACGACAAGTCGGCGGTCTTCACCGAGCGGGTGCTCGACCCGGCCGCCCCGGTCGAGGAGGTGTCGCGGCTGGTCCGGCTCATGGGCGGGCACCGCGTCGAGGGCGGGGACCTCAACGGAGCGGTCCTCTCGGACGCCGACCTCGCGGTGCTGGGGTCTGATCCCGACACCTATGACACCTACTCGCAGGACGTGCGCCACGAGTTCGCGCACGTGCCGGGCGAGCGCTTCGTGGCCGGGCGGATCGCGGCGCTGGAGGGGTTGCTCGAGCGGGGGTCGGTCTTCCGGACCCGGGCCGGGCGGGATCTGTGGGAGAAGCAGGCGCACGCCAACCTCAACCGCGAACTCGGACTGCTGAGGGCCGGCGCCGAGGGGTAGGTGCCGGTCAGAAACCGGGTGGGGTGTAGGCGGCGGTGTGCTCGGCGGCCCCGCTGGTGATCATGATCTCGGTGATCTCACCGCGCAGGGCCTCGCCGGGCAGGCCCCAGCCGCTCCGGTAGCCGTAGATCTCGGCGAGCGTGGCGGACGTCCGGGTGCCGTTGGCCAACTCCACGTCCTCGGGACCGATCAGCGAGGGGTGCGGGACCCCGACCGCGCCGGAGAGCTTGATCAGTTCGCGGCGCAACGAGCGCAGGTAGGAGGCGCAGCGCACGGCCTTGTCCGTGGGGTCCACACCGCGCGTGAGCCAGGGGTGCTGCGTGGCGATCCCCGTGGGACACCGGTCGGTGTGGCACTTCTGGGCCTGGATGCAGCCGATCGAGAGCATGGCCTCGCGACCCACGTTGATCATGTCCACGCCGAGCGCGAACGCCACCGCCGCGTTCTCCGGGATGCCGAGTTTGCCGGAGCCGATGAACACCACGTCGTCGGAGAGCCCCGCCTCGGCAAAGATCCGGTAGACCCGCGGGAAGCCCAGCCGGAACGGCAGGGAGACGGCGTCCGTGAAGACCAGCGGCGCGGCGCCGGTCCCGCCCTCGCCGCCGTCGATGGTGATGAAGTCGACGCCGCGGTCCCGCGGCACCATCGCGGCGGCCAACTCCTCCCAGAAGACCAGGTCGCCGACCGCCGACTTGATGCCGACGGGAAGTCCGGTGCGCTCGGCGATCTCCTCGACCAGGTCCAGCATGGAATCGACGTCTCCGAACGCGGTGTGCCGGGAGGGGCTCGCGCAGTCCCGGTCCTTGGGGATGCCTCGGATCCCGGAGATCTCGTCGGTGATCTTGGCCGCCGGCAGCAGGCCCCCGAGCCCGGGTTTGGCGCCCTGGCTGAGCTTGATCTCGATCGCCCGCACGGGGTGAGTCCGGGTGAGCGCGACCAGCTTGTCGATGTCGAAACGGCCGTCGTCGTCCCGGACCCCGAAGTAGGCGGTGCCGATCTGGAAGATCAGGTCGGCGCCGTTCTGGTGGTACGGGCTCAGGCCGCCCTCGCCGGTGTTGTGCAGGGCTCCCGCGAGGGCCGCGCCGCGGTTGAGCGACTCGATGGCGGGGGCGGAGAGGGCCCCGAAACTCATCCCGGAGATCGAGACCAGCGATTCCGGCCGGAAGGCCCGGGCCCGACCCCGGGCGGCCCCGAGGACCTTGGCGGCCGGGAGCGTGAGGTGTTCGCCCGAGTGGCTGTGCGCGGACACGGTGACCCCGGTGAAGGTGCGCTGCTTGAGTATCGGGTACCCCTCGAGGAACTCGATGTTGTTGTCCGTCCCGAAGCCGAACGTGGTGGCCCGGCCCTCGGCCGACTCGTAGACCCAGCTGCGCTGGTCCCGGGTGAACGGCCGCTCCTCGTCGTTGCCGGCCACGATGTACTGCCGCAGTTCCGGCCCGAGCGAGGTCAGGGCCATGCGCGCGTGGCCGAGGACGGGGTAGGTCCGCAGGATGGGGTATCTGGTCTGCCGCAGGTCCGCGGCAGCGAGGGCGGCCAGGGCGGCGACGGGGGCACCGAGGAGCCACTTGCGCATATCGACCTCCGGGGTCTGTTCGGGGCCTTCATCATGTCCCACATCGGGCCCCGGGCCCGGTGGATCGGCGAGGACGCCCCGCGCGGCGGTCCGGTCCACGTGTCGTACGGTGGGTCCATGCCGGTCCGGGTGACTGTGGTCAACGACTACCTCGTGGTGGTGGCCGGCGTGTACGCGTTCCTGGCGCCCTACGGCGACCGCATCGAGATCGTGGAGACGGACACCGTCCACAGCGGTCCCGCCGTGGTCGATGTGGCCCTGTACGACACCTTTGCCGCGCCCGTCGGCAAGCACGCCCGCCTGGCCGCGTTGCTCCGGGATCCCACCGTCGGGGCGGTGGCCGTCTACTCGTTCGCCACCGATCATCAGGCGGTGAGCGACAGCCTCGCGATGGGCGCCCACGGGTTCCTCGCCAAGTCCCTGCCCGCACGGGAGTTGGTCCACGGCATCGAGCAGATCGCAGCCGGGAGCCGGGTGACGATGCTGGGTCCTGGGCGGTCGGTGATGGGCGCCGACCGGTGGCCGGCCAAGGAGGCGGGCCTGTCCGCACGGGAGGCCGAGGTGGTCGGCCTGATCGTCCAGGGGCACTCGAACGAGGAGATCGCGTCGAGCTGCTATCTCTCGCTCAACACCGTCAAGACCTACATCCGGACGGCCTACCGGAAGATGGGGGTCACCACGCGGGCGCAGGCGGTGGCGTGGGGCATCGCCCACGGACTCAAACCGGACCGGACGCTGTGACTCTGGGATAGGGCTCTCGGGAGGGGGAGGTCCGATGAGAGACGCCGTGCACGACCCTGAACCGACACCACTGCCCCGGCCGCCCTCGCCGGGATCGGGCTACTCCTCCACGCGCAAGGTGCGGACCGGCGACGTCGATCCCCAGCGGAGGTTGCGGTTGGACAGCATCGCCCGGTACCTCCAGGACATCGCGACCGATGACCTGGAGGCCGCCGGCCACGCGGAGACCGACCCGTACTGGATCGTGCGCAGGACCGTGATCGACGTGATCGAGCCGATCACCTGGCCCGCCACGGTGCACCAGCAGCGCTGGTGCTCGGGACTGTCCTCGCGCTGGGCCAACGTCCGTGTGCGGATGACCGCCACGCACGAGACCACACCCTTCAGCCCCCGGACGCAGCCTGACGGGCTGGTGGAGACGGAGGCCTTCTGGATCAACGTCAACGCCCAGGGGGTGCCCACCCGGATCAGTGAAAACGGAGTCGCCACCCTGGCCGCGACGACGGACGTCCACCGCCTGCGGTGGACCGCGATGACCGCGGCCCGGCCAGCCCGGGTTCCCGGGGAGGATGAGCCGGAGGACCGGGTCCACGTCCTGCGCAGTACGGATTTCGACCCGCTGCAACACCTCAACAACGCCGCCTACCTCGCAGCCGTGGAGGACGAGCTCCTGCTCCATCCCGACCTGCTGCGACACCGTCATCGCGCGGTGATGTAGTACTACCGCCCCGTGGTGGCGGGCGCGACCGTGACGGTCAGGCGGAGGCGGAGCGGGGACACCCTGCAGCTGTGGATGTCCGTCGACGACCAGGTGGCGGCCGCCGCCACCGTCACGGGCTCAGGGGAGCACGCGTGAGATGACCTCCGCGGCCACCACCTCGAGCAGCGCGCCCGCGTTGGCCATCGACCTGGCCAGGTCCGGCTCCACCTCGGTCAGCGCGGCGGCGGCGACGAACCCGGCCTCGGCCACGCGGTCGGCCTCCAGGTCCAACCGGCCGCACACCGCCACCACGGGCACGGCGTGGGAGCGGCACAGCGCGGCCACCCCCATGGGCGTCTTGCCGTGCATGGTCTGGTCGTCGAGGCGGCCCTCGCCGGTCACCACCAGGTCGGCGGCGGACACCACGTCCTCCAGCCCGGTGAGGGTGCCGAGCACCTCGAAGCCGGGGTCGAGGCTCGCGCCGAGCACCTCGCGCGCGGCAAAGCCGACACCGCCGGCGGCACCGGAACCCGGCGCGTCGGGGTCCGTGTCGAGCCCCTGGGCGCGCAGGACCTCGACCAGGCGGGACAGTCCCGCCTCGAGGTCGTCGACCTCCCGCGGCAGCGCGCCCTTCTGGGGCCCGTAGACCCGGGCCGCGCCCAGTGGGCCGAGCAGCGGGTTGTCGACATCGCACGCCACGCGGATGCGGGAGGCGCGGACGGCGGGGTCCAGTCCGCCCAGCTCCACGCGGTCGAGGTGGACCAGTGCGCCACCGCCGTCGGGGAGGTCGACGCCGGAGGAGTCGAGGAAGCGGGCGCCCAGCGCGGAGAGCATCCCGGTGCCGCCGTCGGTCGACGCGCTTCCGCCGATGCCCAGGTGGATGTTGCCGCGGCCCGAGCGCAGGGCGGCCAGGATGACCTCGCCGACCCCGCGGCTGGAGGCCTCGAGTGGGCGCATCCGCCCACCCGGCAGCCGCAGGAGGCCGCAGGCGTCCGCCATCTCGACGAAGGCGGTGTCCGGATCGATGGCGGCGAAGGAGGTCTCGACGGGCCGACCGGTGGGGCCGGAGACAGTGACGGGGATCCGCCGTGCGCCGCCGGCGACCATCACCTCGAGGCTGCCGCCCCCGCCGTCCGCCACAGGGCGCTCGACCACGTCGGTGTCCGGATGGGCCCGGCGCGCACCCTCGGCGGCGTGGTGGCACGCCTCGATAGCGGTGAGGGAGCCCTTGAAGGCCCCGCAGGCCACGACGATGGTCACGACTGCATCATCCCCCATGGTGTCCGCGGACACACGACGGCCCGGGGGTCGCGGCGGGACCCGCCTGCCTAGGCTGGGGTCATGCACACCCGCGGAGGCTCCGAACCCCCGGCCGGCGGACGGCCGGCCATCGTCGAGACGCACAGCTCTCTCATCGTGCTCTGGGCCGACCAGGCCCACAAGATCCGGAAGCCGATCGACCTCGGGTTCCTGGACAACCGCACCGTCGCGGCACGAGGCGAGCAGAGCCGTCGGGAGGTCGAGCTCAACAGCCGCCTGGCCCCCGACGTGTACGGGGGGGTGCTGGAGGTCCGGGGTCCCGACGGCGAGGTGATCGATCACGTGGTCCGGATGCGCCGGCTGCCCTCGCACCGGAGCCTGGACTCGCTCGTCCGGTCGCGGTCGGCGGGCACCGCCCCGGAGGGCCGTCCGGACCTGGTGGACGGCGTCCGCGAGGTGGCCCGGCAGTTGGACCACCTCCACGCGGCGAGCCCCCACACGGAGGACATCGACGCCGCGGGCGGCCGGGACGCGGTGGCCGGACTGTGGCGGGACTCGGTAGACCACCTGCGGCGCCTGAGCGTGGGCGAGGACGCGCCGGAGATCGTCGACGACATCGAGCGACTGGCGGGGGAGTACCTCCGCGGCCGCGGTCGGCTGCTGGAGGCCCGCATCGCCGCGGGCCGGATCGTCGACGGGCACGGGGACCTGCTCGCCGCCGACGTCTACCTCGAGGACGACGGCCCGCGGGTGATCGACTGCCTCGAGTTCGACGACCGGCTCCGGTTTGGCGACGCGATGCTCGACGCCGGGTTCCTGGCGATGGACCTGGACAGGGAGGGGGCCCGGGACCTCGCCGTGGAGTTCCTCCGGGCCTACCGGGACTTCTCCGGAGACGACGCGCCGCCGTCGCTGGTCCACCACTACATCGGGTACCGTGCGCTGGTCCGGGCCAAGGTCACCGCGATCCGGGCGGGACAGGCGGGCGACGGCGGCGGCGCCGACGCCCGGCACGCCCTCGAACTCGCGGACGCCGCCGTCGACGCGCTGCTGCGCGCCCGCGTGCGACTCGTCCTGGTGGGGGGCGTGTCCGGGTCGGGCAAGTCCACGCTGGCCGCGCCGCTGGCCGAGTCGCTGGGCGCCGAGCTGCTGCGGTCGGACGTCCTGCGCCCCGGGGTCCCCGCCGGCGGCGACCGCTACTCGGAGGAGTCCGTCTCGGCCGTTTACGCCGGGATGCTCGGGCGAGCCGCGGAGCTGCTCGCGCTCGGCCGCAGCGTCGTCCTGGACGCCACCTGGCTCGATCCGCGGCGCCGCGCCCGCGCCGAGACCGTGGCCGCGGACGCCCACGCGGAACTGGTCGAGGCCTCCTGCACCGCGCCCCGGGAGGAGCTGGTGCGGAGGATCCTCGACCGCGCCGACGCCGGCGCCGACCCGTCCGAGGCCACGGTGGAGGTGCTCGACGCGCAACTGGCCGACCTGCCGCCGTGGCCCGACGCGATCGAGGTCGACACCACGGAGCTGGACGTGCGCGACGCCGGCGCCGTGCGGGCGTGGGCCGGGCGGGTGCTGGGCCCCCTGCCCTGGGCCTGAGGCGTCAGCGGCCCGGCGGCCGCGGGATCGACCCCGTGAACTGCATGGACCGGTACGGCCAGCCGGCCGGGCCGGCCGCCGAGTCGTGGGTGTTCCACTGGCTCACCACGATGTGCCACTCCTCCGGCGTGGACCCGGGGACGGGGCAGCCGCAGTAGAGCTGGGCCACGCGGGCGGGCCCGGTGGCGGGGTCGGTGCCGTCGGACTCGTCGCCCCACGCGCAGCCGGGCACGAGCGTGGTGTGGGCGGTCACGGTCCGGTCCATGAGGTCGGCCCCGATGTGCGGAAAGGTGAGGCAGTCGATCCGGTAGTGCTCGGCGTCGAAGTAGGTCAGGGTCCAGAAGTCCTCGCACCGCCGCAGGTACATCTCGCCGATCCGGCCGGGCAGGACGATGGTCGTGGGGTTGCCCCAGCCCCAGGCGCCCCTGCGGTAGCCCCAGGTCTGCCAGCCACCGACGTCCGGGTCGCCGAGATGCTCCTCCCGGACCCGCATGAGGATCACGCCCTTGTCGCGCTGGAACCCGGTGGACAGCACGTAGACGTGGCCGTCGCCGCCCGTCTCCCAGGTCCACAACTGGCGGTGGCCGCCCTCGAGCCGCGGGGAGAACACGGCCCCGGTGGGCTCCCACGTGCGGCCGTCGTCGGTCGAGCGGTGGATCTCGGTGCGGGTGACGGTGCCGAGCCCCTCGTTGACCATGACGTGCAGGTACATGGTGTCGCCGACGGTCAGGACGTCGCTGGGCAGGACCGTCGAGCAGCCCCGGCCGTGGACGTAGTCGACCAGCTGGGCGGCGTAGTCGCGCGGTCCCGGTCCGGCCGCCTCGGACCAGATCACGCCGCTCGTCGGGTCGGTGGTGTCGGAGAACAGGGCCACGGGGGACCGCCAGTCGGGGTTGCCGGGCCCGGGTCGCTCGTCGGTGGTGGGCGCGCACTCGGCGATCCCCGGGTGGGGGCGACCCACGTGGGGGGCCCCCATCCCGGCGCCGGCGAAGGTGTCCCCGAACACCGCGAGCAGGCGCCCGGAGGGCGTCCGGGCGAAGATCCCCAGGTCCGTTCCCTCCATGCCGAACCCGGTCGTGATCCCCGGCCCGGTGAGGTCGCGGACCTTGCGGGTGCCCGGGCGAGCGGTCGTGGTCTCAGGCGACGAGTCCGTCATGTCGTCGACGCTACCGCGTGACGATCCGGTGACGGTCCGGGCGCGGCGGCATCGGGTCCGCGTATCGTCGTCCGGGTGACCCACCCCTTCCCGCGGGCCGGGCGAGAGCTCGTGCCCGGCCACTGGACCGCCCCCGCGGCGGTCGTGGCGCTCGGGTGCGCGCTCGCCTGGATCATCGTGGGATTCGGCCACGGCCTCCCGCTCGCGGCGCTCGCCCTGGCGGTGGCCGGCGTCGTGGCCCTGCGGAGTTCCCCCCTCCGGGTGAGCGGACACGAACCGTTGCAGGCGGTCCGGGGTGCGGCCGGCCGGGGCAACACCGTGGTGGTGCTGTGGCGTCCCGGCTGCCCGTACTCCGCGGCGCTGCGCCGGCGAGCCGCACGCGAGGGGTTGGACGTCCACTGGGTCAACATCTGGCGGGACGAGGACGCCTTCGAGCTGTGCCGCAGCATCAACGACGGCGCGGAGGAGACCCCCACGGCCGTGCTGCTGGATCCGACGGCCGCCGGGCCCGTCGTGATCCCGGCCTCGGTTCCGGGGATCCGTGAGGCCATCACCGGTGCGCTGACCACGGGACGGACCGGCGAACCTCGTCGTCGTCGGTCATCCTCTCACCCGTAGCGCAGTGACCCCCGCACGTCCCCACACTCCGCACCGAGCGCCATCTCGGCGATCCGACCCTCCGCCCGCAGTCCGGACAGCCGAGACGCCACGCGCTCCCGGAGGGCCCAGGGGTCGATCGTGTTGATGTAGATCCCGGTCGAGCCCTCGAAGCCGGCCGGGTTGGAGATCCGCCACTTGAGCACGATCCGCCAGGGCATGGCCACGCCGACGCCCGGCGGCCGGGTGTGCCACTCCTCGTTGCACGGGACCAGCGGACCGGTCGCGGCGTGGCACGCGTGCACCAGGTCCGAGACCCCGCGCAGCTCCTCCGGCGTGTGCTCCCACGGTTCGCTCGCCGCGGATCGCGAGTAGATCACCAGCGCGGGGTAACGGTGCCCCACCCCGACCACGGCCACCGCGTGCTCGTTGGCCGCCAACACCAGGCCCTCGGCGGCCGCGTGGTCCACCCCGAGGGCGTTGTACAGGTCCGGTTCCCGCGTGAGGGCGACCAGCTCGCGCCCGGTCTTCACCGGGATCTCGTCGATCGCCACCAGCTGCTTGTGCAGGTGCGCGAACGACGCCCCCGCGGGCTTGAGCCAGTTCTGGAACACCGACACGTACCGGGCGTGGGGATTGTCGCGGTACAGGCCCCGCATGGCGCGGACGCTGAAGTCGATGAACCTCTCGTGCTCGGCCGGGGTGAGCGAGCCCGAGGACGCGTGCCGGTCGGTCCTGGTGGCGCCGTCGGTGAGGTGGCGCCGGGCCACCACCACGTCGTGGCAGCCGCCGAAGAAGCTCTCGGAGTGTCGGGCCAGCGTGGCGGCGTCCATCGAGTCGACGGCCGCCGGATCGCCCTGGGCGGCGGCGATGCGGGCGCGGACCAGCGCGCGGACGTGCTCGGCCCCGGCCGCCGAGGCCAGGTAGGCGACCTGGTGGGCGGCCGCGCGCTCGGAGATCCGGTAGCCGTGGACCGCCTTCCAGTAGTCCAGCGAGACGATCTCGAAGAGGTTGCCGAAGAGCCGGAACTCGGGGGTGGTGGCGTCGAGGTCGTCCGCGGGGACCTCGTCGAGGACCGTCCACCCGTCCCCGTCCCCGTCCCGCACCAGCCGCGACTTCTCCGGCGTTGTCTCGCGCAGGCGGGTCACGCAGAACGCGCAGTGCGCCTCCGGAGCGCCGGGATCCACCGCGGCGACGCGGTCGGGGGCGAGGTCGATCGGCCGGTTGCCGCGCCCGGGCACCGTCCAGACCTCCGTGCCGGTGAAGGGATTGATCTGTTTGACGGTGCCGTCCGCCATCCGGCGCAGCGGTGGGACCGGGGGCGAGGCGGCAGCGGGTGTGGTGGTCACCCCGGCGAGCCTAGGTGGTCGTGGTGACGGGATGACGACGACGAGGTGACGCCCCCGCCCGGCCGTCGACACCGTCTCGGTAAGCCCACCGGCGCTTGCGTTCTCGGCGGCGCGGCCGCGCGGACCGGTGGCACTGTGACCCGGGCAACAATAACCTGTGGGCCGGCGATGACAGTGCCACGAGGCGTACCCGCACCGTGGCGCACGCCCTACCGACGCACGAAGGGGAACGAACATGACATCGAACCGCCCACTCCACCTACGCCTCGCGGCCGTCAGTGGAACCGCACTTCTCGCGATCGCAGGTTCCACCGGTGCCTCCCATGCCCAGGGCGCTGGACTCGACCTCGGTCTCGGCGCTGCGGTAGAAGGGTCACTCGGGGCCCTCGGACTCAACGTTGAACTCGCCGCGGCGCTTGGTTCGTCTGGCGGTGGCGGCAGTCCGCTCCCCCCGGCTTCGCTGGATCAGTTGTCGTCGGGGTCCGGTGAAGGGTCCGG
>NZ_CALMYY010000005.1 GCF_937873725.1 uncultured Dietzia sp.
GATGGTGGCGTCGACGGCGGCCACGCCGTCGGCGTCGCCGTAGTGCAGCTCGGCGCGCTCGGTCTTGACCGGCCCCACCACCACGGAGTTGATCCGCACCGCCGGCGCCCACTCGACCGCCAGCGACTGCGTGAGCGAGTCGATCCCGGCCTTCGCGGCGCCGTACGAGGCGGTTCCCGGCGAGGGCCGGTGGCCGGAGACCGACGAGATGTTGACGATCGCCCCGCCGGTCGCGGCACCCGCCGGGCCAGCGGTGGTCATCACCCGGTGCGCCTCCTGCGCCACGGTGAGCGCGGACAGGAGATTGAGCGCGACGATCTTCGAGTGGAAGTTGGCACTGGCGTCGGCCGCAAGCGCGAAGGGCGCGCCGCCGGCATTGTTGACCACAACGTCCAGTCGACCGTGCCGCTCGACGATCGCGTCGACCATCGCGCCGACGGCCTCGGGGTCGCGGAGGTCCACGGAGTGGAACTCCAGATCCGCCACGTCCGATCCGTCATCGGCCGGACGTCGGGCACAGGTGACCACCACGGCGCCGGCTTCCCGGAACACCCTGCTGATCCCCGCGCCCACGCCGCGGACGCCGCCGGTGACAAGGACCACCTTCCCCGCCAGACCCAGATCGCTGTTCGTCATGCGTGCTAGCCTACCAAGCAAGCGTTTGGTTAGTCACCCGCCCGCTCCCAGCAGCGGCGGGGTGCGAAGGGAGCACCATGGGCATCACCGTCGACAAGGGCGCAGACGGCATCGCCACCGTCACCGTCGACTATCCCCCCGTCAACGCCATCCCCTCCGCGGGCTGGTTCGAACTCGGCGAGCAGATCCTCGCCGCGGGGCGCGACCCCGAGGTCCACGTCGTGATCCTCCGGGCCGAGGGCCGCGGGTTCAACGCCGGCGTGGACATCAAGGAGATGCAGGACTTCGAGGGCTTCGACCACCTGCTGGCCGCCAACCGCGGCTGCTACGTGGCCTTCAACGCCGTCTACGAGTGCGCGGTCCCCGTGATCGCCGCCGTCAACGGCTTCTGCGTGGGCGGCGGCATCGGGCTGGTGGGCAACGCGGACTGCATCGTCGCCTCCGACGACGCGGTGTTCGGCCTCCCCGAGGTGGACCGCGGAGCGCTCGGCGCCGCCACCCACCTGGCCCGCATGGTCCCGCCGCACATGATGCGCACCCTGTACTTCACCTCCCGCAACGTCACCGCCCAGCAGCTGCACAACTGGGGGACCGTGTACGAGGTGGTCCCCCGCGACCGGCTCGACGCCGCCGCCCGCGCGCTCGCGGAGACGATCGCCGCCAAGGACACCCGGGTGATCCGCGCGGCCAAGGAGGCCATCAACCACATCGACCCGATCGACGTGAAGACCTCGTACCGCATCGAGCAGGGCTTCACCTTCGAGCTCAACCTGGCCGGCGTGGCCGACGAGCACCGCGACGAGTTCGTCAAGAGTGGCAAGAATCTGGACAAGCGCGACACGCGCTCCGAGAGGACGGGCGAGACCAAGTGAGCACGACCCCCACCCCGCGCGACAAGCGCACGAGCCTCGACGACGCGGTCACGCGCCTCGAGAGCGGCATGACCATCGGAATCGGCGGCTGGGGCTCGCGGCGTAAGCCGATGGCCCTGGTGCGCGCGATCCTGCGCCGCGAGGACCTGACCGACCTCACCGTCATCACCTACGGCGGCCCCGACCTGGGCCTGCTGTGCTCGGCCGGCAAGGTCTCCAAGGCGTACTACGGCTTCGTCACCCTGGACTCGGCGCCGTTCTACGACCCGTGGTTCGCCAAGCGGCGCACCGAGGGCTCGATCATCTCCCGCGAGATGGACGAGGGCATGGTCCGCGCCGGCCTCACCGCCGCCGCGCAGCGCCTGCCGTTCCTGCCGACCCGCGCGGGCCTGGGCTCGGACGTGTTCCGCTTCTGGGGCGACGAGCTCAAGACGGTCGACTCGCCGTACCCCGTGGACGGCAGGACCGAGACCCTGGTCGCGATGCCCGCGCTGCGCATGGACGCCGCGCTCCTCCACCTGGACAAGGCCGACAAGCACGGCAACGCCGCGTTCACCGGCGCCGACGGCTACTTCGACGACCTCTACGCCATGGCCGCCGACACCGTCCTGCTCGAGACCGACGAGATCGTCGACTCCGCGGACGAGTTGATGACCGAGGTCGGCCCGCAGCGCATGCTGATCAGCCGCATGTTCGTCGACACCGTGTCCGAGGCCCCGAACGGCGCGCACTTCACGTTCACCGGCGGCTACGGCCGCGACGAGGCGTTCCAGCGCCACTACGCCGCCGCCGCCAAGGACGAGCAGTCGTGGGAGGCGTTCGTCGCCGAGTTCTTGTCCGGGTCCGAGGAGGACTACCAGAAGGCGGTCGCCGCGTTCGCGGAGAAGGTCGCGGCCGAGAAGGCCGCCGCCGCCGCAGAGAAGGGAGCCAAGTGATGTCCGACGTCACCACCGAGCCCGTCACCAGGGCCGAGTACTGCGCTGTCGCGTGCGCCGAGATCTTCGCCGGCGCCGGGGAGATCTTCGCCTCCCCCATGACCCCCATGGCCACCATCGGCGCGCGCCTGGCGCGGCTGCCCGCGGAGCAGGCCCTGCTCATCCCCGACGGCGAGCCCCGCTTCCCCGGCCAGACCCCGCCGCTGGGCAAGCTCATCGACTTCGAGGGCTACATCCCCTTCCCCCGCGTGTTCGACGTCCTCCAGGCGGGTACCCGCCACGTGGTGATGGGCGCCAACCAGATCGACCGGTACGGCAACCAGAACCTGTCCGCGTTCGGGGACGACGTCCAGAAGCCCACGCGCCAGATGTTCGGCCTTCGCGGCGCCCCCGGCAACTCGATCAACCACGCCACCAGCTACTGGGTGGGCCGGCACTCGACGCGGGTGTTCTGCGAGAAGGTCGACATCGTGTGCGGCATCGGGTACGACCGGTACGAACAGGGCGACCCGGCCTTCCGCTTCCACCACATCCCGACGGTCGTCACCAACCTGGGCGTGTTCGACTTCCAGGGCCCCGGCCACACCATGCGCGCCGTGACGCTGCACCCGGGCGTCACCGCGGAGGAGGTCGCGGAGAA
Organism: uncultured Dietzia sp.; assembly: GCF_937873725.1. GTDB lineage: Bacteria > Actinomycetota > Actinomycetes > Mycobacteriales > Mycobacteriaceae > Dietzia. Next base: position 3,084 of record NZ_CALMYY010000005.1, read on the forward strand.
CACCGGTTTCGAGGTGGCCGGACTGGCCGAGGCGGGCGTCACGCGCGACCCGTCCGCCGAGGAGCTCCGCATCATCCGCGAGGTGATCGACCCGCGCGGCGTCCGTAACCGCGAGGTGCCCGCGGAGGAGACGAAATGAGTGACGTGACAGGGCACGACGACGACGTGACCACCGGCCGGGCCGCCACGCTGTCGACCGACTTCACCCGACTCGTCGGCGTGGAGTACCCGATCGTCCAGACCGGCATGGGCTGGGTCTCCGGGCCCGAGCTCACGGCGGCCACCGCCAACGCCGGCGGGCTGGGCATCATCGCCTCGGCGACCATGACGTACGCCGAGCTCGAGAGCGCGATCGTGCGCACCAAGGAGCTCACCTCCAAGCCGTTCGGGGTCAACCTCCGGGCCGATGCCGAGGACGCCGCCGAGCGGTGCGAGCTGATGATCCGTCACGGGGTGAGGGTCGCGTCGTTCGCCCTCGCGCCCAAGCCGGAGTTGATCGCCAGGTTGAAGGAGAACGGCCTCGTCGTCGTCCCCTCGATCGGCGCGGCCAAGCACGCCGTCAAGGTCGCCTCCTGGGGCGCGGACGCGGTGATCGTCCAGGGCGGCGAGGGCGGCGGCCACACCGGCCCGGTCGCCACGACGCTGCTCCTGCCGAGCGTGATCGACGCCCTCGGCGGGCCCGGCACCACGTCGATCCCGGTGGTCGCGGCCGGCGGGTTCTTCGACGGCCGCGGCCTGGTGGCCGCCCTGGCCTACGGCGCCGCGGGCGTGGCGATGGGCACGCGGTTCCTGCTCACCAGCGACTCGCGGGTGCCGGACGCGGTCAAGCGGCAGTACCTCGAGAAGGGGCTGCAGGACACGGTCGTGTCGACCCGCGTCGACGGCATGCCGCACCGCGTGCTGCGGACCGGCCTGGTCAACGCGCTCGAGTCCGGCAGCCCCGTCAAGGGGATGGTGGCGGCCGTGCAGAACGCCAACAAGTTCAAGTCCATGACGGGCATGAAGTGGCAGACGCTCGCCAAGGACGGCCTCAACATGAAGAAGTCCTCCGAGCGGACCTGGCAGCAGATCGTCATGGCCGCCAACACCCCGATGCTGCTCAAGGCCGGGCTGGTGGAGGGCAATACCGAGGCCGGCGTGCTGGCCTCGGGCCAGGTCGTGGGCATGATCGACGACCTGCCCAGCTGTGACGAGCTGATCCAGCGCATCATGACGCAGGCGCACGATCGGCTGGAGGCCCTGCGTGGCCTATCCTGAGAGACGCACATCTCACACGCGGGAGCGTCACGCCCCGCTGCTCTCTTCCGGAGGATCTATGACCGCGCCCCGCACCGCCGCCCGTACCGCCGCCGTCCTCGGCGCGGCCGCCGCCCTGACCATGGCCGGAGCCGGCGCCGCGATGGCCGCGACCACCAGCCACGAGGTCACCGGAGAGAAGCTCGCGGTGACCTTCACCAAGGAGGGCGCGTTGGACCTCGCGGTCTGCTTCGCGGCGGTGGCGCCCACCGCAAGCGCACCCGCGCTCATCAAGCAGGTCAACGGTGCTGCCGGGGGCGATCTCGGAGACATCGTCGCTCTGATCTCAGGCAAGACCGCGGTCACGGTTCTCAAGACCAAGGAGCTCTTCCCCAACGCGATCCCGAGCGTCGCCGTCCGCAGCCAGACCGTCTACGCGACTCTGGAGCCCAACGTCTACACGCTGGTGTCGAAGTGCACCGGCTCCGATCCCGTGATCAACCCGGGCGTCATCGTCGGCGACCCGGCCACCGCCATCCAGGGCAGCATCGGGACGCTGTCCTCCGACGGCGACGCGCTCGGCGTCCTCTCCTCGGCCCTCGGCGGCGAGGGCGAGTCGGGCAGCCCGCTCTCCGGGCTCCTCGGCGGAACCGGCTCCGGCGCCGGTACCGAGACCGAGTGACCTGACCACGCTCCGTCAGTCGTGAGCCCCTCGCCACCGTGGCGAGGGGCTCACCGCATTTCCCTGGCGTGAGCGGGGCTGCGTCATCCCCCGCTCCGCGGGCGCAAAACCGAGGACCCGTCTCCCCCAGGGGAGACGGGTCCTCGGTTGTCAGCGGGTGATCAGCTGCGACCGTTCGGCTGCACCGGGCCGGGAGCCGGCGGCGGTGCGGACGTGGTCGTGGCGCCTACGCCCGCTCCTGCGATCCCGAGGCTACCCGGAAGCAGGCCATCGATCTGCGGCAGAGGCGGCAGGACGATCGTCGGCAGTTGGATACCCGGCGGGAGGGGGATCAGCCCGGTGTTGATCGCGTGGATCACTCCACCGACCGACAGGGCGGTCAGCCCCAGCGAACCCAGCGCCAGCGAACCAGTGCTGACTCCGCCCGCGGATCCGACCAGGATCGGGGCGAGCGAACCCGCACCACCGAGGGAGCCGAGGGCTTCCTCGATCGAGCCCGCGGCATCCGGACCCAGCGACCCCTGGAGCGAGCCGACCGAACCCGACTCACCCCCGGAACCGAAGGCCTCCTCGAGCGACCCCAGCGGACCCGACTCGCCACTGGAGCCCAGCGACTCCAGGATCGACCCGAGCGAACCAGCCGCCAACGAACCCTGGACAGAGCCCTGCTCGACCGAACCCGCAAACGATCCCGACTCACCGTCGGAACCGAGGCTGCCCTCGA
>NZ_CALMYY010000006.1 GCF_937873725.1 uncultured Dietzia sp.
CACCACCGTGCGGGTGGTCGACCGGGTTCATGACCACACCACGGACGGTCGGGCGAACGCCCTTCCACCGCATACGGCCGGCCTTACCCCAGTTGATGTTCCCCTGCTCGGCGTTGCCGACCTCGCCGATCGTGGCGCGGCAGCGCACGTCGACGCGGCGGATCTCACCCGACGGCATGCGGAGGGAGGCGTATGCGCCCTCCTTGCCGAGGAGCTGGATCCCGGCGCCGGCCGCGCGGGCCATCTTGGCGCCGCCGCCCGGGCGCAGCTCCACCGCGTGCACGACCGTGCCGGCGGGGATGTTGCGGAGCGGCAGGTTGTTGCCGGTCTTGATGTCGGCACCGACACCGGACTCGATCTTCATACCCTGCTTGAGGTTGCGCGGGGCGAGGATGTACCGCTTCTCGCCGTCCGCGTAGTGCAGGAGGGCGATGTTGGCGGTGCGGTTCGGGTCGTACTCGATGTGCGCGACGGTCGCGTTGACGCCGTCCTTGTCATTACGACGGAAGTCGATGACACGGTACTGACGCTTGTGACCGCCACCCTTGTGCCGGGTGGTGATGCGACCGTGGCCGTTACGGCCGCCGGTCTTGTGCAGCGGGCGCAGCAGCGACTTCTCGGGCGTCGAGCGCGTGATCTCGGCGAAGTCCGAGACGCTCGAGCCGCGACGGCCGGGCGTCGTGGGCTTGTACTTGCGGATAGCCATGAGGTTCTCTCGTCCTTAACTCTTCCCGCCGTCAGGCGGTCAGACCCGGGATCTCGATGGGCTTGCTGTCAGCCGCGAGGGTCACGATGGCGCGCTTGGTGCTCTTGCGCTGTCCGAACCCGGTGCGGGTGCGCTTGCGCTTGCCCTTACGGTTGGCGGTGTTCACGGACTCCACCGTGACGCCGAAGATCTCCTGGATGGCGATCTTGATCTGCGTCTTGTTGGCGTCCGGGGAGACCAGGAACGTGTACACACCCTGCTCGAGCAGGCCGTAGGCCTTCTCGGAGACGACGGGGGCGAGGATCACGTCCCGGGGATCGGCGACGGTGCTCACTTCTCGGCCTCCTTCTGGGCGGTCTTCGACGTGCCGGCGGCACTGCGGCTCGCCTGCGTGACGAACGCGTCCAGTGCCTCCACGGAGAAGACCACCTCGTCGGCGTTCAGGACGTCGTAGGTGTTGAGCTGGTCCGGCGCGATCGGGTGGACGTGATCGAGGTTGCCGACCGAACGCCATGCGGCGACGTCCTCGCGACCGACCACGACCAGGAACTTCTTGCGATCCGACAGGCTCGCGAGGAAGTCGCGGACGCCCGCGGTCGACGGGGTCTGACCCACGACGAACTCGGTGACCACGTGGATACGCTCGCTGGCGGCCCGGTCGGAGAGGGCACCGCGCAGGGCGGCGGCCTTCATCTTCTTGGGCGTGCGCTGCGAGTAGTCGCGCGGCTTGGGACCGTGCACCGTGCCACCGCCGGTGTAGGCGGGGGCGCGGGTCGAGCCCTGACGGGCGCGACCGGTCCCCTTCTGGCGGAACGGCTTGCGACCGCCGCCGCGGACCTCTCCGCGGGTCTTGGTCGAGTGGGTGCCCTGGCGCGCCGCGGCGAGCTGGGCCACGACCACCTGATGCATCAGCGGCAGGTTGGGCTCGACGCCGAAGATCTCGGCGGGAAGCTCGACCGACCCGTTGGCCGAACCGGCCGGGGTACGGACGTCAAGCTTGAGATTCACGGTGTTATCCGTCGTGGTCATGCGCGCGCACCGCCCTTCACTGCGGATCGGACCATCACGAGGCCGCCGTTGCGACCCGGAACGGCACCCTTGATGAGGAGGACGCCGGCCTCGGCGTCGACCTTGTGAACCTTGAGGTTCATGGTGGTCACACGGTCGTTGCCCATCCGGCCGGACATCTTCTTGCCCCGGAACACGCGTCCGGGGGTCGAGGCGCCACCGATGGAGCCGGGCTTACGGTGCACCGCCTGGGTGCCGTGCGAGGCGCCCTGACCGGAGAAACCGTGCCGCTTCATGGTGCCGGCGAAGCCCTTGCCCTTGGAGGTGCCGGTGACGTCGACGAATGCGCCGTCCTCGAATACGTCCGCGCCGATCTCCTGGCCCAGCTCGAAGGCTGCGGCCTGCTCGGCGTTGTCGAGCCTGATCTCGGCGAGGTGGCGCCGGGGCGTCACACCCGCCTTGGAGAACTGGCCCGCGACCGGCTTGGTGACCTTGCGGGGGTCGATCGCGCCGAAGGCGATCTGGATGGCGTTGTAGCCGTCGGTCTCTTCGTTTCGGATCCCGGTGACGACACACGGCCCGGCCTTGATGACGGTAACCGGGACAACCCGGTTGTTCTCGTCGAAGACCTGGGTCATGCCGAGCTTCGCGCCCAGGATTCCCTTGATCTCGGTAGTACTCATCTGTTCACTGTCTCCGCTGCACGTTGCTGGCTGACCGCTGCTCGGTCGGAGGTCACTGGATGTTGACGTCGACGCTGGCGGGCAGGTCGATGCGCATGAGCGCGTCCACGGTCTTGGGCGTGGGGTCGAGGATGTCGATCAGCCGCTTGTGGGTGCGCATCTCGAAGTGCTCGCGCGAGTCCTTGTACTTGTGCGGCGAACGGATGACGCAGTACACGTTCTTCTCGGTCGGCAACGGCACCGGGCCGACGACGCGAGCTCCCGTACGGGTGACCGTCTCGACGATCTTGCGCGCCGAGGCGTCGATGGCCTCGTGGTCGTAGGCCTTGAGCCGGATGCGGATCTTTTGTCCCGCCACTTCGTCCTCATTCTCCCCCCGCCCGTGAAGGCGGCTGTCGTGAGCGCCCCCGCTTCGCGGGGGACACTGCTGTGTTCGCTGGTCATACGTGACACCGTCAGACCGTCGATTTCCCGGTCACATGCATCGGTGCTCTGTCATGGGAACCGCCGTCGCGCGCTCACGAACGTGACACGACCTGCGATTCCCAGAGGACGGAGAGCCGCACTCCCGCGGAGGCGAGGGTGACGACGGACCGATCCGCTGCCGCTGTTGATGTGTCACGACGCGTCCACGCGGTCGGGCGTGTCGCCCTTCCACTTTTCCAGCGGGTGGTCACCCACCCGCCTTGTCGTGCTCGCCCGACCAACCCGGCTCCCCCGGTGCCTCCCGAGGGAGTCCACGTGGGTTCGCCGCCTTGTCCGGGCAACTCGACCAGTATGCCGCACCCCCTCGCCAGGAGCCAAATCGGGGTCCACGCGAGTGCGGGATGCGGTGCGTCGGACCCGCCGCTTTGGGTACCGTCATGGTGATCAGCGCTCCGGCGCCGAACCCCAGGAGAGCAAACCGTGACCAGCCGACGCGAGCCCAGAGACCCCGCCGCCTACAAGAGGGATCGGCGCCAGGCAGTCCTGCGCCACCACCCGGACAAGGGCGGCGACCCCAACGAGATGCTCCGCGCGCTGGAGGAGGTGGACCGACGCCACGGCGTGAGCGGTCCCCGACGGAGCGACCACGCGGCGACCGCCGAACAGGTCGCGGCCGTGGCCGTGACGGCTCTCGCCGGCGTGGCCGCGGTCGGCCTCTCCGTGGCGATGAGTCTGCTCAGCCGTCGGAGATGAGCACACCGGGCGCGGCACCGCCCGCCACGACGAAGGGGCGCCCCACCTCGCGGTGGGGCGCCCCTTCGTCGGGTGCGTCACGGGCGATGTCGCCCGCGGCGCGCCGTCAGTCGATCACTTGATGATCTTGGTGACCTGACCGGCGCCGACGGTGCGGCCACCCTCGCGGATCGCGAAGCGCAGGCCCTCGTCCATGGCGACCGGCTGGATGAGCTCGACGCTCATCTCGGTGTTGTCGCCCGGCATGACCATCTCGGTGCCCTCGGGGAGGGTCACGACGCCGGTCACGTCCGTGGTGCGGAAGTAGAACTGCGGACGGTAGTTGTTGAAGAACGGCGTGTGGCGGCCGCCCTCGTCCTTGGACAGGATGTACGCCTGGCCCTCGAAGTTGGTGTGCGGGGTGTAGGCGCCCGGCTTGATGACGACCTGACCGCGCTCGACCTCTTCGCGCTTGAGGCCACGCACCAGCAGACCGACGTTGTCGCCGGCCTCGCCGTAGTCGAGGAGCTTGCGGAACATCTCGATACCGGTGACCGTCGTCTTGGTCGACTTCTCCTTGATACCGATCAGCTCGACGTCCTCGTTGACGTTGACCTTGCCGCGCTCGATACGACCGGTGACGACGGTGCCGCGGCCGGTGATCGTGAAGACGTCCTCGACGGGCATGAGGAACGGCTTGTCCAGCTCGCGCTCGGGATCCGGGATGGAGTCGTCGCACGCCTGCATGAGCTCGACGATCGCCTTGACCCACTTCTCGTCACCCTCGAGCGCCTTGAGCGCCGAGATGTGGACGACGGGGGCGTCCTCGTCGTAGTCCTGCGAGGCGAGGAGCTCACGCACCTCCATCTCGACGAGCTCGAGGATCTCCTCGTCGTCGACCATGTCGCACTTGTTCAGGGCGACCAGGATGTAGGGCACGCCGACCTGGCGGGCGAGCAGCACGTGCTCACGCGTCTGGGGCATCGGGCCGTCGGTGGCCGCCACGACCAGGATCGCGCCGTCCATCTGCGCGGCACCGGTGATCATGTTCTTGATGTAGTCGGCGTGACCCGGGGCGTCGACGTGCGCGTAGTGGCGCTTCTCCGTCTGGTACTCGACGTGGGAGATGTTGATCGTGATGCCACGAGCCTTCTCCTCCGGCGCCTTGTCGATCTCGTCGAACGCGAACGCGGCGTTGAGATCGGGGAAGGTGTCCGCCAGCACCTTGGTGATGGCCGCGGTGGTGGTGGTCTTGCCGTGGTCGACGTGACCGATGGTGCCGATGTTAACGTGCGGTTTGGTCCGCTCGAACTTCGCCTTCGCCACTTGATGTCCTCCTGGACTGGTCTGTCCCCACCGTGTAGTGGGTACTGCTTTGTGTGGGATCTGATCTTACTCATCGTGCCGTGAGGCACGAACCGGCGGCCACCCGGAGGTTCGACCGTGCGCCGCCGGCATCGGTCCCGGACCGCTGGGCAGCGGTCCGGGACCATACCGGTTACTCGCCGGTCGCCTTGGCGATGATCTCCTTGGACACACTCGCCGGAACCTCGGCGTAGTGGGAGAAGACCATCGAGTAGTTGGCCCGGCCCTGCGTCTTCGACCGGAGGTCGCCGACGTAGCCGAACATCTCGGAAAGCGGCACATTCGCCTTGACGACGCGGGCGCCGGAGCGCTCCTCCATCGCCTGGATCTGGCCGCGACGGGAGTTGATGTCGCCGATCACGTCGCCCATGTAGTCCTCGGGGGTGACGACCTCGACCGCCATGAGCGGCTCGAGGATCACCGGCTGGCACTTGCGCGCAGCCTCCTTGAACGCCATGGACCCGGCGACCTTGAACGCCATCTCGGACGAGTCGACCTCGTGGTAGGCACCGTCGAGGAGCGTGGCCTTGACGTTGACCATCGGGTAGCCGGCGAGGATGCCGTACTGCATGGCGTCCTTGATGCCGTGGTCCACGGAGGGGATGTACTCCTTGGGCACGCGGCCACCGGTGACCTTGTCGTCGAACTCGTAGGTCTCCCCCGCCTCGACCGAGTCCTGCGGAAGCGGCTCCAGACGGATCTGCACCTTCGCGAACTGGCCGGAACCACCGGTCTGCTTCTTGTGGGTGTAGTCGAACTTCTCGACCGTGCCCTTGATGGTCTCGCGGTAGGCGACCTGCGGCTTGCCGACGTTGGCCTCGACCTTGAACTCGCG
>NZ_CALMYY010000007.1 GCF_937873725.1 uncultured Dietzia sp.
AAAAAATTTGGCACTATCACAAACAAAACACACTGTTGAGTTCTCAAACAACACCTTCACATCGATCCGCGGTAGCTCTCTGACCACCGGTTCTCGAGGATGTACTGCGCTTCGCTGTCCCTTTCGGGGCAACTTCTCCAGTCTAGCGACTCTGGCCTTCCCGGTCAAACCGGGCGGTTCCTGCCTCTTCGTGGAGCGTGTCGCCTCTCTCGGCTCGGGCCTCTCGGTCCGGGCTCGCTCTCGGCGACTTCCAATAAGTTACGCAGACGTGAACCGAAACGCAAATCGCCTGGTCAGGTCGGTGAAATGCGAGAAGGCGCCGGTATTCCCGGCGCCCTCCTGCGGTCACTTGCGGCGGATCAGCGGATCCGCACCCCTGCAAAGCTCTTCTTGCCCCTGCGCAGGACGAGCCAACGCCCGTGCAGCAGGTCCGACGGCGCCGGGGTCCATTCCGCGTCAGCGATGCGCTCGTTGTTGACGTACGCACCGCCCTCGCCGACCGCGCGCCGGGCAGCCCCCCTGCTCTCGCACAGCCCGGACGCCGCGAGCAGATCGACGATCGTGTCCGGCTCCCCGGGAGCGAGGTCCACCGCGCCGGCGTCCTCGAGAGCCGCCGCGAGCGTCTGCTCGTCCAGACCCGTCAGCTCACCTCGGCCGAACAACGCCTGCGACGCGGCCTGCACGGACTCGGTCGCGCTGACACCGTGGACGAGCGTGGTCATCTCCTCGGCGAGGCGCTTCTGCGCGGCCCGCAGGTGCGGCTTCTCCCGGGTGACCTCCTCGAGCTGGGCGATCTCCTCCCGGCCGAGGAAGGAGAACCACCGCAGATACCGGATCACGTCGGCGTCGGCGGTGTTGAGGAAGTACTGGTACCAGGCGTACGGACTGGTCATCGCGGGATCGAGCCACAGGCTCCCACCGCCCGTGGACTTGCCGAACTTGCGTCCGTCCGACGAGGTGACCAGAGGGACGGTCATCGCGTGCACGGATTCCCCGTCCACCCGACGGTTCAGGTCGACGCCGCCGATGATGTTGCCCCACTGATCCGAGCCACCGAGCTGGAGCGTGCACCCCATGGACCGGCGCAGCTCGAGGAAGTCGTTGGCCTGCAGGAGCATGTAGGAGAACTCGGTGAACGAGATCCCCTCCCCCTCCAGGCGGCGCTTGACGGTCTCCCGCCCCAGCATGGTGTTGAGGGAGAAGTGCTTGCCCACGTCGCGGAGGAACTCGATCACGGAGAGGTGGCCGGTCCATTGAATGTTGTTGGCCACACGGGCCCCCGTGGGTCCGTCGGTGAGATCGACGAACCGCTCCAGCTGGCCCGCGATCCGCTCCGTCCACTCGGCCACCGTGTCCGTGGTGTTCATCGCCCGCTCCCCGACCTCGCGGGGGTCGCCGATCAGCCCGGTCGCCCCGCCCGCCAGCACGATCGGCCGGTGGCCGGCCAGCTGGAACCGACGCAACGTGAGCAGGGGGATGAGATGACCGGCGTGCAGGCTCGGTCCCGTCGGGTCGAAACCGCAGTAGAGCGACACCGTCCCCTCGTCGAGATGGGCGCGTAGCGCGTCGATGTCGGTCGACTGCGCGATGAGCCCCCGCCACTGCAGGTCATCGAGGATGTTGTTGGTCACGGCCGCCATTGTCCCCCATCGACGCACCGCGTCACCACGGGGCGTGGTCGGTCACCCGCCCCGCACGCGGGCTCCGCCGGTACGGCGAGACCTCCCTGGCCCCGGCGGTCCAGAACCGCCACGGCACGTCCGCCGCGCGGGAGACCCCCACCCGGGGACCCGTCCGGATGAGGTCGCCGGGGACCGGATCCGGTTGGAAGGTGATGGACGACGACGAGTCGAGCACGTCCGTGCCGCGGAACGACAGGTCGATCCCGAGCGCACTGCCGAGATTGCCCGGTCCGCGGGCGGCCCGCTCGGCCGGGACGCCGGGCCGGCGGCCGTCCACCACCTCGTGTCCGGCCACGACCCGCGCGCCGCGGAGGAGGATGCCACCACCCTCGCCCGCGGGGCGGCACGTGATGTTGACGCACCGGTGGATGCCGTGGCTCAGGTACACGTACAGGTGGCCCGCGTCTCCGAACATCACCTGGTTCCGCGGGGTCGGTCCCGGCCAGGTGTGGGCGGCCGGATCCGGGTGGGCCGAGCCGGACGGGCCGCCGTAGGCCTCCACCTCGACGATCCGCACCGCGACCGGTCCGTGGCTCAGCACTCCCCCGAGCACCGCCCGCGCGGCCTCGTCGGGAGGGGCCACGCGGAGCAGTTCCCGGAACCGATCCTGGTCCGGGCCGGGGAGGGTCTCGGTCACTCCTGCGGGATACCGCCGGCCCGGGCCACCAGCTCCGCGTGCTCGGACTCGTCGACCTGCCGCGATTCGTCGACCAGCAGGACGGGGATCCCGTCGTCGATCCGGTAGGCGCGGCGCAGCCGCGGGTTGTAGAGCGTGTCCTGTCCCGCCAGGAGCAGCGGCCCCTTGTCCTCGGGGCAGGCGAGGATCTCGAGCAGGCGGTCATCTATGGCGGACATGGCGCTCACCCTACCCAGTCCGCGAGCTCGTCACGGATCTCTCCCAGCCGCCGGCGCTGCTCGGCCACGGCCGTACCGGCTGTGCCGCCACGGGCGTTCCGCGACGCGATCGACCCCGTCACCGTGAGCACGTCACGCACCTCCGGCGTGAGCGCCGGGTGGACGGCCGCCAACTCGTCGTCGGAGAGCTCGTCCAGCCCGACGCCGCGACCCTCGGCCACGCGCACGCACTCCCCCGCCGCCTCATGGGCCACGCGGAACGGGATGCCCTGACGGACCATCCACTCCGCGATGTCCGTGGCCAGGGTGTACCCGGCCGGCGCCAGCTCGGCGAGCCGCTCGGGATGGAACTCCAGCGTGGCGACCATTCCCGCCATCGCCGGGAGGAGCAGGTCCAGCTGGGCGACCGAGTCGAAGACCGGCTCCTTGTCCTCCTGCAGGTCCCGGTTGTAGGCCAGCGGCTGGGCCTTGAGGGTGGCCAGCAGCCCGGTGAGATTGCCGATGAGTCGACCCGTCTTGCCGCGCATCAGCTCGGCGACGTCCGGGTTCTTCTTCTGCGGCATGATCGAGCTGCCGGTGGACCACTCGTCGGCCAGGGTGACGTACCCGAACTCCGGGGTCGACCAGGCGATCACCTCCTCCGCCAACCGCGACAGGTCCACCGCGATCTGCGCCAGGACGTAGGCCGCCTCGGCGGCGAAGTCCCGCGAGCTGGTGGCGTCGATCGAATTGTCCGCCGCGCGGTCGAAGCCGAGTTCGGCGGCGATGGCGTCCGGGTCCAGACCGAGCGAGGAGCCGGCCAGGGCGCCCGACCCGTACGGCGACACCGCGAGCCGGCGGTCCAGGTCCCGGATCCGGTCGAGATCCCGCAGCAGCGGCTGGGCGTGGGCCAGGAGCTGGTGGGCCAACAGGACCGGCTGGGCGGCCTGGAAGTGGGTCTTACCCGGCATCACCGTCTCGGGATGGGCGTCCGCCTGGGCCACGAGGGCATCGATCACGTCGAGTACCCCCTCCGCCACGGCGCGGACGGCGTCCCGCAACCACATGCGGAACAGGGTGGCCACCTGGTCATTGCGAGAGCGGCCCGCCCGGAGGCGGCCCCCCACCTCGATCCCGACCCTGTCGATCAGGCCTCGTTCGAGGGCACCGTGGACGTCCTCGTCGGACTCCGACGGGACGAACGACCCCGATGCGACGTCGGCCGCCAACCGGTCCAGACCGTCGAGCATCGCGTCGAGGTCCGCACCCGAGAGCAGGTCCGCGCGGTGGAGCACGCGCGCGTGGGCCTTTGACGCCCGGATGTCGTACCGGGCCAGCTCCCAGTCGAAGTGCGTGGACTTGCTCAGCGCGGCCATCGCCTCCGCGGGGCCGCCGGAGAACCGGCCTCCCCACAGTGCGCCCGTGTTGGTGCCGTGCCGCCCGTCCCGATCCCCGCCGTCGCTCACAGCCCGAGGTCCCGCTTGGCGGCGATCTTGGAGCTCAGCCCGTGGAGGTTGACGAAGCCCTTGGCGTAGCTCTGGTCGAACGAGTCCCCCTCGTCGTAGGTGGCGAGGTTGAAGTCGTACAGCGACTTCTCCGAGCGGCGCCCGTTGACCACGATGGACCCCCCGTGCAGGACCATGCGGATGTCACCCGAGACGTGCTGCTGGGTGTTGTCGATGAACGCGTCGAGCGCGTACTTGAGGGGGGAGAACCACAGCCCGTCGTACACCGCGTTGGACCACTCGTCGGAGACGCCCGACTTGTAGCGCGCCAGCTCCCGCTCGAGGGTGACGTCCTCGAGGGCCTTGTGCGCGGCGATGAGGATCATCGCGCCCGGCGCCTCGTAGACCTCACGGCTCTTGATGCCGACGAGCCGGTCCTCGACCATGTCGAGGCGGCCGACACCCTGCGCGCCCCCTCGACGGTTGAGTTCGACGATGGCCTCGAGCACGGTGACCTTCCGCCCGTCGATCGCCACCGGGACGCCCTCCGAGAAGGTCACGGTGACCTCGTCGGGGGCGGAGAAGTTGAGGGTGGGGTCCTCGGTGTAGTCGTACACGTCCTTGGTGGGGGCGTTCCACAGGTCCTCGAGGAAGCCGGTCTCCACCGCGCGCCCCCAGACGTTCTGGTCGATGGAGAACGGGGACTTCTTGGTCACGTTGATCGGGATCTGGTTCCGCTCGGCGAACTCGATCGCCTTCTCACGCGTCCAGGCGTAGTCGCGGACGGGGGCGATCACGTCGAGATCGGGGGCGAGCGCGCCGAACCCCACCTCGAAGCGGACCTGGTCGTTGCCCTTGCCGGTGCACCCGTGGGCCACGGAGGTGCCGCCGTGCAGCTTGGCGGCGGTGACGAGGTGCTTGACGATCAGCGGACGGGAGATGGCGGAGACCAGCGGGTACTGGCGCATGTAGAGGCCGTTGGCCTTGATCGTGGGGGCGCAGTACTCGTCGGCGAACTCGTCGCGGGCGTCCACGACGACCGACTCGACCGCGCCGCAGTCCAGAGCGCGCTGCCGGATCACCTCCATGTCCTCACCGCCCTGGCCCAGGTCGATGGCGACGGCGACGACCTCGGCGCCGGTCTCCTGGCCGATCCAGCTGATGGCGACGGAGGTGTCGAGGCCACCGGAGTAGGCGAGGACGACGCGATCGGTCATGGTGTTCTCCTTGGTTGTTGTTCTCTAGGTCTTTTCAGGGTATTCGGTCGTGTCAGAGCTGACGTCGAGCCAGGGCTGCGAGTCGGTTCGCGAGCTCCGCGCCGCGCACCGGTTCGCGGGCCATCACGAATATGGTGTCATCACCGGCGATCGTGCCCACCACGTCGTCTAGGTTCGCGCGGTCGAGGGCGCTGGCGAGGAAGTTCGCCGCGCCCGGGGGCGTCCGGAGGACCGTCATGTTCCCGCTGTGGTCGGCGGAGACGAGCAGCTCGCCGAGGAGCCGACCGAGCCGATCCGTGCCGCCCGGGATTCCGGGCACATGACTCCCGTCCTCCGGGATCACGTAGCGGCCGGCTCCCCCGTCGGCGGCGCGGAGCTTGACCGCGCCGAGCTCGTCGAGATCCCGACTCAGGGTGGCGATGGCCACCCCGATGCCCTCGCCGGCGAGCGCCTCGGCGAGCTCGGTCTGGCTGCTCACCGGGCGCGCGCGCAGGATCTCGGCGATGCGTGCGTGACGCGCCGTGCGGCTCACCGCGCCGACGGAGGTCACGATCGCTCCAGCAACCAGACGAGCAAGGCCTTCTGGGCGTGCAACCGGTTCTCCGCCTCGTCGAACACCCGGCTCCGGGGTCCGTCGATCACCTCGCCGGTGATCTCCTTCCCACGGTAGGCCGGCAGGCAGTGGAGGACGATCACGTCGTCGGACGCCTTGTCGACCGCCGCCTGACCCAGCTGATAATCCGCCAGGTCCCGCAGGCGGTCGGCAGCCGAGTCCTCCATGCCCATGGACACCCACGTGTCCGTGATGAGGACGTCCGCGTCGACGACAGCGGTGTCCACGTCGGTGGTGATGGTGACCGAGCCACCGGTCCGACCGGCGATCTCCTCCGCGTCGGCGACGACCTGCCCGGTCGGCTGGTAGCCCTCCGGCGCGGCGATGGTGACGTGCATGCCCGCGGTGGCGAAGCCCAGCAGGTACGAGTGGCCCATGTTGTTCGCGCCGTCTCCGAGGTAGACCGCCCGCAGGCCCGCGGTGCGGCCGAAGTTCTCGCGGATGGTCAGCAGGTCGGCGAGGATCTGGCACGGGTGGAAGTCGTCGGTGAGCGCGTTGACGACCGGGACCGACGAGTGCGCGGCGAGCTCGGCGAGGCCGGCCTGTGAGTAGGTGCGCCACACGATCGCCTCGACATAGCGGGACATCACCATCGCGGTGTCGGCGAGCGTCTCCCCCTTGCCCATCTGCGTGGATCCGGAGTCGACCACGATCGCGTTGCCGCCCATCTGGGCGATGCCGGCGTCGAAGGAGAACCTCGTCCGGGTGGAGGTCTTGTCGAAGATCACCGCCACCGACCTGGGCCCCTCGAGCGGGCGGGCCGAGAACGGCGCGGCCTTGAGCGTGAGCCCCAGGTCGAGGACCTCGGCCTGCTCCGCGGGGCTGAGGTCGTCGTCGCGGAGAAAGTGCCGGACCGGCGACGCGGTGGGGGTTCTCGGGGCCGGAGTGGTCATGACGCGGTCTCCTTCTCGGACGCGGTGTCGAGGATCGAGGGCAGGGCGGAGACGAACCGCGCGGCCTGCTCCTCGGTGAGCACGAGCGGCGGGGCGAGGCGGACCACGTCCGGGCCCGTGGCCCCGACGAGGTAGCCGGCGGCCCGCGCGGCCTCCTCGACCTGCTTCGCCCGGGGTGCGGTGAGGACCACACCGAGCAGCAGCCCGCGGCCACGGACGTGGTCGACGAGCGGGTGGTCGAGGCATTCGATCTCGGCGGCGATGATCTTGCCGAGCCGGTCCACGTGCGCGATCAGGTCCTCGGACTCGATGGTGTCCAGGACCGCGAGCGCGGCGGCGCAGGCGACGGGGTTGCCGCCGAAGGTCGTACCGTGCTGCCCGGCGGTGAGCAGGTCCCCCGCCGCGCCGATCCCGAGACACGCGCCGATCGGCAGTCCGCCGCCGAGTCCCTTGGCCAGGGTGATCACGTCGGGCACGACACCCGCCCCGCGGGTGGCGTACATGGCGCCGGTCCGTCCGATGCCGGTCTGGACCTCGTCGACGATCATGAGGATCCCGTGTTCGGTGCACAGTGAACGCACGTCGGCGAGGAACCCCTCCGGCGGTTCGACGACGCCGCCCTCGCCCTGCAGCGGCTCGAGGATGACGGCGGCGGTGTCGGCCGGGGCCTGCGCGACGAGCGCCCGGAGCGCGGCGATGTCGCCGTACGGGAAGTACTCCACCCCGGCGGGCATCGGCTCGAACGGTTCACGCTTGGCGGGCTGGCCGGTCATCGCCAACGCCCCCATGGTCCGGCCGTGGAAGCCGTTCTCCGCGGCCAGGATCCGGGAACGCCCGGTACGACGGGCGATCTTGAACGCGGCCTCGTTGGCCTCCGCCCCGGAATTGCAGAAGAACGCCCGGACGGGCTGGTCCACCGCGAGCAGAGCCTCGAGCCGCTCCGCGAGGGCGACCACCGTCGGGTGGACGTAGAGGTTCGAGACGTGCCCAAGCGTGGCGATCTGGCGGCTGACCGCCTCGACCACGACGGGGTGTGCATGGCCGAGCGAGTTGACGGCGATCCCGGCGAGCAGGTCGACATACTCCTTACCGCTCGCGTCGGTGACGACCACGCCCTCACCGGAGACCAGCTCCAGCGGCGGGGTGCCGTAGTTGCGCATCAGCGCCGAGTCCCACCGGGAGGTGAGGCTGCCGGTGTCCTGCGGGCTCACGCGCCTTCTCCTATCGCCGCACGGGTCTCGTGGTCACCGCTCGTGACCATGGTTCCGATGCCGCCCTCCGTGAGGATCTCGAGCAGCACCGAGTGTTCGACGCGTCCGTCGATGACGTGCGCGGCATGGACCCCGCCTCGCACGGCGGCGAGGCACGCCTCCATCTTGGGGACCATCCCGCTCTCCAGCCTGGGCAACAGCGTCTCGAGCGGCGTGGTGCCGAGGTGCGTGACGAGAGACGACCGGTCGGGCCAGTTCGTGTAGAGACCCTCTACATCCGTCAGGACGACGAGCTTCTCCGCGCCGAGCGACGCAGCGAGCGCGCCCGCTGCCGAGTCGGCGTTGATGTTGTGGACGACCCCGTCGGCGTCGGGGGCGATGGTGGAGACGACCGGGATGCGGCCGGCCTCGATGAGGTCGAGGACCGCCCCGGGGTCGACGGCGGCCACATCGCCCACGAGCCCGATGTCGGTGGGCTCCCCGTCGACCATCGCCGTGCGGCGGACCGCGGTGAACAGGCCGGCGTCCTCCCCGGAGATGCCCACCGCGTACGGACCGTGGGCATTGATCAGCCCCACGAGCTCGCGCCCGACCTGGCCGAACAGGACCATCCGGACGATGTCCATCACCTCGGGGGTCGTGACCCGGAAGCCGCCGCGGAATTCGCCCTCCAGCCCGAGCCGACCGAGCATCGACGTGATCTGCGGGCCACCGCCGTGGACGACGACCGGCTTGATGCCGCAGGTGCGCAGGAACACCATGTCGGCCGCGAACGCCGCCTTGAGCTCCTCGTCGACCATCGCGTTGCCGCCGTATTTGACCACTACGATCTTGTCGTGGAATTTCTGCAACCACGGCAGCGCCTCGGCAAGGACGTGCGCGCGGACGAACGGCGTCAACTGCTTCGATCCGTCGTTCATCTCTTTGGTCATCTCATGCCTCCCGAGTCGGGGTGGAAGTGATCTGCGGAATGCTCAGGCGCAGCCGGACATCCGCCCCGCCGCGGTGACGGAACCGGAACTCTGCGCCGTCCGTGGTCCCGGTCGGTTGCGGCCACACGCTCACCGCCGTGCCCGGGCCGTCCGTGCCGGCCGCGGTGTCCGGCCGGAAGACGAGGACCTCGATGGGACCGGCGTCCGCGGCGGAGTGCTCGCTCACGAACCCGGCGACCGCCTCCGCCGCCTCGTGTGCGGTCTCGAAGTCGTGGCGGACGTCCTCGAATCCGGGCCCGTCGAGCAGGACGACCGCTCGCGTGGACGGCAGCTCGGCGCAGCGGGTGCTCCACTGCAGCTCAGCCGCATCGGCATCCGCACCGACGCCCGCACCGGCGTCCGCACCGACGCCGGCGCCGCCCACCTCGAGCACGGCCGTGGTCCCCGGCGGCGCGGTCCAGAAGACCATGTCGTACTCGAGGGCCTCGAGCCACGAATCCAGGCCGTGGAGGTGTCCGCCGGAGGCCGCGCCGGGAAGCACACCCCCGGCCGGGGTGCGGTCCATGGCGGACCGTGCGGTCACGGGGCCAGCCCGACCGTGCTCAGGCCCGCGGTCTCGTCGAGTCCGAGCGCCAGGTTCATGGACTGGATCGCGCCGCCGGCGGTGCCCTTGGCGAGGTTGTCGATCGCGGCGGTGAACACCGCGCGGCCGGCCCGTTGGTCCACCTCGATCCCGAGCTGGACGGCGTTGGACCCGAGGACCGAGGCAGTCATCGGCTGGACCCCCGCGGGCAGGACGTGGACGAACGGCTCGTCGCCGAACGCCGCCCCGTACACCCGACGCAGTTCCTCCACGGTCGCGGTGGTGGGGGCGACCGCGGTGGTGAGGATGCCCCGGGCCATGGGCGCCAGCACGGGCGTGAAGCTCACCGACACCACCGCGTCGGTCACGGCGCGGAGGTTCTGCGCGATCTCGGGGGTGTGCCGGTGGGTCGTCACGCCGTACGCCTTGGCCGAGCCCATCACCTCGGAGGCGAGCATCGGCACCTTCGCGGACTTGCCGGCCCCCGAGGCGCCGGTGACCGAGACGATCGTGATGTCCGACGCGTCGATCAGTCCGGCCGCGACCGCTGGGAACAACGCGATACTCGCCCCGGTGGGAAAGCATCCGGGCACCGCGATCCGACGTGTCGACCGCAGCGCCTCGCGGGCGCCGGGGAGTTCGGGCAGGCCGTACGGCCAGGTCCCGGCGTGTGGCGAGCCGTAGTAGGCCTCCCAGTCGGCGGCGTCCTGCAGTCGGAAATCCGCCCCGAGGTCCACCACGAGGACGTCCGGCCCCAGCTGCTCCGCGATCACCGCGGAGTGGCCGTGCGGTAGCCCGAGTACCACCACGTCGTGTCCGGACAGCGTCTCCGCGCTGGTCTCGGCGAGGACGCGGTCCGCGAGCGGAAGAAGGTGCGGGTGATGCTCGGCGAGGGTCTGCCCGGAGTTCGACCCGGCGGCGAGGACCCCCAGCTCGAGCTCGCCCGACACATACGCCGGATGGCCGAGGAGGAGCCGGAGGAACTCCCCGCCCGCGTATCCGGATGCGCCTGCGACCGCCACTCTGATTGCCATACGCACGAGTATGCATCAAGTTGCAATCTTTTGCACGCAGGCGCTCCCGCCCGCTCAGGCCCCCAGTTGCCGCCGCCCCCCGTCGAAGCGACGCTGCCCCAGATCGACCGTTCCGCCGACCCGACGCCCCTCCTCGAGTCCCGAGGTCCCGACCCGCCGACGGGCGCCACGCACCGCGGTCGGGAAGCGACGCCTGAGCTCGGCGTCCGCCCGCTGGGCGTCCGAGCGCAGGACGAGATCCGCCCCCGTGGCATCGGCGCTCTCCGCCACCGCCCCCCGCTCGGCCGCGGCGAGCCTCCGCCCGACCTCGAACGCGAAACCCGTCATGAACGACTTGCGGTGGGTCACCGCGGAGACCCCGGGCCCCGGCCGCTGGCGGGCCGCGGCGGCGAGCATGACCCCGGTGAGCGCGCCGGCCAGCATCCCCACCCGCTCGACGTGCCGACGGACCCCCACGACGTGGACGATCGTCGTGCCGTCCCTGCGACCGGAGGTGACGGCCCGGCAGTGCATGGCGGCCGCCAGGGCCGCCACCAGTCCCACCTGGTCGGGCTGGTACTTCCCCGAGACCACGTGGTCGAGGACCGACACCTCGGCCGGCCGCGCGTCCGGGCCCGATCTGGCCAGCGCCTCGTCGACGCCGTACTTGGCGAGCAGCGCGTAGGCGCGCTCGAGGAGGACCTCCGCCTCCGGCGTGCCGGCGACGCTCTCGGCCTTGGCGAACAGCTTGCGGACCCGCTCCAGGGCCTTGGCGGCGGAGGGCTCGGTGGACGTGTCGGACAGGTGCGATGCGGTCATGGTCTACTCCTGGTTGTCTCGGCCTGATGGCGAGACGGATAATCGCACAGGTGTACGACAGGGACCGGGCTCAGCGGTGGAGGAACCAGTTGTGGTCGAGGGGACCGGACCCCTGCCCCACGCCGAGCGACAGTCCCCCCTGCAGGGCACCGTCCATCCAGGGTCGGACCCGCGCGTAGGCCGACCGCCAGTCGTCGGCGCCCACGCGCGCGGTGGCCATGGCCGAGGACAGCGAACACCCGGTGCCGTGGGTGTGCGGCGTGTCGACGCGGACGAACGGCAGACGACGCGTGGTCCGCCGCCGCCCCTCCGACTCCACCAGCACGTCCTCGGCGCTGCCGTCCAGGAGATCGCCGGTCGTCGCGAGCACCGCGCTTCCGGTCTGCTCGTGGACCAGTTCGGCCTGCCCGACGATCCCCTCTATGTCCTGGGCGGTGTCCAGTCCGCACAGCACGCCGAGCTCGGGGACGTTCGGCGTGACCAGGTCGACGATCGGGACGAGCTCGCGCAGCATGGACGCCGCCTCGTCGGTCGCGAGGCGACCGCCGGTGGTGGCCACCATGACCGGGTCCAGAACGATGTGGGGAGGACGACGACGACGAAGCCAGTCACCCACCGCCCGGACGAGGGTGGCCTCTCCGAGCATGCCGATCTTCACGGCATCGATCTGGACGTCGTCGGCCACGGCGTCGAGCTGCGCGATCACCGTGTCGACGGGTACCGCGTGGACGTCGTACACCCCGCGCGTGTTCTGCACGGTCACGGCGGTGACCACGCCCATGGCGTACCCGCCGAGCGCGGTGACGGCCTTGGTGTCGGCCAACAGGCCGGCGCCGCCGGACGGATCGGTGCCGGCGATGCACAGGACCCGGGGCACCCGCACCGGGTCAGCCACGAAGGCTCGCCGCGACGGCCTGCGCGGCCGCGTCCACCGCCGCGGTACGCCACTGGCTGGCCTCGTCCTCGGTCAGGGTGCGGTCGTCCGCGCGGAAGGTCAGCGCGTAGGCGAGCGACTTGCGCCCCTCACCGAGCTGGCTGCCGGTGTAGACGTCGAAGAGGCGGACACTCTCGAGGAGCTCGCCGCCGCCGGCGATCAGCGCGGCCTCGACGGCCGCGGCGGGCACGGTGTGGTCCACGACCACGGCGACGTCCTGGTTCACGGACGGGTACGAGGAGATCGCGGGGGCGGGCAGTACCTCGCGCGCGCCCATGGCGGTGAGATCGAGCTCGACCGCGCAGGTCCGCGCGGGCATCCCCAGACGCTCGCAGGCGGCGGGGTGCAACTCGCCGGCGTGGCCGACCACGGCGCCGTCGACCACGACCTCGACGCAGCGGCCGGGGTGCCACGGAGCGAAGGACGCGGCGCGCACCTCGGTCCCGACCCCGAGGGCGGCACCGACGACCTCGGCGGCGCGGACGGCGTCGAGCGCGTCGGCGTCGCGTCCCGCCGACGCGTGGCCGACGGGCTCGCGCTTGCCCGTGTAGAGGGCCGCCACGTGCACCGGCTGGTCCGGCAGCGAATCGCTGAGAACCCTCTGCTCCTCGGCGGTGGGCTCGCGGTCCACCGGCAGCATCTCGACGCCGGTGGTCGAGGGCGTCCGGAACGCCACCTGGGCGACCGAGTACAGAGCGAGGTCGCGGGTGCCCCGGGTCAGGTTACGACGGGCGATCTCCATCAGGGACGGCAACAGCGTGGTCGCGAGATGCGCCTTGTCGCTCTCCAGGGGATTGACCACGGACATCGTGCTGCGGCGCTCGTCGTCGTGGTCGACACCCATCGCGTCGAACACGGACGGATCGACGAACGGTGACGTGAGCACCTCGACGTGGCCGCTGGAGGCCAGGGCGCGCCCCACGGCGCGGCGGCCTCGCTGGGTGGCGGTGAGGCCACGGCCGGCGGGGGCGGTGGGCAGCACCGACGGGATGTCCTCCAGACCCTCCAGTCGCAGCACCTCCTCCACCAGGTCCGCGGGGACGTTCAGGTCGGGGCGCCACGTCGGCGGGGTGACCTCGAGCAGGACCGCGTCGTCGCCGGTCACCTCCGCGCCGATCTGCTCGAGGCGGCGGCGGACGGTGCCCGTCGGGTACTCCACCCCGGCGACCCGGGAGGGCCGGTCCTCGTCGAACGCGATGGTCGGCATGACGGGCGCGGAACCGACGTCGGTGAGCGACGCCTCGACGGTGCCGCCGGTGATCTCGGCCAGCAGCGTGGCGGCCCGGTCGAGCGCGGCGATCGAGGCCGCGGCGTCCACGCCACGCTCGTAGCGCTTGCCCGCCTCGCTCGGCAGCTTGTGGCGGCGGATCGTCCGGAAGACGGCCAGGGTGTCCCACACGGCGGCCTCGAGCAGCACGTCGGTCGTGGAATCGGAGACCTCGGTGCTGGCGCCGCCCATGACGCCGGCCAGCGAGATGGGGCCGGTCTCGTCGCAGATCACCACGTCCTCGGGGTCGAGAGTGCGCACCGCGTCGTCGAGGGTGGTGAGCTTCTCCCCCGCCCGGGCGCGACGCACCGTGAGACCGCCCTGCAGGCGCGCGGCGTCGAACGCGTGCATCGGGTGGCCCAGCTCGAGCATGACGTAGTTGGTCACGTCGACCGCCGGCGAGATGGGCCGGACGCCCGACAGCAGCAGGCGACGGGCCAGCCACCACGGGGTCGTGGCCGCCGGGTCCACGCCGGTGACCCGGCGCAGGGCGAAACGCCGGGCGCCGGCCTCGTCGGCCACCTCGAGTGGCCACGTCTCCTCCTCGGACGGCAGACCCAGCTCGGTGGCCGGGTCCGCGAAGTCCAGGTCGAAGGCGCACGCCAGCTCGCGGGCGAGCCCGCGCGCCGACAGGCAGTACCCGCGGTCCGGCGTGACGTTGAGCTCGATCACCGTGTCCTGCTCCGGCGCACCGGCGGCCAGGACCGGGCCGGCCGGGTCGCCCGGCTCGGCGGTGCCCGGTGCCAGCACGATGATGCCGCTGTGGTCGGTTCCGATCCCGAGCTCGGAGGCCGAGCAGATCATGCCCTCACTGGGCTTGCCGTAGGTCTTGCGCTTGCCGATCTCGAAGCCGCCGGGCAGGACGGTGCCGGGCAGCGCCACCACCACGAGGTCGCCCTCGGCGAAGTTGCGCGCGCCGCACACGATCTGCTGCAGCTCCTCGCCCCCGACCTCGACCAGGCAGAAGCGGACGGGCTTCTTGAAGCCCTCGAGCTCCTCGATGCTGCTGACCCGGCCGATGGTGAGCGGGCCGGTGATCTCGGGAAGCGTCTCGGGCTCCCCCTCCACCTCGAGGCCGACGCGCACGAACCCGGCGTCGAGTTCGGCCGGTGACACCGACCAGCCGTCGGTGGCGCGCTGCAGGATCTCGGTCAGCCAGGACTGCGCAATTCGCACTGTGGGGTCCTTCGTCGGTCTCGATGGTGGGATGAGCTCGTGGGGCGGTTGGCGCCGGCGCTTCAGTACCGGACGCCGAAGGGCAGCGAGAACCGCACGTCCCCCTCGACCATGTCCCGCATGTCCGAGAGTCCGTTGCGGAACTGCAGGGTGCGCTCGAGCCCCATGCCGAACGCGAATCCGGAGTACACCTCCGGGTCGATCCCGCAGGCGGTCAGCACGTTGGGGTGCACCATGCCGCAGCCGCCCCACTCCACCCAGCCGGCCCCGCCCTTCTTGCCCGGGAACCACACGTCGACCTCCGCGGAGGGCTCGGTGAACGGGAAGTAGTTGGGCCGCATCCGGGTGCGGGTCTCCGGGCCGAAGAGCGCACGCGCGAACGCGTCGAGCGCGCCGCGCAGGTGCGCCATCGTCAGGCCCTTGTCGATCGCCAACCCCTCGACCTGGTGGAACACCGGGGTGTGGGTGGCGTCGAGCTCGTCGGTGCGGAACGTGCGGCCGGGGCACGCGACGTAGATCGGCGGCTCGCGGTCGAGCATCGTGCGGATCTGGACCGGCGAGGTGTGGGTGCGCAGGACCTGCCGGCTGCCCTCGGGTGCGATGTGGAAGGTGTCCTGGAGCGTGCGCGCGGGATGGTCCGGGAGGAAGTTGAGCGCATCGAAGTTGTAGTGCTCGGCCTCGATCTCCGGCCCCTCGGTGATCTCCCAGCCCATGGCCACGAACACGTCCGCGACCTGCTCGGTGATGATCGTGATGGGGTGCTGGGCCCCGACCGGTCCGCGATCGGCCGGCACCGTGAGGTCGAGGGTCTCGGCGACCAGCACCGCGGCGTCGCGCTCGGCGTGCAGCACCTCGAGGCGCGCGTCGTAGGCCTTCTGCACGCGACCACGGGCCACGTTGACGGCCTTGCCCGCGGCGGCCTTCTCCTCCTTGGGCAGCGACCCCAGGGTGCGCCGCCCGAGCGCGATGGGGCTGCGGTCACCCAGGTGTGCCGTCTTGGCGGCGGCCAACGCGTCGAGGTCCGCGGCGGCGGCGAACGCGCTCTCCGCCTCCGTGGCGTAGCCCGCCAGGGACTCCTCGTCGATCCGGACCTCCGCCGCGCCTGTGTCTTCGCTCACCTGTACTGCATCCTCCCCGTCACGCGCTCGCCGCAACCGCCGCGGTATCCCGGATCAGCGTAGTCGATCCGGGTTCCGGTTCCCTGGCCCGATCTCGGGGCGCGGAGTCTCCCCGCTCCCCCCGCAGCGCCCCGGCCCCCCCCGCCAGCTCGCGGGTCGAGCGGAACGTCCCCCGCATCCGCCGGTCGTGGGTGACCAGCAGGACGGTCCCGGAGAACGCCTCCACCGCCTGCTCGAGCTGTTCGATCGCCGGCAGGTCCAGGTGGTTGGTGGGCTCGTCCAGCACGAGAAGGTTGACGCCCCGCTGCTGGAGCAGCGCCAGCGCGGCCCGCGTCCGCTCTCCCGGCGACAGGGACCCACAGGCCCTGGCGACGTGCTCCCCGCCCAACCCGAACTTGGCGAGCAGGGTCCGTGCCTCCGTGGGGTCGAGACCCGCGGGATCGGCGGCCACGCAGAACGTGTCCAGCAGCGGCTCCGGGCCGCCGAAGGCGGCGCGGGCCTGGTCGACCCGCCCCGGCTCGACGCCGGCGCCGGTGGTCGCCCGCCCGGCGTCCGGGGTCCGCTCCCCGGCCAGCAGTCCGAGCAGGGTGGACTTGCCGGATCCGTTGGCCCCGGAGATCAGCACGCGGTCCCCGGAGTCGATCTGCAGGGTCACCGGTCCCAGCACGAAGTCGCCGCGACGCACCACCGCGTCGGACAGCACCGCGACCACCGACCCCGACCGGGGGGCGGCCGCGATCTCCATCTGCAGCTCCCACTCCTTGCGGGGTTCCTCGACCGCATCCAGCCGCTCCATCGCCCGCTCGGACTGCGAGATCTTGGCGGCCTGCTTCTCCGACCGCTGCCCGGCGCGGTTGCGGATGTGCTTGTCCCGCTCGGCGTCCTTGCCACCGGACTTGCGCATGGTGTTGCGGACGCCCTTGTCCAGCCACGTCTTCTGCGTCTGGATGCGGTCCTTGAGCTGATCGACCCTGCCCGAGTACTCCTCGTAGGCCTCCCGGGCCCGCTGCCGCGCCAGCGCGCGCTCGGCGAGGTAGGACTCGTATCCGCCGTCGAACACCGTGATCTGGCGCTGCGCCGAGTCGAGCTCGACGATTCCCGTGACGCACCGGGACAGGAACTCCCGGTCGTGGCTCACCACGACCACCGGCCGACGCTCGGTGCGCATGAACTCCTCCAGGACGGCCAGCCCGGCCAGGTCGAGGTCGTTGGTGGGCTCGTCCAGGAGCAGGACGTCGTACTGGCTGAGCAGCACCGCGCTGAGGTTGACGCGCGCGGCCTGCCCGCCGGACAGCGCGGACATCGGCAGGTCCAGCACGGCGCCGTCGAGACCGAGGCGTGCGGCGGTCACCGGGATCCGTTCGTCGAGGTCGCCACCGCCGAGCGCCAGCCACCTCTCGAGGGCGTCGCCGTAGGCCTCCGCGGCGGCGTCCGAGTCGGCCAACCGCTCCGCGAGCGCGTCCATGTGCGCCTGCGCGTCGGCGACCCCGGTGACGCGGTGCAGGAAGTCGCGGACCACCTCGTCGTCGACCCTCTCCACCTCCTGGCGGAGGAGGCCGACCGTCGCCTGCGGGGGGCTCACGGTGACCGCCCCCGACATCTCGGCGTCGGGGTGGCCGGACAGGGCGTGGAGGAGCGTCGACTTGCCGGCCCCGTTGGGACCGGTGAGGCCCCAGACGTCACCCGCCGCGACGACGAGGTCGAGCCCGTCGAACAGGGTCCGCGCCCCCCGCGAGGCACCGAGGCCGCGGGCGGTCAGGGTGGCGGTCATGACCGGGCCGCCTGCACCCGGGCGCTGGTGTGGAGGCAGATCGAGGCCGCGGTGACGATGTTCAGGCTCTCCGCGCGACCCCGGAGGGGGATCCGGACCCGCAGATCGGCGGCGTCGACGAGAGGGGCCGGGACGCCGTGGGCCTCGTTGCCGAAGACCCAGGCGGTCGGCCGGGCGAGGAGGTCGTCGGCGCGTTCGACGTCCACCTCGCCGTGGGCGGTCGCGACGGCCACCTGGAGGCCCAGCGCGTGGGCGCGGGAGACGAGGCCCGCCTCGGCGATCCCCCGCACGACCGGTAGGTGGAACAGGCTCCCCGCGGACGCGCGGACCGCCTTGGTGTTCTCCGGGTCGACCCCGCCCTCGGTGAGCCACACCGCGTCGGCGCCCAGGGCGTCCGAGACGCGGATGAGCGTGCCGACGTTCCCCGGCTCCGCCAGGGCCTGACCCACGGCGACGAGCCGCGGTGCCCCCTCGCCGGGCGCCGCCGGGTCGCGCACCACCGAGCGACACAGCGCGACGATCCCCGTGGGCGAGACTGTGTCCGACAGGGACCGGACCGCGCGATCGGTCACCACGGAGACGGTGACGCCGGCCGCCGAGGCGGACGCGACGAGCCCGGCGAACCGCTCGAGCGCGTCCTCGGTGCAGAAGACCTCGGCCGCGGCGCCACTCGTGAGGGCGGCCTCGACCGAGTTGGCCCCCTCCGCCAGGAACCGGCCCGCCTTGCGCCGGGCCGCGGCGCGGTGGAGCTTGGACGCGGAAACGACCCGCGGGGTCCGTTCGGTGAACGGTTCCGCGGGTCGTCCCGTGCCCTCCTCGGGCCTATCTGGATTGGTCAAGTCGCAGACGTCAGGCAGCCGGGGCGTTGAGGTCGGCCGGCAGCGCCGCGCGGGCCACCTCGACCAGCGCCGTGAAGGCGGCCGGGTCGGTGACGGCGAGGTCGGCGAGGACCTTGCGGTCCACCTCCACCTCGGCAAGCTTGAGGCCCTGGACAAAGCGGTTGTAGGTCATGTCGTTGGCGCGGGCCGCGGCGTTGATGCGGGTGATCCACAGCTTCCGGAAGTCACCCTTGCGGGCGCGACGGTCACGGTAGCTGTAGGTCATCGAGTGGAGCATCTGCTCCTTGGCCTTGCGGTACAGGCGCGAACGCTGTCCCCGGTAGCCCTTGGTCGACTCGAGTACGGTCCTACGCTTCTTCTGGGCGTTGACGGCCCTCTTCACGCGTGCCACTGGAAAATCCTCACTGATCTTGGATGGTCGCGTAGACGGCGACCGAAGGTTCTACGTATGTAAAGAGGGCTCAGAGCCCGAGAAGCCGCTTGATGCGGGGGACGTCAGCCGGGGCGACGTCGGTGCGGCCGTCCAGGCGACGGGTGCGCTTGGTGGGCTTCTTCTCCATGATGTGGCGGCGGTTGGCCTGCTGGCGCACCAGCTTGCCGCTCCCGGTCTTCCGGAAACGCTTGGCGGTGCCCTTGTGGGTCTTCATCTTCGGCATGATCGGTCTTCCTCACATGGTTCGTCCCGAGAGACCGGTGAGGTCTCGGGTGAGCGGACGGCGTGCGTCCTCTGGTCTGGTCGGAGCGGTACTCCCGGTGGGACTACTCCGAGGCGGGGTCGGTGACCTTGGACTCCTGCGCCTTGACGCGGGTCTTGGCACCCTTGTGGGGGGCCACGACCATCGTCATGTTGCGGCCGTCCTGCTTGGCGCTGGTCTCGACGTATCCGTAGTCGGTGATGTCGTCCGCGAGACGCTGGAGCAACCGGTACCCGAGTTCGGGTCGGGACTGCTCGCGCCCGCGGAACATGATCGTCACCTTGACCTTGGAGCCCTTCTCCAGGAAACGGACGACGTTCCCCTTCTTGGTCTCGTAGTCATGGGTGTCGATCTTCGGCCGGAGCTTCTGCTCCTTGACCACGGTCTGCTGCTGGTTCTTCCGCGACTCGCGCTCTTTCTGCGCCGCCTCGTACTTGAACTTTCCGTAGTCCATGATCTTGCAGACCGGCGGGCGCGCGGTGGGCGCGACCTCGACGAGGTCCAGATCGGCCTCCAGGGCCAGACGAAGTGCATCCTCGACGCGAACGATCCCCACCTGCTCGCCCCCGGGGCCGACGAGTCGGACTTCGGGGACACGGATTCGTTCGTTGATACGTGCTTCGGCGCTGATGGGCCCTCCTCGGTAGATGGTGCTCTGTCACGACCACTGGCGCGGTCGCGCATACGCCCTCGAGGGACCCCGGGCCCACCGGGAACACCGGTGGAACCGAGAAGGCCCCACGGCGTCAACGCCGGGGGCCTCTCACTCCTCACCCGTCGACGACGAATCACCTGCGATGCACTCGCAGACCCCTCGCCGGGGGTGGTGACCATCAAACTGCCCTGTGTTGGTGACAACTCCGGGCGTCGGATGGTGGGAGATCAGGCTCCTCTTGGACGTCGGAACCCGCTATGTAGCGGGTTCCCACAGTCGATGGATAACTGTACCAGGATCTGCCGGTACCCCCAAACAGGCCCAGGCGTCCGGGGAGGCGCGGCCCGTGGGACAGTGGTCGGCATGAACACCGACCAGCCCTCGTCGGCCGACCAGGCTCCCGAGACCTCCCCCGACGAGCACATCGATGCGCGCGAGGTCGAGATCCTGGATCTCGCCGACGTGCCCGCGCAGGAGATCATCTTCCGCTCGATCGTCGTCCTCATGAGCGCGGCCGCCGAGAAGCTCGGGCTCTCCGACGACGACCCCGCGGAGAGCCCGCACCTGGACCTCGACGAGTCCCGCAAGCTCATCACGTCACTGGCCGGCCTCGTGGCCGGGTCCGCCGAGTACCTCGGCCCGCAGGCGGGAGTGGTGCGCGACGGCCTCCAGGGCCTGCAGCGCGCGTTCCGCGAGTCCAGCGCGTTCCCGGACGAGCCCGGTGAGGGGCCCGGCGAGAAGTTCACCGGCCCCGTCTACTGACGTCGGTCACCGCAACGCCCGCGCCTTGCGCGCGGCAGAGGCCGCGGTCTTGCCCGCCGGGGTCTTCTTGGCCGGGGCCTTCTTGGCCGGGGCCTTCTTGGCCGGGGTCTTCTTGGCCGGGGCCCGAGCCTCGTCTGCAGGCCCCCGTGCCGGGAGCACCTCGGCGAGGAATCGACCCGTGTGGCTCTCCGGGACCGTCGCCACGTGCTCCGGCGTGCCCTCCGCCACGACCATCCCCCCGCCCGCGCCGCCCTCGGGGCCCATGTCGATTACCCAGTCGGCGCTCTTGATCACGTCGAGGTTGTGCTCGATCACGATGACGGTGTTGCCCTTGTCGACCAACCCCTGGATCACCAGGAGGAGCTTGGTGATGTCCTCGAAGTGCAGGCCCGTCGTGGGCTCGTCGAGGATGTAGACCGTCCGGCCGCTCGACCGCTTCTGCAGCTCGGCAGCCAGCTTGACGCGCTGCGCCTCGCCACCCGACAGCGTGGGGGCGGGCTGCCCCAGCCGCACGTAGCCGAGACCGACCTCGGCGAGGGTCCTGAGGTAGCGGTGGATGGAGGTGATCGGTTCGAAGAACTCGGACGCCTCCTCGATGGGCATGTCCAGCACCTCGGCGATGGTCTTGCCCTTGTAGTGCACCTCGAGCGTCTCGCGGTTGTACCGCGCGCCGTGGCAGACCTCGCACGGGACGTAGACGTCCGGCAGGAAGTTCATCTCGATCTTCAGGGTGCCGTCACCCTGGCAGGCCTCGCACCGACCGCCCTTGACGTTGAAGGAGAACCTGCCCTGCTTGTAGCCGCGGACCTTGGCCTCGGTGGTGGCGGCGAACAGGGTGCGGATCTTGTCGAACACGCCGGTGTAGGTGGCCGGGTTGGACCGCGGCGTCCGGCCGATCGGAGACTGGTCCACCTGGACCAGTTTGTCGAACCCGTCGACGCCGTCGATGCGGGAGTGCCGACCGGGAACCTGCCTGGCGCGGTTGAGCTGGTTGGCCAGCGACGTGGCCAGGATGTCGTTGACCAGGGTCGACTTGCCCGAGCCCGACACCCCGGTGACCGCGCAGAGCACCCCGCCCGGGAACACCACGTCGACGTTCTTGAGGTTGTTCTCGCGGGCCCCGCGGACGTGGAGTCTCTTCTCCGTGCTGGCCTCCCGCCGCTTCTCGGGAATGGCGATGGACCGTCTGCCCGCCAGGTAGTCACCCGTGAGCGACTCGGTGTTGGCCAGCAACCCCGCGTAGTCGCCCGAATGGACCACGCGGCCGCCGTGCTCGCCCGCCAGTGGACCGATGTCGACGATCCAGTCGGCCGAGCGGATGGTGTCCTCGTCGTGCTCCACCACGAGCAGGGTGTTGCCCAGGTCCCGCAGCCGCACCAGGGTGTCGATGAGCCGCCGGTTGTCCCGCTGGTGCAGGCCGATCGACGGCTCGTCGAGGACGTAGAGGACGCCCGCGAGACCCGACCCGATCTGGGTTGCCAGCCGGATCCGCTGGGCCTCGCCTCCGGACAGACTGCCGGCCACGCGGTCGAGCGAGAGGTAGTCCAGCCCCACGTCGAGCAGGAAGCCCATCCGGGCCTGGATCTCCTTGAGCACCCGACCGGCGATCATCGCCTGGCGAGCGTCCAGCTCGAGACCGGCGAGGAACGCCGCGCAGTCCGCCACCGACATGCGACTGATGTCCGCGATGGACTTGTCCTGGCCGCCCGGCCCGGTCATGGTCACGGCGAGGATCTCCGGCTTGAGCCGGGTGCCTCCACACGCCGGACACGGGACCTCGCGCATGTACCCCTGGTAGCGCTCCTTCTGCGACTCCGACTCCGTCTGCTCGAGCCGGCGCGTGAGGAATGACATGACGCCCTCGAACTTGGCGTCGTAGGTGCGCACCCTGCCGTAGCGGTTGCGGTACTTCACCCGGACCATGGTGGGAGCCCCGCCGAGCACCGCCTTGCGGACCTTCGCGGGCAGGTCCTGCCACGGGGTTCTGAGGTCGAATCCCATGTCGTCGGCGAGCCCCGAGAGCAGCTGCTGGAAGTAGTCCGCGCTCTGCCCACCCGCCCACGGCGCGACGGCGCCGTCTGCGAGCGAGCGTTCCGGGTCGGGGATCACGAGGTCCGGGTCCACCTCCAGGTGGGAACCGAGGCCGTCGCAGACGGGACACGCGCCGTAGGGGTTGTTGAACGAGAACGCGCGCGGTTCCAGGTCGTCCAGCGCGATCGGGTGGCCGTTGGGGCACGCCATGTGCTCGGAGAACCGACGCTGCCTGGCGGGGTCCGACTCGTCCACGTCCACGTAGTCGATCACGATCACACCGTCGGCCAGACCGAGCGCGGTCTCCACCGAGTCGGTGAGCCGCTGGCGCGACGACGGCTTGGCCGCGAGCCGGTCCACCACCACCTCGATGTCGTGCTTCTCCTGCTTCTTGAGGGTGGGCGGCTCGGCGAGGGTGTGGAGCTCACCGTCCACGCGGACGCGGCTGTACCCGTCGGCGGCGAGTTGGGCGAACAGGTCCACGAACTCGCCCTTGCGCGTGCGCACGACGGGCGCCAGCACCTGGAACCTCACGCCCTCCTCCCCCTCGAGGATCTGGTCGACGATCTGCTGCGGCGTCTGCCGCGAGATGACCTCGCCGCACGTCGGGCAATGGGGGACGCCGGCGCGCGCGTAGAGCAGGCGCAGGTAGTCGTGCACCTCGGTGATGGTCCCGACCGTCGACCGCGGGTTGCGGTTGGTGGACTTCTGGTCGATCGACACCGCCGGGGAGAGTCCCTCGATGAAGTCGACGTCCGGCTTGTCCATCTGCCCGAGGAACATCCGGGCGTAGGAGGACAGCGACTCGACGTACCTGCGCTGGCCCTCCGCGAAGATCGTGTCGAACGCAAGGGACGACTTGCCCGAGCCGGACAGGCCCGTGAAGACGATGAGGGACTCACGGGGCACGTCGATGTCGACGCCCTTGAGGTTGTGCTCACGCGCGCCGCGGACGACCAGACGGTCCACCATGGGTACTCCTTTTCGAGGGAGGAAGTCGCCACCACATCGCAGTACGCGCGGGGGCCGCCGGTCCCGCAGTCGAAGGTACCAACGTACTCCGACACGCTTCTCGGCACGGACCGCGCTCGGCGTCAGTAGCCTGCAGTGATGTCGCATTCCACCGAGTCCGTCCCTGACCACATCACCCTCACCGAGGGCTACTCCGGCCGGCTGACCGGCCGGCTCACCGGCGAGCGCTGGACGGTGGGCCCGGCCCGCGTGAGCAAGATCTCCGTGGGCGGGATGGACAACAACGCCTACGTGATCGAGTCGGTCGAGACCGGCGAGGGCCTGCTGGTCGACGCCGCCGACGACGCCCCCCGGCTCGTCGCCCACCTACGGGCGCAGGCCCCCGGGGTCACGCGGGTGTTGACCACCCATCTGCACGCCGACCACTGGATCGGCCTCGCGGAGACCGTCGCCGCCCTCGGCCTCACCACCATCGCCTCCCCCGGTGACGCCGGGGGGATCCACGTCCCCACCGACCGCCTCGTCTCCCACGGGGACACGATCGACGTGGGCGACCTCCGCCTCGACGTGATCGGACTGCGGGGGCACACCCCGGACGGCGTCGGGCTCGTGCTGCGCACCGACGAGGGGACCCACCTGTTCCCCGGCGACTCCCTCTTCCCCGGCGGCCCGGGCAAGACCGGGACACCGGAGCAGTTCGACACCCTCATGCACGACCTCGAGTCCCGGGTGTTCGCGACCCTGGACGACGACGTGGTGGTCCACCCCGGCCACGGCGACGACACGACGGTCGGAGCGGAACGTCCGAAGCTCCCGGAGTGGCGCGAACGCGGCTGGTGACGGCGCCGACACCGTCGGACGAGGCCGGATCCCGATCGTAATCAAGTCCTCATCCGTCCGGATCGTCCCAGCCCACCCCACCGTCCGAGCCCGCGGCCGCCGGGGGCGGCACGCGGACCGGAGGCGCACCGCCGGGGTTTTCACTAGGTTCGACCACGCATCCCGATTCCCAGGAGGAACTGATGATCAGACGACTCGCGCGACCCATGCTCGCCACGGTATTCGTGATCGACGGCGTGGAGACGCTCCGCAATCCGCAGCCCCACGTCGCGGATGCGGCACCGATCGTGAAGAAGGCCGCACCCCTGGTCGAGAAGGGTGAACAGGCCGTCAACGACCACGTCACCACGTCGGTCCCGCCGGTGACCAAGGACCCCGAGACCCTCGTCAAGGCCCTCGCGGGCGTCAAGATCGGAGCGGGCGTCCTGTTTGCACTCGGCCGGGCGCCCCGCCTCTCGGCCCTCGCGCTCACCGCGTCGCACCTGCCCTCGACCATCACCCGGCACGCCTTCTGGGCGGAGTCCGACCCCGCAGCCAGGAGCCGCAAGACCACCGGCCTCGCGACCGACGTCGCGCTGCTCGGTGCGCTCATGCTCGCCTCGGTCGACACCGCCGGGCAGCCGGGTCTGGCCTGGCGCGCCCGCAAGGCCGGCGACACGGTCTCGGCCAGGATCCCCGGCGCGAGGGCCGAGTCGGCCGCCGCCGGCGCGGCGATCGCGGGGGTGGCGCACACCGTGGCCGATCAGGCACGCGGCGTGGCGGACACCGTCCGGGACAGGGCGCCAGAGATCGCCGACGTCGTCCGGGAGAAGGCACCGGAGGTGGCCGACCAGGTACGGGGGCAGGCGACCGGTTTCGCCGACGTCGTCCGGGAGAAGGCCCCTGTCGTGGCCGCGGTCCTGCGTGAGCGCACCGCCGCCGCGAAGGAGCAGGCCGCCCCGATCGCCGCGCAGGTCCGCGATCAGGCGGGCCTCGCCGCCACCCGCGCCGGGAGTCTGGACACCAAGGACCTCCTCACGTCCGCCGAGAAGAAGGCCGGCTCGGCGAGGAAGATCGCCAAGGCGGAGACCGATCGCGCACGCGCGAAGGCCGCGGCGGGCATCCAGCCCTGACGATCCACCCCCCGGGTGCCCGCGCACCCGACGCCGACGACCCCGCCCTCACCGGCGGGGTCGTCGGCGTCGCGGCCCCCCGCGTGACACCCGGTAGCCTTGATGTCCTGCCCTGAGCCGTCCGCCCACCCGAGAGGAGCGCTCATGACGAGTCACGATGCCGTCGACGAGGAACAGCGCCATCTCGGCCGTCTCCTCGATCGTCTCGAGGAACTCCGCGCCGCGACCCGGGCCCGTCTCGACGCCGTCCTCCGGGGCTCCGGTGGCACCCCGCAGGCGCGGTCGGAGCGGGAGTCCTTCGCCCGGCTCTATTCCTCCGAACTCGCCGCGTACAACGCCGCCAACCTGGGCCTGTACTTCGGCCGCCTGGACATGGGGGACGGCGAGATCCGTCGGATCGGCCGGGTGGGGTTGAGGGACGACGACGAGGACCTCACCCCGCTCCTGTTGGACTGGCGCGCGGACCACAGCCGACCCTTTTATCTGGCCACCACCGCGCGGCCGGAGGGCGCGCACCGGCGCCGCCACCTGCGCACGATCGGCCGACGGGTGATCGGGATCCACGACGAGTTCCTCACGGCCCCGGCGGACGGCGGGCTCCCCGAGGACCACGACGGCGTGGTGGGCGAATCCGCCCTCCTCGAGGCCCTGGACACGGCCCGCTCGGGTCACATGACCGACATCGTCGCCACCATCCAGCGCGAGCAGGACCAGATCATCCGCAACCCCCACGCGGGCGTCCTGGTGGTCCAGGGCGGTCCCGGGACGGGGAAGACGGCCGTGGCCCTGCACCGCGCCGCCTACCTGCTCTACACACACCGGCGCAGGCTCGACCGCAGCGGCGTCCTCATCGTCGGCCCCAACGCCCGGTTCCTCGACTACATCGCGCGTGTCCTCCCCTCCCTCGGCGAGTCGGGGGTCGTCCTCCGCACGCTCGCCGACCTCTACCCGGGGGTGCGGGCCGCGGGGCCGGAGACGCTCCGTGGCGAGGAGGTCAAGGGCTCGGGCGAGATGGTGGGCATCCTCAAGGCCGCCGTCCGCGCCCGCCAGTCCGCCCCCGACGGCGACGTCGTGGTCCGCTGCGAGGGGCGCGACCTCGTGCTCACCCCCGCGATGGTGCGGTCCGCCCGAGGGCGCGCGCGCATGACCCGCCGCCCGCACAACCCGGCGCGCGAGACGTTCGCGGCGCGGATCGTCGACGCGCTCACCGAGCAGTACGTGGCCGTCCTCACCGACCCGGTGGGGCAGGCCGAGGCCGTCGCCTGGTCCCCCGACGGGGACGGGGTCGGCGACCTCGGCGACCCGGCCCGGCCGCTGCTCGACGCGGCGGATCGTGCCGCCCTCCGGGCCGAGGTCGAGGTCGCACCCGAGGTGAGCGCCGCCATCGACGAATGGTGGCCCACCCTGCGACCGGAACAGTTGCTCGCCGACCTCCTCTCGAGTCGGGACCGCATCGCCGAGGCGGCCGGCGACTACGTGGCCGAGGACCAGGACGCGCTCTTCCGCGAGGACGGCCGGGCGTTCTCGGTCGCGGACGTCCCGCTCCTCGACGAGCTCGCCGAACTGCTCGGAGACGTCCCCGCAGCGGACGGCGGGGACTCGGATCGCGACTGGGCCGAGCAGGTCCGCCAGGCGGAGGAGGCCCTGGAGATCCTCACCGGTTCGGCCGTGCAGGACATCGAGGACGATCTGGACCCGGAGGTCCTCATGGCCTACGACGTCGTGGACGCCGAGTCGCTGGCCCGGCGACACAGCGCGGACTCCGATCTCACGGTGGCCGACCGTGCGGGCGCGGACCGGACCTGGGCGTTCGGCCACGTGATCGTCGACGAGGCGCAGGAGCTGTCCACGATGGCGTGGCGGGTGATCATGCGCCGCTCGCCGAACCGCTGGATGACCCTCGTGGGAGACGTCGCCCAGACCTCGTCGCCGGCGGG
Organism: uncultured Dietzia sp.; assembly: GCF_937873725.1. Taxonomy (GTDB): domain Bacteria; phylum Actinomycetota; class Actinomycetes; order Mycobacteriales; family Mycobacteriaceae; genus Dietzia. The sequence continues at coordinate 27,352 of NZ_CALMYY010000007.1, forward strand.
TATCGACTCCTGGGGTGACGCCCTCTCGCCCTACGTGGACGATCGGTGGGTCCACTGCGAGCTCACCGTCAACTACCGCACGCCGGAGACCATCTCGGCCGTGGCGGAACTGCTGCTCGCCCAGATCGACGCCTCCGCGGTCTCCCCCCGGACGGTGCGCGCCGGTCGGCGACCGGTGTCGTGGCTCGAGCCCCGACCCGGGTCGGCGAGCGGGATCGTGCTCGAGCGGATCGCCTCCGTGCCGGAGGACCGTGCGGTGGCCGTCCTCGTCCCCGACGGCCACCGGGACGAGGAATCGGCGGACATCTCCGCCCTCCGACAGGCGGTCACCGCCACCCGCCCCGGGGTCTCGGTCCTCCCGCTGTCCCTGGCCAAGGGGCTCGAGTTCGACGTGGTGGTGGTGATCGATCCGGATCGCGTCCTCGAGCGGTCGCCACAGGGGCTGCAGGACCTCTACGTCGGGGCCACCCGCGCGACCCAGGAACTCGTCTTGGTCCAGCCCGGCGGCTTCGGTCCCCTGCTGTCCCGGATCCGGGACACCGTCTCGCACGACTCTCAGGAGCTCACCGCATGATCACCAGCCCACAACGCATGGCGGTGGTCTCGGTGTGCCTCGCGCTGGCCGCGGGGGCGACGGGGTGCGGGGCCGCGAGCGAGTCGACCGGCGCCACCGAGGTGGCGGGCACCGTCGCGCAGGCGCAGGCGGGGAGCGCCGACACCGCGGCCGAACCGATCCGGACCAACAGCGAGACGCACTTCCTCGACGAACTGACCGCGATCGGCATCCCCACGGGCATGTCGGCGGACACGACCGTGGAGGTGGGGATCGGAATCTGCCGGAGCATCGCCCACGGCGCCGGGCTCGAGACGATCCTCGACCGGATCCGTCCGCTCACGAGTGCGATCGCCGCGCAGGACACCCGGCTGGACACCGCCGAGGTGGGCCGGGCGATCGTCGACGCGAGCCGGACCCACCTCTGCGGCTGAGCGTCGCCGCTAGGTCGTGTGGACGATCAGCACGTCGCAGGTGGCGCGGCGGGCGGCGTCGGCGGGCACCGACCCGAGGAGCCGACCGGTGAGAGAGCTGAGTCCCTTGTTGCCCACGACCAGCAGGTCCGCCTCCAGCTCGTCGGCCAGCTTGATGAGGGACTCGACGGGAGCGCCCTTGACGGTGCGGGCCTCGACGCGGGTCGCACCCGCCGCCATGGCCCGGTCCCGGGCGGTCCGGACGATGTCCTCGGCCGGGTTGTCGCCGCGGATCTGGTAGGCGTCGGCGCCCAACTGGTCGGCGGCGTGGCTGACCGACCGCGGATCGGCGGGCACGTAGGCGCAGGCGATCACGAGGGTCGCGGATGCGTCCGCGGCGAGTTCTCCGGCACGATCCACGGCCAGGTAGGACGACTCCGAGCCATCCGTGCCCACGACCACCTTCTTGTAGGCGCTCAATGCTCTTCCTCTCGTAGGGAACAAGTTTCACCCAGCGTAGTGCGAGGACGTGGTCTCCGTACGCGGTAAGCGCCCCACGTCACAGTGACCTGTCAGTCGATCCCCGCCTCCCGCATCCCCTTGAGTTCCTTCCGTAGCTCCGCGATCTCGTCGCGGAGCCGTCCCGCCAGTTCGAACCGCAGGTCCGTGGCCGCGGACATCATCTGCTCGGTCATCTCCCCGATGAGCTTCTCGAGTTCCTTGCGCGGCCGGGCCGCTCCGCCGGCCGCGCGGGCCCCCACCAGTTCGGGCCGCTCCCGGGGATCGGACACGTCGCCGCTCACCTCCCCCACCCTGTCGAGGATGTCGGCGATCTTCTTGCGCAGCGGCTGCGGGTCGATCCCGTGTGCGGTGTTGTAGGCGACCTGCTTCTCCCGACGCCGGTCGGTCTCCTCCATCGCGATGCGCATCGACTCGGTGACCCGGTCGGCGTACATGTGGACCTCCCCGGACACGTTCCGGGCGGCGCGGCCGATCGTCTGGATGAGCGAGGTGCTGGAGCGGAGGAAACCCTCCTTGTCCGCGTCGAGGATCGCCACGAGGGAGACCTCCGGCAGGTCCAGCCCCTCGCGGAGCAGGTTGATGCCCACCAGGACGTCGTACTCGCCTCGCCGGAGATCGCGGAGCAACTCCACGCGCTGCAGGGTGTCGATCTCCGAATGGAGGTAGCGCACGCGGACCCCGAGTTCGAGCAGGTAGTCGGTGAGGTCCTCGGACATCTTCTTGGTCAGCGTGGTCACCAGGATCCGCTCGTCCCGCTCGGCCCGGGCCCGGATCTCGCCGATCAGATCATCGATCTGACCCTTGGTCGGTTTGACCACGATCTTCGGATCCACCAGCCCGGTCGGCCGGATGACCTGCTCGACGAACTCCCCACCGGTCCGCCCCATCTCGTAGCTGCCCGGGGTGGCGGAGAGGTACACCGTCTGCCCGACCCTCCCGGAGAACTCCTCCCACGTGAGCGGCCGGTTGTCGAGCGCCGACGGGAGCCGGAACCCGAAGTCGACGAGGTTGCGCTTGCGTGAGGCGTCGCCCTCGAACATCGCCCCGATCTGCGGGACCGTGACGTGGGACTCGTCGATCACCGTGAGGAAGTCCTCGGGGAAGTAGTCGATCAACGTGGCCGGGGCACTGCCCGCCGGCCGCCCGTCGATGTGCCTGGAGTAGTTCTCGATGCCGGAACAGAACCCCACCTGCTGCATCATCTCGATGTCGTACGAGGTCCGCATGCGCAGACGCTGCGCCTCCAGGAGCTTGCCCTGGTTCTCCAACTCGGCGAGCCGCACCTCGAGCTCCTCCTCGATCGAGGCGATCGCCTTGGCCATCCGCTCGGGCCCGGCGACGTAGTGGGTGGCCGGGAAGATCCGGACCTCGTCGACCTTCCGCACGACGTCGCCGGTCAACGGGTGGATGTAGTACAGCGCGTCGACCTCGTCACCGAAGAACTCGATGCGCACGGCCAGCTCCTCGTAGGTGGGGATGATGTCCACCGTGTCGCCCTTGGCGCGGAACGTTCCCCGTGTCATCGAGACGTCGTTGCGCTCGTACTGCACGTCCACCAACAGCCGGAGCAGCTGATCCCTGTCCACCTCCTGGCCCACCGACAACGCGACCGACCGATCGAGGTAGGACTGAGGGGTGCCGAGGCCGTAGATGCACGAGACGGAACTCACCACCACGACGTCGCGTCGGGAGAGAAGCGACGACGTGGCGGAGTGCCGAAGCCTCTCCACGTCGTCGTTGATCGACGAGTCCTTCTCGATGAACGTGTCCGTCTGGGCGATGTACGCCTCCGGTTGGTAGTAGTCGTAGTAGGAGACGAAGTACTCGACGGCGTTGTTCGGCAGCATCTCGCGCAGCTCGTTGGCCAGCTGCGCCGCGAGCGTCTTGTTGGGCGCCATCACCAGGGTCGGGCGCTGCACCTTCTCGATGAGCCAGGCCGTGGTGGCCGACTTGCCGGTGCCGGTGGCACCGAGCAACACGATGTCCCGCTCACCCCTGCCCAACCGCTCGGTGAGCTCCGCGATCGCGGCGGGTTGGTCGCCGGACGGGGTGAACTCGCTGACCACCTCGAAGCGGTCCGTGCTGCGTTCGACGTCGCCGATCGGGCGGAACTCCGAGTACGACAGGACCGTGGAGTCAACGGGCACCCCGTCGTCGGGGATCTCGGTCGCGAAAGCCATACCGTCCAGCGTACGAGTCTGCGGTCGCACCTGCCGGTCGAGACGCGACCACGGCAGGCTGAGAGGCGTTACCCTGGGTCACTGATCGGTGTTCACATAGATCGACCGTCTGGAGTCCGCCCGTGAATCGCGCCCCGCGTCGTCGTCGTCATATCCCACCCCACCGGCACCAGCGCGGGACCCGGACGGCCGCACTCGCCGCTGCCACCTCGGTCCTCACCGGAGCTCTCACCATCGTGGCGCCGCTCGCGGTGGCCGCCCCGTGCGACGTCTGGCCCCCGGTCGGCACCGGCGGCGGCAGCGGTTCGAGCAGTTCCGGCGGAGGCTCGCCGGCGGCGCCCTCCCAGCCTGCGCCCCCGGCTGTTCCCTGGAACAACGGCGCCTCCGGCTACATCCCGATCCTCCAGGGCCGCACCACCACCGTCGAACTCCTCACCGGGCGCACGAGCCCCAACAACACCGTCGACCGCTTCGGGATCACCGGGACCGACCTCGGCATTCTGTGGACGAACGGCGGCGCCGGCGGCAAGAACCAGGTGCACATGGCGCTGGGCGACACGATGGGCGACTGCGACGGCGACGCGCAATGGCGCAGCAACATCCTGTTCCGCTCCTCCGACACCACCCTCTCCAACGGCATGCGGATCGACGACGCCCCCCTGGAGGCACCCGGGCTGGCCGCGTCCCTCCTCCCCAGGTCCGGGCTCCCCGGCGAGACCACGGTGATCCCCACCGCCGGCGTTGCCGTGGGCCAGACGCAGTACCTGCGCTACATGTCGGTGGAGACCTGGGGCGACCCGGGCGAGTGGACCACCAACTACTCGGCCCTGGCCAGGTCCACGGATAACGGCACCACCTGGACCCCCGTCTCCGGCACCGCCCGCACCGGAACCGGGAACCTGGCCCTGCCCGGCAACCTCGGCGCCGCACACTCCGCCCATGCGGCGGCCCAGATGAGCGCGTTCCTCCAGGACCGCGGTTACGTCTACGAGTACCTGACCCCGTCCGGCCGAAACGGCTCGGCGATCCTCGCGCGGGTCCCGGCGGCGGGAATCGAGAACATGGGCGCCTACGAGTTCTGGACCGAGTCCGGCTGGGCGTCGGACCGGAACGCCGCGAAGGTCGTCCTCGACGGACAGGTGAGCGAGCTGTCGATCTCGTGGAGCGGCCATCTCAACCGATACATCGCTCTCTACACCGATCAGAGCAACAACGTGGTCATGCGGCAGGCCCTGACGCCCGAGGGCCCGTGGTCGGGCAAGGACATTCTGCTCTCGTACGACCATCTCCCCACCCTGTACGGGGCATTCGCGCACCCGTGGAGCCCCGCGATCCAGTCGAACGGGAAGGATCTGTACTTCACGCTGTCGACGTGGGATGCCTACAACGTCTTCCTCATGAAGTCCGACCTCTCCGAGCTCGCTCCCCGCACCCCGGGTTCCGAGACCTCCAGGGCGCGCGTCGCCGACGACAGCTGGACCCGCGACACCCCCGATCCGGCGGACACCGGCGAGACCGTTCTCGTCGACCGGATCCCCATCCCGGAGGCCTAGTACATGTCCCGCCCGCGCACCCCCTCATCCCCCCGGCGGCTCACCGCAGCAGCCACCGCCGCCATCACCGCCACCATCACCGCCGCTACCGCGATCTCCGTCGCCGGCACGATCGGGGTCGGCACGGCGTCCGCCGGCCCCTGCAGTGAGATGTTCGGCAACTTCGGCTCGCTGCTCGAGCAGCAGACGGGGGCGGGAATGGCCACCGGGTCGTCCGGCTCGTCGGGTTCGCTCGGCTCGCTCGGCTCGTCCGGCGACTCCGGATCGCTGGGGTCGGTGTCCACATCGCTCGGGTCGTCGGATCGGTCCGGGTCGCTCGTGCAGCAGCTCGAGACCGGCTCACTCGGCAACGGACTCTCCGGCTCGCTCGACCCGCTGATCGGGTCCGTCTACGGCATGCCGCCCTGGATCACCGGCGAGGAGGGCACCGTCCCGGTGCTGCGCGGTCCGACCCGGTTCCTCCAGTTGGTCACCGGGCCCACGAGCCCGAACGACACGATCAGCAGGTACGGGGTCGCGGGCACCGACCTCGGCGTCATGTGGGACAACGGCGACGCCGTCGACCCGGAGATCCTCATGGCCTTCGGCGACACCATGGGCGACTGCTCGGTGCCCGGAGACCAGTGGCGGTCCAACGTCCTGTTCCGCTCGGAAACGCCCGGCGACGCACTGGCCGGCGGGATTCGCGTCGCTTCGGCCGCGCAGGACCAGGACGGGATGGCCAAGTCGATCATTCCCCGGGTCGGCCAGCCCGGCGAGGTGACGATCATCCCCACCGCGGGCATCTCCGTCAACGGGGTGCAGTACCTGCGATATATGTCGGTCGCACACTGGGGCCAGCCGGGGTCGTGGACCACCAACTACTCGGGGATGGCCTACTCGACCGACAACGGTGAGAACTGGACCGAGGTGCCTGAGATGGCGCGCAGGATCACCTCCGCCGGCGAGCCCGGCGCGGGCGCACCCCCGGTGGACAGCGCGTGGAACTCCGCCCAGATGAGTTCGTTCCTCAAGGTCGAGGAGGGCCCGGGGGTCGGCTTCCTGTACGAGTACCTCACCCCGTCGGGACGGCAGGGCGCGGCGATCGTCGCCCGGGTCCCGCTCGCCGGGTCCCCGGACTCGGAGGACCTGGAGGGCGCTCCCCTCCTCGAGGGTGTGCTCGACCCCAGTGGGTACACGTACTGGGACGGCTCGACCTGGGTGGACGACATCGGGGACGCGGAGGCGGTGCTGCCCGCACCAGCCAGCGAGATGTCGGTCATGTGGAACGCCCACCTGGGCAAGTACACCGCGATGTACTCGCAGGGCTTCGACTCCATCGTGCTCCGCACCGCGGACACCCCGTGGGGACTGTGGGAGAACGCCACCACGCTCATCGACTATTCGATCCTGCCAGGCGTGTACGGCGGGTTCATCCACCCCTGGTCCCAGGGCGGTGACCTGTACTACCTGGTCACCACGTGGAACGCCTACAACGTGTTCCTCGTCCGGACGGACCTGGACGCGGTCTTCCCGAACCAGGGCGTGAGGCGCTCGCAGGCTGCCACCGAGTCGCAGACCGAGGTCGTGCGCCAGGTGCCGGTCTCCGAGCTGGTCAACGGGGTCGTTCCGACCGAGTGACGCACGGAGCACGGTGAGGGCCCGGCTCCGGCCGGGTCCACACCGTTCGTCGGTTCAGTGCCCGCCGGGGGGCGGAGTCAGAACCGGGCGGCCCGGCAGCGAGTACGCTCCCACCGTCGGGTCTCCTCCCGGTCCGCGCGGCGCAGGATCTGCGAGTACTCCTCCCTGGCCGCGGGATCGTCGCCGATCACCTCGGCCATGAGGAGCGCGAACGCGTGTTCCGGGTCGTCCTCGGCGAGAATCGTCACCTCGAGCGGCCTCACGGGGTCGCACCAGTGCAGGAGTGGGCGAAGGCTGGAACGGTCCTGAACCCAGCCGGCGCCGGTAAGCGCGTGCAGCGCCGCATCCGCTCCCGCCTCGTCGCGGACGGTGACCTGGATGTCGATGATGTCCGGCGCGTCCAACCCGACCACCGAGGTGGGCCCCACGTGGTCGATCCTCGGGGCGAGTCCACCCACCACGTGTCGCAGGCGTGCAATGGCCCGCTCCGCCTCCGCCGCCCACTCGGGCCGGAACGGCACGACGGTCCGATCCCCGATCACCGGGGTACCCGTCCTGAGGTTGTGCTCGAACGGGACCAGCCTGAACTCGACGAGCACCCGGGTGAGCTCCACCACCGCGTCACGCTCGCCCGAGTTGTCGACGAGGACGTCCGCCACGGCCCGTCGCTGCTCGTCGGTCGCCTGACGCGCCATACGGGCCCGGGCGTCTGCCTCAGGCATGCCACGTTGCTCCACGAGGCGGGTCAGCCGGATGTCCGCCGGAGTGTCCACCACGATCACCAGGTGATAGCCCGGGGTCATCCCGCCCTCCACGAGGAGGGGCATGTCGTGCACGACGATCGCATCCTGCGGCGCGGAGCCGAACAACTCCGCCGTGCGCTCGCCGATCAGAGGATGCGTGATCGCGTTGAGAGCCGAAGTGCGTTCGGCGTCGACGAAGGCGAGCGCCGCGAGAGCAGCACGATCCAGTGCCCCGTCCGCGTCGAGGATCCCCTCCCCGAACTCGGCGACGAGCATCGCCAGCCCCGGGGTGCCCGGCTCGACCACCTCGCGGGCGATCTTGTCCGCGTCGACGATCACCGCTCCCGTTTCCGCGAGGACCGACGTCACCGTCGACTTTCCGGCGCCGATCCCACCGGTCAGACCCACCATCAGCATGTCCAGTAGTCTAGGCGACCCCGAAAAGTTTACAGCGAACCATTGGTTCTATACGGTTCTCCTCATGCGCCGCGCAGCGACCCTGTCCTCAGCACTCCTCGCACTCCCCGTGGCGCTTCTGACCACGTCGACGCTCGTTCCTGGATCCGCCGGAGCCCAGTCCTCCGGTTCGCTGGGGTCGTCCGGTCTGGGCTCGCTGGGGTCCTCGGAGTCGAGCGGGCCCTGCAACAGCTTCTTGGGCAATTTCCCGCCGAACTCCCTCGGAGTCAACCTCACCACCGGCTCGCTGGCGAACGCCGCGAACTCCGTGGCGGGGGCTGCGGCCTCCTCCGTGCGCGACTTCCCTCGGTGGATCACCGGTGACCAGGGCACCATCCCCGTACTCAAGGGCGCAACATCCGTGATCCAGCTGGTCACCGGCCCCACCAGCCCGGCGAAGACCGACTCCATGTACGACATCTACGGGACCGACCTCGGCATCATGTTCGAGCACGGGAACGAGACGATGGTGATGTTCGGCGACACCTTCGGCGACTGCACCCCGACCGGCAACGCCTGGCGATCGAACGTCATGCTCACCGCCGAGAGCGGTGCGCCCACGAGCGGCCTGAAGATCACCGGCGCCCGCCCGAGCGGGGCCGACGGTGTTGCCACGGCGCTGGTTCAGGGCGCCCACCAGGCCAACGGTGCCGGCGAGGTGACGGTGATCCCCACCGCTGCGATCAGCGTCAACGGCACCATGTACATGCGCGTCATGTCCGTCCGGGACTGGAACGCCCCGGGCGGCTGGAACACCAACTACTCCGCCCTGGTGAAATCGACCGACAGCGGTCGGACGTGGAAGATCCTCACCGCTTCGATGCGTCGGGTGACGAACTTCAACGGCTTCAACCCCACCGTGCTGTTCGAACCCGGTAGGGACACCCTGCCGCCGGTCGACAACGGCTGGTACGGCATGCAGATGAGTGCCTTCGTCGAGCGCGACGGCTACCTATACGAGTACATGACCCCGTCCGGTCGCCAGGGTCCCGCCATCCTCGCGCGTGTCCCGACCGACCAGATCGAGGAGCCCTCCGCTTACCGATGGTTCAAGGGCGGAAATACCTGGGATTCCAATCCGACCGGCAGCCGGGTGATTCTGCCGGCCCCGGTCGAGGAACTGTCGGTGGCGCACAACGAGCACCTGGATCAGTTCGTCTTGCTCACGTCGATGGCGTCCGGCGTCGTCTCGATGCGGGTCGCGGACAATCCTGAGGGTCCCTGGTCCGCCCCTCAGACGCTGGTGGACCGTCGAATGTTCCCCAACGCCTACGCCCCGATGATCCACCCGGCGTCTATCACCTCCGACGGCAGGCATCTCTTCTACGCGTTGTCGACCTGGGACGCGTACAACGTCTTCCTTCTGCGCACCGATCTCACCGAGTTCGACTTCGACTTGCCCGACACGGACACGCATACTGCCGTAGAAGCCCGCGTCACCGTCGCCGACGCCGTGGAGGCCGGAGCCATCAACGATGAGGGCGTGATCGACGAGCAGCGCCTCGAAGAGGTTGCCGTGGTCTCGCCTGCGGAACCCGAGCCGATCGCGGAGCCGACGGGCCGCTGATCCTTCGTTCCCGGATCATCACGCGGGAACAGGGTGCACGGCCGGGAGCACCGGCCGAGCCGAGGGCGGACACATCACCCAGGGGATGCAGCGGACGCCAGAACGACCCCGGCCGGGATCCCCCACCTTGGTGGGGTACCCGGCCGGGGCCGTGTGACGTCCTACGAGACGACTAGCGCCTCAGGCAGCGACGATTACTCGCCGCCGGCCAGCTTCGCGCGCAGAGCGGCGAGCTGCTCGTCCGACGCCAGCGAGCCGCCGGTCGACTCCGCCGGGCCGGTCTCCGCAGCGGCGGGACGGCTGGACGGGGCGGACTCCGACGAGTAGTTGGTCGGAGCGGCCTCCGCGGCCTCCGCGGCGGCCGCGCGGCCCTTCTCGATCTGGCCGGTGTGCATCTTGTGACGACGCTCGGCCTCGGCGTAGCGGTTCTCCCACTCCTCCCGCTGCTTCTCGAAGCCCTCGAGCCACTCGTTGGTCTCGGGATCGAAGCCCTCGGGGAAGATGTAGTTCCCGGCCTCGTCGTAGCTGTCGGCCATGCCGTACTTCGACGGGTCGAACTCCTCCGTGTAGTCCTCGTCCGCCTGCTTGAGCGAGAGCGAGATCCGACGACGATCGAGGTCGATGTCGATGACCTTGACCATGGCGTCGTCGTTGACCGTGACGACCTGGTCCGGGACCTCGACGTGGCGCTCGGCCAGCTCGGAGATGTGGACCAGGCCCTCGATGCCCTCGTCCACGCGGACGAACGCACCGAACGGCACGAGCTTGGTGACCTTGCCCGGGACGATCTGGCCGATCGCGTGGGTCCGGGCGAAGTGCCGCCACGGATCCTCCTGCGTCGCCTTGAGCGACAGGGAGACGCGCTCGCGGTCCAGGTCCACGTCGAGGACCTCGACGGTGACCTCCTGGCCCACCTCGACGACCTCGGACGGGTGGTCGATGTGCTTCCAGGACAGCTCGGAGACGT
>NZ_CALMYY010000008.1 GCF_937873725.1 uncultured Dietzia sp.
GGTCGGCGGGGGCGGGGCAGGTCGGCGGGGGCGGCGCAGGTCGGCGGGGGCGGGGCCGGTCAGAGGCCGAGGACGGCCTTGGCGATGAGGAAGTAGACGACCAGGCCGGTGGCGTCGACGAAGGTCGTGATGAAGGGGTTGGAGAACACCGCCGGATCCGCGCGCACCGCCTGCGCGAGCAGCGGCATGACCCCGCCGACCGTCGCGGCGATGGTGCACAGGGCCAACAGTGTCAGCCCGATGACCATCCCCAGGTCGACCCCGTAGACCAGCCCGGCCACCGCCCAGCCGACCCCGCCCAGGACCAACCCCAGCGTGAGGCCCGTCCGGATCTCCAGCAGCGTCACCCGCAGCACGTCGCGGGGTCGGACGTCGCCGAGGGCCAGCGCCCGGGTCACCGTGGTGGCGGCCTGGTTGCCGGTGTTGCCGCCGGTGCCGATGATCAACGGCACGAACAGCGAGAGCGCCACCACCTGCTCGATCGTCCCCTCGAACACCTCCAGCACCTGCACGGTCAGCGCGGCGCCGAGGGCCAGGACCAACAGCCACACCACGCGCGAGCGGACCAGCGACCGCACGGGGGTCGACAGGTACGGGCGGCGCAGCGGCTCGGCGCCACCCTGGCGGGCCGCGTCCTCGGAGTCGGCGACCTCGAGGACCCGCAGGGCGTCGTCAAAGGTGAGGATGCCCACCAGGCGGTGCTCGTCGTCGACCACAGGCAGGACGATCAGCCGCTCCTCTGCGGACCGGCGGGCCGCGGCCTCCGCCGACTCGCGGGCCCGGGCGGTCACGGCCTCGTTCATCAGGGTGCGGATCGGGGTATCGGGGTCGGCGCGCATCACCGCGCGCAGGCCCACGATCCCCACGAGGCGGCGCTCGTCGTCGGTCACCGGCAGGCCGTAGATGGTCTCCACCTGGTCTATCCGGCGGCGCACCCGCTCCAGCGTCTCGCCGGCGGTGGTGTCGGGGTGGGTGCTGATGAACTCCGGGGTCATCCGGCGACCGACCGAGCCCGCCGGGTAGTCCAGGACGGTGTCGGTCAGGGCCTTCTCGTCCGCGGAGAGCCCGCGCAGGAGCCGGGTGGCGAGGTTGGCCGGCAGCTCGTCGACCAGGCCGGCACGGTCGTCCGGGTCGAGGTCGGCGAAGATCTGGCTGACCCGGTCGGCTTGGAGCCCGCGGATCAGCTCGGACTGCACCGGCGGGTCGAGCGCCTCGAACACCACGTGCGCCGTGCCCTTGGACAGCAGCCGGAAGAGCACCGCGCGGTCCTTGGCGCCGCTGCGCTCGAGGACGTCCACCACCAGCCACGGCGGCATGCCCTCGACGAGGTCGGCCGCCCCGTGGAGGTCGCCGGCGTCCAGCAGCGCGTCGATCTGCCTGGCGGCCACGGCCGGGTCGCCGATCGAGACCACGTCAGCCCTCCCCTGCGATGTCGTCGTACGCGGTCCGTGGGTCCAGCCGGCCGTCGGAGCGGTAGGCGGCGCGGGCGAGGGTGATGGAGGCGACCGTCGTCACGACCACCGTCGCGCCCAGCGCCACCAGGGCCGTGAGCAGGGCCATCCACCGGAAGCCCGCGGTGAGGTCGTCGACGTAGGCCGCCGCGATGAACAGCATCATCCCGAGCCCGGTGGCCACGGAGAGGATGTTGATCCGCGTCAACGCGTCGCCGGCCCTGGCCATGGTCACGGCCGCCACGAGGAAGCAGAGCGACCCGAGCAGCGCGGGGACGCCGATCAGCAGGTCGGAGATCACCGGGTGGCCCATCGCCGTCACCGCCGTCCCCGCGACAGCAGCCGCGCCAGGGCGACCGTGGACAGGACGCCGACGAGCGAACCGAGCATCACCACGTCCAGCGCGACCGCGGAGCCCTCGCGGATCACGAACATGACGAACAGCGCCAGCGCGCAGAAGTAGCTGAGGTCGGCCATCACGGCGCGGCTGGCGTCGCCCGGCCCCCGCACCGCGCGGTACGCCGCGACCAGCATGCTCGCGGCCACGATCACGGTGGACACCCCCAGCAGCGCGGTGAGCAGTGGACTCATCAGCCATCACCTCTCAGGACGGACAGGACCCGGTCCTCGGTCCGGGCGAGCAGGTCGATCATCTCCCCGCGCGGCCCGCCGAGCACGATGTGGACCCACATCTCCTCGCGGCCGATCACGGTCACCAGGGTCCCGGGCGTCACCGTGATGGCCCAGGCCAGCGCCGTGACCTCGAGGTCGGTGCGGCTGCGCATGGGGTAGCGGACCAGGACGGGCGAGCCGATCGGGCCCGGGGTGACCGCCGTCCGGGCCAGCGCCCACGACGACACCACCACGTTCCACAGCAGCCAGCCCAGCACGAGGGGGGCCCGGAGCGCGCGGCGGATCACGAGGCGCCGCCGATCGTGGTGGCGGTCATCGCGTCGGGCCCGCCGAGGACGGCCTGCACGTACCCGGCGGTGTCGACCAGCCCGGCCACGGCGCGGTCGACCTCAGGGGCCACCGCCCCGTAGCCCAGGAACAGCGCCACCGAGACCGCGACCAGCGCGCCGCCGGGCACGAGCAACCGCGCGGGCACGGTGGCGGGGCTGCGCCTGTCGTCGTCGTCCCCCAGCCCGCCGTCGCGCTGGTCGTCGATCGGTGTCGCGCCCGGGGACCCGCCGTCGACCGGGCCGCCGGCCCACATCGTGCCGCGCCACAGCCGGAGCATGGCCACCAGACCGATGAGCGACCCGACCAGGACGACGACGAGGGTGGCCACCCCCCACGCGGTGCCCGCCCCGAGGGCGGCGGAGAGGACCTCGAGCTTGCCGATCAGTCCCGACGTGGGGGGCAGTCCGATCAGGGCGGAGATCGCCAGCGCCAGGAGGACGCCCAGCGGCCGCTCGCGGTGCCACAGTCCGGACAACCCGCCCGGTACGGAGCCGCCCAGCCGGCCGCTGCGGTAGACGTGCTCGGCGGCGCCCAGCAGCATGACCAGGGCGCCGATGGTGACCATGTGGTGGATCATGTAGACGATCGCCCCGCCCGGTGCCCGGGACACGGCGAGCGCGGCGAGGATCACGCCGACGCCGGAGACCATCTGCCACGCCAGGATCTCGCGGGCGCCGACGGGGGCGGCCGAGGCGACGGCGCCCCAGAGGATGGTCACCAACGCCACCACCAGGAGGACGCGGCCCCACGCGGGGTCGAGGTCGAAGGCGGTGGCCCAGATCCGGATGACCGCGTACAGCGCGATCTTGGTGTGCAGCGCGGAGAACAGCGCCATGACCCCCGCGGAGGTCCCGGGGTAGGTCCGGGGCAGCCAGCCGTGGACGGGCACCGCGCCGGCCTTGATGCACAGGGCCATCACCACCACGCCCAGGGCGGCGGCCACCCGGCCGTCCTCCTGCGCGGCGCCGGCCAGGACGGCGAGGTTGACCGTCCCGGCGGTGGCGTAGACGAAGCCCACGCCCGCGAGCAGGAGCGTGGAGGTGAGCAGGTTGATCACCACGAACAGCCGGCCCACGCCGAGGCGTCGCCACGTGCCTGTCATGGCGATGAGCGCGTACGAGGGCAGCAGCATCACCTCGACAAAGACGAACAGGTTGAACAGGTCGCCGGTGAGCAGCGCGCCGTTCGCGCCGGCGAGCAGGAGCAGCGCAAGCGGGGCGAAGTAGCGGCTGCGGTCGAACTCGCCGGTCTGCGCGCAGAACACCAGGGCCGTCAGGGCCACTACCCCCGTGGCGATGAGCATGAGGGCGGTGAAGGGGTCCGACACGAACGGGATGGACACGCCGGGGACGAACCCGCCGACCTGGGTCGCGACGACGGGATCGGACCGGTGGTGCAGGAGGAGTCCGAACCCGGCGACCGCCGTCGCGGCGGGGACCGCCAGGGCCATCGCCCGCCCGACCGCGCGCCACGGCAGCATGGCGGTGAGGGCGGCGGCCATCACGGGGACGGCGGCCAGCAGCGGCAGGAGCAGGGCGGTCACGTCTCGTGCTCCTCACCGGTCGCGGGGATGTCGTGGGTGTCGTCGTCCAGGCTCACCACGGCCAGCGAGAGCATGAACACGGTCACGGCGAACGCGATGACGATGGCCGTGAGCACGAACGCCTGCGGGAGCGGGTCCGCGGACACCTCCGCACTGTTGGTGCCGGCCAGCGGTTCCGTCCGCCACGCCGAGACCCCCGCGGTGAGCAGGAGGAGGTTGACGGCGTGGCTGACCAGAGCCAGCCCGAACACCACCCGGACCATGCCGCGCTGCATCATCAGGTAGACGCCGCCGGCGGTGAGGACGCCGATCATGATCGCGAGGGTCACGTCGCGGCCTCCTCGGACCGGGTCCGGGTGCCGCGGCGCGGGACCGCCGGGGCGTCCGGGCCGGGCACGACCTCGGCGGGGGAGCGACCCGCGCCGAGGGTGTTGAACGCCGTCATGACCAGCCCCAGCACGCCGGCGAACACCCCGAGGTCGAAGATCAGGGCGCTGGTGACGTGCTGCCCGGCGAGGTACCAGTGGGCGGGCTCGAGGAACTGGCCGAGCGCGTAGCCGCCGACCCCGGTGAGCCCCGCCACCAGGAGCCCGCCCCCGATGAGCGCGACCGGCGTGGAGGGCCTGCTCACCGGCGAGTCCGACTCCCGGGCCAGGTAGATGAGCGCGAACGCGCACGAGGCGACGAGCGCGGCGATGAATCCGCCGCCGGGGTCGTTGTGGCCCCGCCACAGCAGCAGGACCGAGACCACGGCCAGGACCGGGGCCACCCCGCGGGCGAGCAGGCGCAGCGGTGCGGTGTTGCGGGCCGCGTCCTCGATGGCCTCGGCTGCCGAGCCGGTGCTCTGCTCGGAGCCGGGGAGTGAGTCCCTGTCCGGCGGGGGCTGGATCGCGCCCGCCGTCGCGCGGACCGATCCGAGGACCCCGAGGATCGCGATCCCGGCCACGCCCAGCACCGCGACCTCGCCGAAGGTGTCCAGGGCGCGGAACTCCACGAGGATCGTGTTGACCACGTTCCCGCCGCCGGTGATCTCGGGACCGTTCTCGAGCAGGTACATGCCGATCGGGGAGCGCTCCCGGCGGCCGGTGAAGACCAGCGCGGCGACCGTGGCCACGACCCCCGAGAGCACCGCCAACACCATGGCGGCGGTGCGGCGGCCGCGCGAGGGGGCGATGAAGTCCCGGGGCAGTCGCCGCAGGACCAGCATCAACACGATGATCGTGAGCGCCTCGACCAGCAGCTGCGTGAGCCCCACGTCCGGGGCGCCGAGCCCGAAGATCTGAATGGTCACCGCGATGCCGACGGCGGAGAGGAGCACCACGGCGGCCAGTCGGGAGCGCGCGGCGCACAACCCGCCCACGGCCACCACCACCACCGCCAGCACGAGGAGGTCGATCGTCCGGTCGAGGCTGCCGACGCGCGGCGGGATCGTGGCGCCGGTCGCCAGCGCCCAGCCGCCGACCCCGAGCGCGTACACACTCACGGTGGCGATCAGGGCGCCGGCGTGTCGGGCCGGAGAGTCCGAGGCGGTGGGGCGGACCAGGGCCCGGCCCGCGCTGGTGACGGCCGACGTCAGGGACTCCAGGACCGAGGCGCCGGTGAACGGCAGCAGCTCGCGGTCCAGGGCCCGGTCGATCGCGCCGCGGCGCCACACCAGGAGGCAGCCGAGCGCCAGGATGAGCGCAGTGAGCCCCAGCTCGAGCGTGAACCCGTGCCACAGGACGAAGTGGGCCTCGTAGGGCGGGTCGTCGGTCCCCCCGGCCGCGGCCCCGGCGACCGCCGACATGGGGACGTCGAACACCCACACCGCCAACGCCAGCGGCAGGCCGATCACCGCGGGCAGGGCGGCGGGCAGCCAGAGGCGCACCGGGGCCTCGTGGACGTTCGAGGCATCGACCCGGTCGGGGTCGGCCGCCGGGCGGGCGGGGTCGCGGTAGGCGCCGAGGAAGCCGCCCAGCACGATCCGCGCGCTGTAGAGGAACGTCAGCACGGCGCCGACCACCGCCGCGGTGAGCAGGGCGGTGACCGCCACCGTGTTCCCGCCGGCCACGCCGCCGAACGCGATGAGCATCGACTCCTTGGACACGAAGCCCAGGGTGGGCGGGACGGCGGCCATGGCCGCCGCGCCCAGGACCGTCGCGCCGAACGCCCACGGCATCCGTCGCCACAGCGGGCCCAGGTCGCGGATGTCCCGCGATCCGGCCTCGTGGTCCACCACACCGACCAGCATGAACAGCCCCGACTTGAACAGGGCGTGCGCGACGGTGTGCAGGGCGGCGGCGGCGAGCGCCTCCCGGGTGCCCACCCCGATGGCCGCGATGATCCACCCCAGCTGGCTGACGGTGGAGTACGCCATGAGCTGCTTGAGATCGGTCTTCTGCAGCGCGAACAGCGCGGCCATGACCGCCGTGCCCATGCCCACCGAGACCAGCAGCGCGTTCCACACCGGCACGTCGTGGAACGCCGGCGAGAACCGCATGAGCAGGAAGATGCCGGCCTTGACCACCGCGGCGGCGTGGAGATACGCGCTCACCGGGGTGGTGGCGGCCATGGCGTCGGGCAGCCAGAAGTGGAACGGGAACTGGGCGGACTTGGTGAACGCGGCCACGGCCACCGCCACCGCCACCGCGACGGTGAAGCCCGGGTCCGTGGCCCATACCTCGTGGGCCAGCGCCTGGGAGATCGACGTCGTCCCGGTCCGCAGCCAGATCGCCACCACCGCGGCCAGGAGCACGAGCCCGCCGACGAACGTCACGGTGAGCGTGCGCAGCGCGGCGGGGAACGCGGTCCGGCCGGAGTTGGCGATGAGCGCGAACGACGCCAGCGACGTCAGCTCCCAACATATGAAGAGCAGGACCAGCGAGTCGGTGAGCACCAGCCCCAGCATCGAGACGGTGAACAGGGTCATGAGCTGGAAGAAGCCGTAGTGCTGGATCCGGCGGCCGACGCCGGTGGCGGCGTCCGGGATGGTCCGGTCGAGGTACGACGACGAGTAGATCAACACGATCGCGCCGATCACCAGCGCGAGCATCGCGAAGAGCAGCCCCGTGGGATCCGCGACCAGGTCCAGGGTCCAGCCGCGGGCGGGGACCCAGGGCAGATGCAGGACCCGGGCGGGCGATCCCGAGCCGAGGAGCGAGATCTGCGGCAGGAGGGCGACCGCCCCGAGGAGGTAGAGCGCCGCGAGCGGCCACCCCGCACCCCGGCCGAGCCACCGCGTGAGCGGCCACGCCAGCGCCGTCGCCAGACCAGCCGCGGCGATCGCGAGGAGGGGGCTCATGGCTCCTTCCTGCGGCAGGGTTGCTGGGGAGGGGTCTCGATCGAGTGTGGGGCGAGTCTAGCAATCGACTCCGACCGCGAAGTCGGGACGTGCCGGGTGACCTGCGGGAACCTCGCTGAACTGCGGCTACGATCCGCACATGACCCCCTCGGAATGGTCGGCGGACAGCGGCACCCCGGCAGGCGGCACCTCGCCGGACACCGACGTCCTGCCGGTGACCGCCCCGGTGACCGCCCCGGTCCGGTCGACCGGAGTCGGCCCCGCCCGCCGGGCCCTGGGCCTCGTCCTGGTGGTCCTGCCGTTCGTCCTGGCCGCGCTGTGGGCGGCGGTCGGCCCGACGCCTCCGCAGGAGGAGGCGACACCCGGGTCGGGCGGGCCCCTCCGCTCGGCGCTGTCGGACGCGGCGGCCAACTCGAGTTTCACCGTCGCCGGGGCCGAGCGGCTGCGGACCGGGACCTCCGAGCTCGCCGACGGCACCGGACGGCTGCGCGAGGGCAGCGCCGAGCTGGCCGCCGGGATGGAGCGGCTGCAGGCCGGGATGGGGCAGGCCGGGACGGGCGCCACCGAGCTCTCGGGAGGGGTCCGTCAGGTGGTAGGCGCGGTGCGCGGGGTGGCCGTGATCCAGGGCCAGGTGTCGACGGCCATCGACGACGCGCTGTCCAGGCTCCAGGGCGACGCCCCCGAGACGGTCCGCGCCCGCGAGGCGCTCGCCGGGCTCAAGCAGCAACTCGCCGTGCAGGGCATGGACCAGAACACCCTCAGCGGACTCGACCGGCTGGAGGGCGGCGCGGACGAGCTCGCCCGGCAGCTCTCCGCCCCCGGCGCCCCGCTGCGCGACGGGATCTACGAGGCCACCCGGGGATCCCGCGAGCTCGCCACCGGGGCGGCGGGGCTCGACGACGGCGCGGGGACCCTGCGCGACGGCGCCGCGAGCGTCGCCGACTCGGCGGGCCGCACCCAGGAGTCGATCGGCAGGACCGGGCGGGCCCTGGCCGCCGAGCAGGGCGATGTGGGGGCGGCCGCCGCGGTGGCCGCCGACGACTCGCACCGCCGCACCTCGGCCGGGATCCTCGCCGTGGCGGCCGCGGCGGTCCTCGGGACGCTGCTGGTCCAGCTGGTCCGCCGGCCCGACACGACGATCGCCCAGTCGGCCCTCGCGCTGGGCGTGCTCACCGCGGGCCTGTCCGCGTGGGCGCTGGCCACCGCCGACGCCCCGTCCGCGTCCGGCGCGGCCGCGGTCGTGGGGCTGGTGGCCCTCGTCGTCGTCGCCTCCGCGGCCCTGTGGCGCGCCCTCGTCGCGGTGGTCGGGGCGTGGCCCGGCCGCCTGGCGGCGGTGGTCCTGGCGGCCGCGTCGATCGGCGTGGCGTGGTGGGCGTGGGTGGCCGGCGGCGCCCCGTCCGCGGTCGTCACCGCCGCCTCCGCCACGACGACCGGGCAGGCCACCGCCGCCCTCGACGCCGTGCTGCTGGCCGGGCCCGCCGCCGTGGCGCGGACCGGCGCGGCGGTGCTGGCCGCGGTCCCCGCCTTCTCGCCCCTGGCGACGCGCGTCGCCGGACGGCCCCGGCCCCGCGCCTGAGGGGTGCGGGGCCGGATGGATCGGTCCTCGGTCCTCGGCGCTCAGTCGGCCAGGCCCACGACCTCGTGCTCCTCTGCCGTCTCGTCGGTGATGGTGTCCACGCCCCCGTCGGTGAGCATGGGGACGTCAAAGACGAACTCGGGGATCGCGAACGCGTCCACCAGGGTGCGGGCCCGGCCGGCGAGCTTGGTGCACAGCCGGTTGCGGGCCGCCGTCGCCGCCTTGGTCCGCTCCGTGGTCAGGCGGTTGTGCTCGAGGAACCACCCCTTGTCCCGGTCGACGATGTCCAGCACGTAGAGGTCGCACAGCATGCCCAGGACATCCGCGGCCTCCGGGTCCTCGCACGCGTCCACGGCCTCGGCGAAGCGGGCGAACACCCAGCTGTCCATGTGCGCGCGGCCGGCCTGCAGCAGGTGGTCCTGGGCCGAGTTGAAGACCTTGAACGCCGCGGAGCCGTCCTGCCCCTGGGCCTTGCGCAGCCGCCGCGCGACCGTCTCCAGCAGGTGCTCCTCGCGGTCGACCAGCAGCTGGAGCTGGTTGCCGCGGTCGAGCAGGTCGGTGTGCTCGCGGTCGGTCACCGCGTCGACGAGCTTCTGCCACAGGGTGGAGGCGCGGGCCTTCTCCTGCACCACGTCGACGGCGGCGCCGAGGGCGAACGCGACCGTCTCGCGCTGGTCCATGTCGCCGAACTCCGCGGCGTAGGAGGAGAGCAGCTCCTTGCCCACCAGCTGGGTGAGCACGATGTTGTCGCCCTCGAAGGTGGAGAAGACGTCGCAGTCCTTGCGCATCTCCGTGAGCAGGTTCTCGGCCATGTAGCCGGCGCCGCCGCAGGCCAGGCGGGCCTCGATGATCGTGTCGTTGGCGAACGCGGTGACGGTGGCCTTGATGCCCGCGGCGTGGGTCTCCATCTCGCGGCGGCGGACCTCGTCGAAGGCGTCCGGGTTCGTCTCGAACTCGTCCAGCTCGGCGATGATCGCGTTCTGCGCGCACGCGTAGGCGTAGGCGCGGGCGACCCGCGGCATCAGCCGGCGCTGGTGCTCCCGGTACTCGAGCAGCGGGATGCCCTTGCCCGTCTCCGGGTGGTCGAACTGCCGGCGGACCAGCGAGTACCGCACGGCCATCGCCAGCGCGGTGCGGGCGGACGCGCCGGCCGCCGCGCCCACCGACACCCGGCCGCGGATGAGGGTGCCGAGCATGGTGAAGAAGCGGGCCCCCACCGAGTCGATGGGGGAGGAGTAGACGCCGTCGGCGTCGACGGCGCCGAAGCGGTCGAGCAGCGCCTCCCGCGGGACGCGGACCTCGTCGAACCAGATGCGGCCGTTGTCCACGCCCGCCAGGCCGCCCTTGGGGCCGTGATCGGTGGTCCTCACGCCCGGCAGGTCGTTGCCGGCCTCGTCCCGGATCGGCACCAGCAGGCAGTGCACGCCGTGGCGGAGCTCCCCGCCGTCCTCGGCGGCGGTGATGAGCTGCGCGAACACGGCGGCCAGCCGGCCGTCGCGTGCGGCGTTGCCGATGTAGGCTTTCTCCGCGCTGGGCGTGGGGGTGGTGACGACGAACTCGCCGGTCTCGGGGTCGAACGTCGCCGTGGTCTCCAGGTTCTGCACGTCCGAGCCGCCGCCGACCTCGGTCATGGCGAAGCAGCCGAGCAGGTCCAGCGACATGACGCCGGGTAGGTACTTCGCGCGCGTCTCGGCGTTGCCGAGGTTGGCGATCGCGCCGCCGAACAGGCCCCACTGGACCCCGGCCTTGACCATGAGCGACAGGTCGAGGTGCCCGAGCATCTCGAAGGACGTCAGCGCCCCGCCGGTGTCGCCGGTGCCGCCGTCCTCGGCCGGGAAGCCCAGCCTGGGCATCCCCGAGTCGGCGAGCCGCCGGAGCTGCGCCAGGACATGGTCGCGGTGCTCGTCCATGGTCAGCCCGATGGGGTTGAGCATGTCCGGGGTCATGGACGCGCGCGTGGACTCGCGCGCGCCCGCCCACCTGCCGTCGAGGATCCTCTGCAGCTCCGCGGCCACGGCGGGGTCCCCCGCGCCGGTGGTGGTGATGCGGCCGAAGTTCGGGTGGACGCTTCCGGTGGTCTCGGGAGCGGTGGCCCCGGGCGCGGCGGCGTTCTTGACGTCGGTCTGGGAGGTCATGACACGACCTTACGGATGCTCGAGCGCGATGTGCACCGGAAATCCGCCGTGCGCGTACGGGTACGGGCCGGGGCCCCGCGTCCGGACCCGGCAAATGACCGAGGTCCCGGGCCACCAAGTGACCCGGGACCTCGCATTGTCGGGGTGGCGGGATTCGAACCCACGACCTCTTCGTCCCGAACGAAGCACGCTACCAAGCTGCGCCACACCCCGGTGACAACGAGGGATACTCTAGCGCCCCCCGCCGGGTTTCGCGAAACCGGGTCAGACGGTCTGCGGGACCCGCTCCCGGAACGGCGTCTCGGGAACCGGTGCCTCGTCTCCGCCGCCCCCGGGACCGGCGACCAGCTCGAGGAGGGTGGCCTCGGGTCGGCAGAACGTTCGCGCCGGCGCGTACGGGGAGGTGCCGAGCCCGGCGGACACGTGCAGGACGAGGTTACGGCCCCACGCGGACAGCCCCCGCGCCCGCGAGCGGTCGATCCCGCAGTTGGTGACGATCGCCCCGGTGGGCAGGCGGAGTTGGCCGCCGTGGGTGTGTCCGGCCACCACGAGGTCGTACCCGTCGGCGTCGAACCGGTCCAGCACCCGCGGCTCCGGCGCGTGCACGAGCCCGATCCGCAGGTCGAACGCCGGCCCGGCGGGCCCCTCGATCTCGGAGTACCGGTCCCGTCCGATGTGGGGGTCGTCGACGCCCGCGACCAGGACGCGGCGGCCGTCCACGGCGATCTCCGCGCGGCGGTGCGTGGCGTCCACCCAGCCCCGCTCGGAGAACGCGGCCTTGAGGTCGCGCCACGGCAGCGGGGTCGCCGAGTGCTTCTTCCGCCCGATCCCGAGGTAGGAGAAGGGGTTCTTGGGCACGGGCGCGTAGTAGTCGTTGGAGCCGAACACGAACGCGCCGGGCACCCCGAGGAGCGGGCCGAGGGCTTGGACCACCGAGGGCACCGCGCGGTCGCTGGACAGGTTGTCGCCGGTGTTGAGGACCAGGTCCGGCTCGAGCCCGGCCAGGGACGAGAGGAACTGCTGCTTGCGCTTCTGCCCGGGCAACATGTGCAGGTCGGACACGTGGAGGATCCGCAGCGGTGTGGACCCCGGGGCGAGCAGCGGCACGGTGTGACGGCGCACGGTGAACGCGTTGCGTTCCCAGCCGGAGGCGTAGGCCGTCCCCGCCACGGCCGCCCCGGCGAGAAGGGCTGCCGCGCGGGCGGGCGAGGTCGGCGGTGTGGTCCGGGGCCGGCGGGAGGGGCGCTGCATCAGGCCAGCCTACCGGCGGGTGGGGCCGCTATCGAGGCGGCGAGATGGTGATGGGCGCCAGACCGGGGACGTTGATCACGATGGGCTCGTCGCCGATGGTGGCCGCCGGCCCCGAGGGGCCCTGCCCGCCGGTCCCGCCGGTGCCGCTCCCGCCGCCCGACCCGTCGGACACGCGGAGGGTGACCTGCGACCCGGGGATGCCCGTCCCGCCGTCGAGCCCCACCACCGTCCCGTACGGTCGCCCGGTCCCGGAGACGAACTGGGTGTTGACAACGAACCCGGCGTTGGTCAGCAGGGAGGTGGCCGCGGACTGGCTCATGCCCTCGACCTCGGGCATGCCGGCCCCGCTCGTGCCCGCCTGGTAGGCGGGGTCCGCGGCGGGCAACCGGACCGGGCCGTAGAGGTCGGCGATCGGACTGAAGGCCGAGAACCAGGTCCTGGCGGGCTCGAGCCCGCCGAAGAGGTTGCCGTACGAGCACTGGCGCAGCGGGCTGGTGCACAGTTCGGTGGTGGTGGTGCCGTCGTTGAAGGCGTAGACGGCGGCGGAGTAGTTGTTGGTGAACCCGAGGAAGGCGGAGGAGCGGTTGGCCTCGGTGGTCCCCGTCTTGCCGGACACGGGCAGGCCCCACCCGACCGCACCGGCGGCGCCGGCGGCGGTGCCCGAGCCCACGGCGTCCTTGGACATGGCCACGGCGAGGGTGTTGGCCAGGCCGGGCTCCACCACCTGCTCGCATCCCGGCTCGTTGAGATCGACGGGCTTGCCCGTGCGGTCGGTGATCGATTCGATGGGGCTCGGCGGGCACCACACCCCGCCGGAGGCGAGGGTCGCGCCGACGTTGGACAACTCGAGCGCGTTGACCGCGGTGGGGCCGAGGGTGAACGACCCCAGGTTGTTCTTCTTGATGTACCCGGCGATCGAGTCGCCGTCCGCCGCGGTCCCCTTGCGGTCGTAGGACCGCATGCCCAGCCGGACGGCCATGTCCACGGTCGGGGACACCCCGACGTCCTTGATGAGGTTGACGAACGTGGTGTTGGGCGACTGCGCGAGCGCGTCGGTGACGGACAGGGACCCCGGGTAGGCGCCGGCGTTCTCCACGCAGTACTGGCCGGCCGGGCAGCCCGCGGCACCGCCGGCGCCCAGGCCGGAGACCTGCACGCGACGCGGCACGGACAGGCTCGTGTTGGTGCCCATGCCCCTCTCCATGGCCGCGGCCACCGTGAAGAGCTTGAACACCGAGCCGGCGCCGTCGCCGACCAGCGAGAACGGCTGCGGCTGGACGGTCTCGCTGTTGCCCAGGTCCAGTCCGTACCGGCGGCTGGAGGCGATCGCCACCACCTGGTGGGAGTCCTGCCCGGGGCGGATCACGCTCATGACCTCGGCCACGCCCTGGCCCGTCGGGTTGCCGAAGGTGTCGAGGGCGCGTTGCACGTTGGCCTGGACGGTCTGGTCGAGCGTGGTGCGGATGGTGTACCCGCCCTGCTCCACCATGTCGCGGGTCAGGCCGTTCTGGTCGAGGTAGGCCAGGACGTAGTCGCAGAAGAATCCGCGGTCGCCCGCGGTGATGCATCCCCGGGGGAGCGAGTTCGGCCGCTCCAGCACCCCGAGCGGTTCGGCGATGAGGTTCGCGCCCTCGTAGGGGGCCAGCGCCCCGGTCTGGACCATCGTGTCGATCACGGTGTCCCGCCGGTTCTTGGTGTCCTCCGGGTTGGTGTACGGGTCGAACCGGCTGGTGGACTGGACCATCCCGGCGAGCATCGCGGCCTGCGGGACGGTGAGGTCCTTGGCGTCGACCCCGAAGTAGGTCTGGGCGGCGGTCTGGACCCCGAAGGTCCCGTTGCCGAACGAGACCAGGTTGAGGTACTTGCTGAGGATCTCGTCCTTGCCCATCTCGGCGTCGAGGGTGAGCGCCATCCGGATCTCTTTGATCTTCCGCGCCGGGGTGGTCTCCACGGCGGCGCGGCGTTCCGCGTCGTTCTCCGCCGACACGAGGAACTGGTAGTTCTTGACCAGCTGCTGGTCGATTGTCGACGCGCCCTGCTGGACGTCCCCGGCCGTGGCGTTGGTGAGGGCCGCGCGGATCGTGCCGCGCCAGTCCACCCCGGCGTGATCGGCGAACCGGCGGTCCTCGATCGCGATGATCGCCAGCTTCATGTTCTGCGAGATCTGGTCGCCGGGGACGATCACCCGCTGCTGGTCGTACAGCCAGGCGATGGGTTGGCCGGCGGCGTCGGTCACCGTCGAGATGGACGGGAGATCGCCCTTGATGAGGTCCGCCGAGGTCCCGGCCAGCGAGTCCGCCATCTTGTTGGAGGCCAGGCCCGCGGCCCCGGCGATCGGGAACAGTGACCCGGCCGCCACCACTCCGGCGGCGACACAGGTCGCGACCAGCTTTCCCAGGGAGCTCATAGCCGACACGGGGCAAGAGTACGTGACCACCCCTGACGCGCCACCCCGCGCGGCCGGTTCCGCACGCGACTCTTTACTTCTGTTGTGTGACTGCGGTAACAATATTGGGGAACGCAGGACGTTGTGAACCGGAATGGGGTCGCGATCCGACCCCGCCCCCGGCGAGTGGCTCCCGCGCACATCGTGGGTCCACCGCGCCGGGTGGGCTCAGAAGGCCGGAGGCGCGACACGGCAGGACCGTGGGCGACTCCACTCAGACAGGGGTACTTCGATGACGGCCACCCTCCCGGGGACCTCCCGCACCGACGACGCCGGGGTCCGCCCCGGAACCAGCAATCCCCTCGGTTCCGAGGAGACGATCATCGGGGAGGGCCGCCAGGAATGGGTGGCCCAGGCCCGGTGCAAGGACATCGACCCCGACGAGCTCTTCGTCCGAGGGGCCGCCCAGCGCAAGGCCGCGTCCATCTGCCGCCACTGCCCGGTGCTCCTCCAGTGTCGCGCCGACGCGCTGGACAACCGGGTGGAGTTCGGGGTGTGGGGCGGGATGACCGAGCGTCAGCGCCGCGCCCTGCTCAAGCAGCACCCCGAGGTCCGGTCCTGGGCCGACTTCTTTGCCCAGCAGATCGAACGGCACACCGTCATCTACTGACGGCCCACACAGGAAGTGACCCGACGCGGTCCGCGGCGCCTGCCGCGGACCGCGTCCGGCGTCCACCCGCATGGGCGGTCACCCGCAGCGTCCGTCACCCGCAGAGCTGGTCGCCCACCGAGCGCAGCGCCTCGAGGTTCGAGATCTCGAACGGCAGCGAGGGCACGCCCACGATCCGCACGTCCGGGTGGGTGTCGGTGAACGACTCCAGCAGCCGGACCTCCTGCTTGGCGGTCCCCGCGCGGTCGGCGTGGATGCGGAGCACGGCCTCGGCCTCGGGGTTGGTCCCCGCCAGGCGATCGGCCGCGGCGCACGCCTGCTCGGCGGACAGGTCCGTCAGCCGCGGGTGGGTGCGGTTGATCACGACCCCCGCCAGCGGCATCTTCTCCTCCGAGAGCCGTTCGGCGAAGAACGCGGCCTCACGCAGCGCGGGCCGCTCGGCGGAGGAGACCACCAAAAACTCCGTCCCCTTGCGCCGCAGGACGGCCTGGGTGCGGGAGGCGCGGGTGGCGAATCCGCCGAACGTCGTGTCCAGCGCCACCACCACCTCCGAGGCGTCCTTGAGCATGGACGACCCGACGACCGCCGACACGCCGCGCATCGCCGTGCTCATGGCGCCGGTCATGAGGCGCCCGACCCCGCGGCCGGGCGCGGTGAACAGCCGCATGAGGCGGCTGTCCATGAAGGCGCCGAG
>NZ_CALMYY010000009.1 GCF_937873725.1 uncultured Dietzia sp.
ACCACGACCCCGGCCGGTCCGCGGGCGGGTCCCGGTCCGCCGGACCCGAGCGCGGCGGCCGCTTCCGCGACGGCCGCGGGCAGCCGGCTCGGATCGTCGGCGTGCACGGTGGCGACCAGCTCGCCGGCGCGGACCTCGTCGCCCTCGACGCGATGCAGGAACACGCCGGCGGCCGGGTCGACGGCCTCCCCCGGCCGGGTCCGCCCGGCACCGGAGAGCCACGACGCGCGGCCCACGCCAAGTGCGTCCCACCGCACCTCGCCCGAGTCCGGGGCCCGCACCTCCTCCGTGTGCGCGGCGACCGGCAACGCGGCGTCCGGGTCCCCGCCCTGCGCGGCGATCATCGCACGGAACGAGTCCATGGCCCGCCCGTCGGCCAGACGCCGCCGGGGATCACCGTCGAGCCCGACCGCCCGCAGCGCCTCCTCCGCCAGGGCGCAGGTCAGGTCGACCATGTCCTCCGGTCCCCCGCCGGCGAGGATCTCCAGACACTCGGCCACCTCGAGCGCGTTGCCCACCGCCCGCCCGAGCGGGGTGTGGTTGGTGGTGACCAGTGCGCTGGTGCGGACCCCGGCCGACGTCCCGATCCCGACCATCACCCGCGCCAGCTCGGACGCGTCCGCCGGATCGGGCCGGAACGCCCCGGACCCGCATTTGACGTCGAGGACCAGCGCACCCGTGCCCTCGGCGATCTTCTTGCTCATGATCGAGGCCGCCAGCATCGGGATCGACGGAACGGTCCCGGTCACGTCACGCAGGGCGTACAGGGCCCGGTCGGCGGGGGCCAGGTCGTCCCCGGCGGCGCAGATGACCGCGCCGGTCTGTTCGAGGACGCAGCGCCGGGCGGGGGCGTCGAGGTCGGCGCGCCACCCGGGGATCGACTCGAGCTTGTCCAGGGTGCCGCCGGTGTGGCCGAGACCCCGCCCGGAGAGCTGGGGCACGGCCACGTCCCAGGTCGCCAGGAGCGGGGTGAGCACGAGCGTCACCGAGTCGCCCACCCCGCCGGTGGAGTGCTTGTCGACCGTGGGCACCCGCCTGCCGTTCCGGTGCAGGTCGGACAGGTCGAGCCGGGTGCCGGACGCCACCATGGCCGCGGTCCACCGGGAGGTCTCCCGGTCGGTCATGCCCCGGAAGAAGATCGCCATGGCCAGCGCGGACATCTGCTCGGGTGCCACCACCCCGCGGGTGTACCCGGCGACGATCCAGTCGATCTCGTCGTCGTCGAGTTCCCTCCCGTCGCGCTTGGCCTCGATGATCCGCACGGCGTCCAGGCGACGACTCACGTCAGGTCCCCGGGCCCGAAGGCGTCCGGCAGCAGCTCGCCGAGGCGCACCGCGCCGCGGGCGGTGTGGACCACCAGGTCCGGACCGCCGTGTTCGTGGAGGAGCTGCCGGCAGCGCCCGCACGGCGCGAGGGGGTCGCCGGTGTGGGAGACGACGACGAGCTCGATCAGTCGCCCGCCACCGGTGCGGTGCAGGTCGGAGACGAGGGAGCACTCGGCGCACAGGGTAAGCCCGTAGGAGGCGTTCTCCACGTTGCATCCGGTGACGATCCGCGTCCCCGACCCGTCCGTCGCGGCCGCCAGCGCCGCAGCGCCCACCCCCAGTCCCGAATACGGCCGGTAGGCGTTCCCGGCTGCCGTGCGGGCGGCGTCGCGGAGCTCGTCGGACGCTGCGTTGCCCTGTGCTGCGGTTTCGTGCTGCGACACCCGGATCTACCCTTCGGTAACTTCATTTAGGGTTCCCTAACAGGGAGAACCCGTTCGGACCACGGTACCCACCCTGCTTCTCATCAGTCAGATCTCAGGTCTAAAGTCCTAGTAGGCGCCCGCTGTGCTCTCGGGCCGGAACGCGCGCCGATGGCACCACGCCCAGACGATTCGGAGGCACGACAAGCCCATGAGTACCGCGCAGGCGCCGGCGCGTCCGGCCCCCACAAAGAAGCTCAACCTCTACAAGGGTGACCCGGGGATGTGGTCCTGGGTCGCGCACCGGATCTCGGGCGTCGCGATCTTCTTCTTCCTCTTCGTGCACGTGCTCGACACGGCGCTCGTCACGGTGAGCCCGGAGACGTACAACTCGGTGATCGACTCGTACAAGTCGCCGATCGTCGGCCTCATGGAGATCGGCCTCGTCGCGCTCGTGCTCTTCCACGCGCTCAACGGCCTGCGGATCGTCGCGGTGGACTTCTGGTCCAAGGGCGCGCGGTACCAGCGTCAGATGCTGTGGGCCGTCCTCGCGATCTGGGTCGTCGTCTTTGCCGCCGGCGCCGCCCGCCTCCTCTTCCTTCTCTTCCAGCACATCTAAGGAGAACGATCACCATGGCAGACGCACCTGTTCTCCAGACGTCGTACGACCGCCCCGCCTCGCTGGCCCAGCCGCGGTCCCCGCGCCTGCGGTCGCGCGGCAACTTCGAGCGCACCGCGTGGATCTTCATGCGCGCCTCGGGCGTCGCGCTGGTCATCCTCACGATCGGCCACCTCACCGTCGGGCTCATGATCGACGAGGGCGTCCATCGCATCGACTGGGCCTACGTCGCGGACCGCTGGCAGAGCCCCTTCTGGGCCACCTGGGACCTCCTCATGCTCTGGCTTGCGCAGCTCCACGGCGCCAACGGAGTCCGGACGGTCATCGCGGACTACTCGCGCAAGGACTCGACCAGGTTCTGGCTCAACGCGATCCTCCTCGCCGCCACCGTCCTGGTCCTGGTCCTGGGCACCTACGCCATCTTCGGCCTCGCCTACGACGTCTGATAGACGCCTGCGGACCGTTCCACTTCGAAAGCGAGCACTGAGAATCCCATGACCGATCGTCAGGTCCACCAGCACCAGTACGACGTCGTAATCGTCGGCGCCGGCGGCGCAGGCATGCGCGCGGCCATCGAATCCGGGCCGCGGACCCGCACCGCCGTCCTCACCAAGCTCTACCCCACCCGCTCCCACACCGGCGCAGCCCAGGGCGGCATGTGCGCGGCCCTCGCGAACGTCGAGGAGGACAACTGGGAGTGGCACACGTTCGACACGGTCAAGGGCGGCGACTACCTCGTCGACCAGGACGCCGCGGAGATCATGGCCAAGGAGGCCATCACCGCCGTCATCGACCTGGAGAACATGGGCCTGCCGTTCAACCGGACGCCCGAGGGCAAGATCGACCAGCGCCGCTTCGGCGGTCACACCCGTGACCACGGCAAGGCGCCCGTGCGTCGGGCCTGCTACGCCGCCGACCGCACCGGTCACATGATCCTGCAGACGCTGTACCAGAACTGCGTCAAGCACGACGTGGAGTTCTTCAACGAGTTCTACGTCCTGGACCTGTGTCTCACGCAGACCCCGGAGGGCCCCGTCGCCACCGGGTGTGTCGCCTACGAGCTCGCCTCCGGCGACCTCCACGTCTTCCACTCCAAGGCCACGGTCTTCGCGACCGGCGGCTCGGGCCGGATGTACAAGACCACCTCCAACGCCCACACCCTCACCGGTGACGGCATGGCCGTGGTCTTCCGCAAGGGCCTGCCGCTGGAGGACATGGAGTTCCACCAGTTCCATCCCACGGGCCTCGCGGGCCTGGGCATCCTCATCTCCGAGGCCGTCCGCGGCGAGGGCGGCATCCTCCGCAACGCCGACGGCGAGCGCTTCATGGAGCGCTACGCCCCCACCATCAAGGACCTCGCGCCGCGTGACATCGTCGCCCGCTCGATGGTCCTCGAGGTGCGCGAGGGCCGCGGTGCCGGCCCCGCGAAGGACTACGTCTACATCGACGTGACCCACCTCGGCGAAGATGTCCTCAACGAGAAGCTCCCCGACATCACCGAGTTCTCGCGGACCTACCTGGGCGTCGACCCGGTCACCGAGCTCGTGCCGGTGTTCCCGACCTGCCACTACGTCATGGGCGGAATCCCGACCAACGTCAAGGGCGAGGTGCTGCGCAACAACGACGACGTGGTCCCCGGCCTGTACGCGGCCGGCGAGTGCGCGTGCGTGTCCGTGCACGGCTCCAACCGACTGGGCACCAACTCCCTGCTGGACATCAACGTCTTCGGCCGCCGGGCCGGCATCGCGGCCGCGGACTACGCCGCGGGCCACGACTTCGTGGAGCTCCCCGAGGAGCCCGAGAAGATGGTCCGCGAGTGGATGGAGGGCATGCTCTCCGACCGTGGCGACGAGAACGCCGCGGACATCCGCAGCGAGATGCAGGCCATGATGGACGACAAGGCGTCGGTGTACCGCACCGAGCAGTCGCTCACCGAGGCGCGCGACGAACTCCGTGCCCTCAAGGCGCGCTACGCCCACGTCACGGTCAGCGACAAGGGCCGCCGCTTCAACACCGAGCTGCTCGAGGCGATCGAGCTGGGCT
The DNA here is from genome assembly GCF_937873725.1 of uncultured Dietzia sp. GTDB lineage: Bacteria > Actinomycetota > Actinomycetes > Mycobacteriales > Mycobacteriaceae > Dietzia. The sequence goes on from NZ_CALMYY010000009.1 coordinate 4,350, forward strand.
TCCTGCTCGAGCTCGCCGAGGTCACCGTCGTGGGTGCCCTCAACCGCAAGGAGTCCCGTGGCGGTCACGCCCGCGAGGACTACCCCGACCGCAACGACGCCGAGTACATGCAGCACACGATGGCGTTCAAGGAGAACGGCCAGGAGCTGCTCTCCGAGATCCGGCTGGACTGGAAGCCGGTTGTGCAGACCCGCTACGAGCCGATGGAGCGTAAGTACTGATGACCACCGCAGTCGACACCACCAAGGCCACCGACGGCAAGGGCCCGAATCGCCCCGCGCCGCCCGGTTCGACCATGGTCACGCTCAAGATCGCCCGGTTCAACCCGGAGGATCCGGACTCCGCTGGCTGGAAGGAGTACGAGGTCCCGGCCCTGCCGTCCGACCGACTGCTCAACCTGCTGATGTACGTCAAGAACTACATCGACGGCAGCCTCGCGTTCCGCCGGTCGTGCGCGCACGGCGTCTGTGGTTCGGACGCCATGCTGATCAACGGCGTGAACCGCCTGGCGTGCAAGGTCCTCATGAAGGACCTGCTGCCCAAGGACGGCAAGCCCATCACCATCACGATCGCCCCGATCCGCGGGCTCCCGGTGGAGAAGGACCTGTACGTCGACATGGAGCCGTTCTTCAAGGCCTTCCGCGACGTGAAGCCCTACCTCATCACCTCCGGGAACCCGCCGTCGGCCGAGCGCATCCAGTCGCAGTCGGACCGGGCGCGCTTCGACGACACCACCAAGTGCATCCTCTGCGCCTGCTGCACGACCTCGTGCCCGGTGTTCTGGGCGGACGGCTCGTACTTCGGGCCGGCGGCGATCGTCAACGCGCACCGGTTCATCTTCGACTCCCGCGACGAGGGTGCCGCCGAGCGTCTGGAGATCCTCAACGACGCCGAGGGCGTGTGGCGCTGCCGCACCACCTTCAACTGCACCGACGCGTGCCCCCGCGGCATCCAGGTGACCCAGGCGATCCAGGAGGTCAAGCGCGCGCTTCTCTTCGCCCGCTGATCTCTCTCGACGCCACGGCGTGGGAGCGGGGCCGCAGACTCCATCGACGGAGGCTGCGGCCCCGCTCTCGTTCCGCCCCCACCCCGGCCCGCGCCCACCCGGTCACGGCGGAGGCGCTGCCCGCTCGACCTGCGCCGCCTGCTCGACCTGCGCTGCCTGCTCGACCTGCGCTGCCTGCTCGACCTGCGC
>NZ_CALMYY010000010.1 GCF_937873725.1 uncultured Dietzia sp.
AACTGCCCGATCCAGTCGGTGCCGCCGGTGTGCGTGCCGAGCTCCCGGGACAGGTCGCCCTCGGAGATGAGTCGCCCGGCCGCGGCGCGGACGATGGTCTGCGTCGAGGCAGGGCCACAGTTCCAGCCGGTGTCCTGCCGGACCTGGTCGCGTTCGTACTCGAGTACCTTCTCGGTCACGGGTCCTCCTGGGGTGAGTAGGCGTCCGCCCATCGACAGGCACCGGGTGTATCGCTGACGGCGATCGTCGAGGCCGTTGGTCCCGCCGTTGATCGCGCGGGTGACCTCGTCGCCGTCACGGCCGTCGGCTAGGCCGTTGATCTGGGGGCGGGCGGCGGTCCAGTACCACACCGCGCCGAGGAATCCGTACCGGGGTTGTTCCAGAGCGACGGGGTTGTCGACGAAGAACGTCGGCGACGGCACAAGGCCGCGTCCGTGGGCCCACCGCGAGAGGGTGCCGTAGTTGGACCGGCCGGTGATCTGGATCGGACCTCGGCCGGCGTACCGGACGCCGTCGCCGGGGTGGACGTTCCCGAGGTCGGCCCGACCTTCATACGCCGCGCCCGAGGCGATCTCGCGCATGTACTTGAGCCCGACCGACTCGTGGCCGAGCTGTGCACACCACATGGCGGCGCGGTTGACGTTGGTGATGTCGGCGGCCTTCATGGCCTCGGTGAAAGGTCCAGCGAGCGCGCCGTAGTCCACACCGGGCACACGGCCCATTGCCTCGGCGAGTGTGGTGGCGTCCATCGAGCCTCCCTAGACGGGGCTCATGTAGACCATGAGCGAGCCTCGGCCCCGCATGTGGGCCCACTCCCTGGGTCCGAAGATCCGACGGAGCACTACCACCAGGGTAACCGACTCGCCCGCTTGGACCGATCCGATGTAGGACTCGGGAACGATCTCGGCGTCGAAGTGCGGGGTCGCGCGGCACATGATGTCGCGGTACGAGTTGATCCCGGTCCCGAGGGCGACGATCTGCCCGTCGTCGGTTCCGATGCGGACCTCCATGTCGCAGCGAGTCCACGACGATACCGAGGTGCCCGAGTTGGCATCGACGAGCACACCGCCGAACACCAGGGGACGCCACGGCCAGGGCTGCGCGGGGAGGGTGATCTGTGCGACCAGCCGCCACTCGTCGTCGGCCGCGGTGGCAACCTCGGTGAACGCAGCCTCGGGCAGGCTGTACACACTGCGCAGCGTGGACGGGTCGAGGGGCGTGAAGATGCCGGTGTACCCGAGCACTTGCTGGGGCAGCGGCCCCTCCTCGGGCTCGGTGTAGTCCTCGGACGTGCGGAGCGGCTCGCGCGGCCCGGGAGGACCGTCCGCGCCCTTGTCCCCGAGGGGGAGGGTGAGGTGCATCTGCTGCGGGGAGGTCCCCGTCAGGGACGCGCCACCGGAGGCCGGCACCACCGAGTCCGAGGAGGTGACAGCCAGGGTGTTGCCCGGCCCGACGGGGCCGTCCTCGGCGAGGACTCCGGTGAACACGAGCCATGCCCCGCCGTCCCAGACGTGCACGTCGCGGGAAGTGGTATTGGCATACGCCCAGCCCGTGTGCTCGGGGTCGAGGTCGTCCGGCAGATCAGCGTCGTCGGTGATGAACGCCCGGAACGTGAGCGGAGGCTGGTAGTCACCGATCGGCCCCCGCTCACCGTCGTCGCCGGCGGGCAGGGGGACGGCCGAGTCGAACGAGTTGAGCTCGACCTCGGCGGGGGAGATGGGCCGCCCCCCCGGGGGCTCCCCCCCGCGGAGGGGGGTTGCCCGGGGGATGATAAACCGCCCGGGCACCGGGGGGCTCGCGGGGGTGATGACCACCGGCCCGGGCACGGGGGCGCGGGGGCGAGGTGGGCCTCGCGTGGGGCGCGTAGCCGGGTGGACCGCCACGTGATCGAGCCGAAGAACCGCCGCTGCACGACGTAGAGCACGGTCTGGGTGCCGGCCGGGACCACGTCGGGGGCGTTGTCCGGGGTGTACGTGCCCTCGAGGCAGGGCAGGATCCGCGAGGTGACGTACATATCGTCGGGGATGCCCGGGCCGAGACCGACGAGGACGCCCGTCGCGGAGCCGAGCCGGACCTCGGTGTCGATGCGGGTGTCCGTGCTCCTGGGGTTGGCCTCGACACCGCCGAACACCAGGGGGCGACAGTCGACCGACTGCGCGGGGATGGTGAGCTGTGCGATGACCTCGGAGGCGGTGTCGACGTTCTTCTCGGCGAACGCGCCCGACCCGAGGGTCCACGGCCCGCGGATGGCCGGGAACGACTGCGGGCCCCACTTGGTGCCGTTCCACGCGAGCACATCGCCCACCTGGAGCGGGGTCGTCGCGTCGAAGTCGGCTGCCTCGGCGATCGGGCCGGCAGGACCGGGATCGCCCTGCGGGCCGGGCTCGCCCTTGGGGATGGACAGGTTGAGTACCTGATTAGGCGGCTCGCCCGTGATGGTCGCCGCAGCGGGTTGGCTGGGGTCGACCACCGTCACCGTACCGATCGACAGGCGGTTCGATGCGCCGCCGGGGCCGACGACGGTCAGCGCGTGGGGCAACCGCAGCCAGGTGTCGCCGAGCCAGATGAACACGTCACCGTTCGCCGTGTTACCCCACGCCCACCCGGCCTGTCCGCCGCCAAGACCAGAGGGCAGCGCCGCCTCGGTGTTGATCGCACCCTGCCACTTGACCACCGGCTGCGTGGGGCCGGGGTTGCCGGGGTCGCCGGGGTCGCCCTTCGGGAGCTCGAGGTACCCCTCGGTCGGGGTCGCCTCGAGCGAGACCGTGCGGATCGGCTCACCGTTGTTATCGTTGACGCCGCGCAGCTCGAGCCGGGGGTTGATGGTGGCGAACACCTCGCCGAGTGTGTAGGTCATTCCTATCCCTTCACCGTGGCGAGCCGGGCGCGTACCATCTCCCGGGCCACCGCCTCGTCGCTGTGCCACACCTCGCCGACCTCAGGGTGGGATGCGCGGTACACGACGTCGTCCCCCCGAGTGTAGTCGACCACCTCGATCTCGCCCCGCGGGTCGTCGGGGTCAGGGGCGACCTCGTCGATCGGGATCCACGACCGGCCCTGCCAGACGTAGCCACCTTGCCAGTTGAGCACGGCCTGCGCGATGTGACAGGCCAGGTCGTAGTCGAGGTGAGGCTGACCCACCCGGGGCAGGGGCGGGGCGGTGAGGAACTCGCCGAGGGACCGCACCTCGGGGGCGTCGAGGGTCGGGAACGGGGCGGGGGAGTCGGCCGTGCCATCGGGCAGGATCTCGCCCCGGGACACCTCCTCGCGGACGCTGCGGTAAATCTCCTCGCCGAGCTCGGTGTCGAACTGCGCGACGAGCTTGCCGTGCAGTTGCCGCCACAGGTCCTCACCGACGCTACCGGTGGGATTGGCCGTGGTGATGGCCTTGACCATCACCGCCCGCAGCATCCCGATCTCGCGCCGGGCCTGCTCGGGTAGTTCCTCGATGCGCACGCCTATCCCCTATCCGAAGTTGAGCCAGTTGACGACGGTACCGATCTTGCCGAGCTCGCGGAAGGCGAGCACGACGGGGTCCTCGGGCTCGGGCTGGCCGATGACCACCGACCACTTGCGCGGCGTGGACATGGACGACTCGAAGATCAGATCCTCGACGTAGTCCCGCCAGATGTTGCCGGTCGGGGTCTCGAACCCGATCGGATCGCCGGGATGAATGTGGACGAGCGGGTAGTACGGCCGGCCGACGAGCAGCTCGGCCTCGTGGCTGCGCTTGCCCCGGGTGTCCCACAGCTTGCCCATGCCGACCTGATACGCCTGCGGGGTCCACGCCTTGCTCATCCCCGCGCCGAGGCCCTCCTTGTACCCGAAGTCGCCCGCGGCCTGGGTGCGCTTGGACTCCTGGAACCGCATCCAGGCGAACAGCCGGTCGTCGCCGAGGCCCTGGAACAGCGCAGCCAGGCCGGGGATGCCGAGGAGCTGGGAGAGCCACCCGAGCAGCGCGGTGATCGCGGCGTTGACGAGCGCGTTGACGATGTCCGGCGACTTGCCGCCGACCATGATCGACTTCGGCCCGGCGAAGTGGTGCTTGATCTTCCAGTCGCCGAGGGCGGTGTACCGGCCTTGCCGCAGCACCACGTACGGGTCGTCGGGGTCCTGCCCGAAGTCACCGGGGACGAGGTACTTGGCCGAGGGCGGCTTGGAGTCGGTGCGGAAGAACGGTTGCTCACCGACCGAGTCGATGCGGCCGGCGAGGTAGGTGAACAGCCCCTCGAACACGTTGCCGGTCTCACCGATCGGGCCCGACTTGTCGACGATGTCGATGCAGATGGTCGGCTTGGTCAGCGTGTCCCAGGTGCTCGGCTGGGGATCGCCCGGGAACCATATCCACACGACCGGTTGTAGACCGGTGCCCTTGGTCACGTCCTCGATGGTCTTGGACGCCGGGGTCATGTTCGCGGTGAAGGCGATGAACTTGGACCGGTCGGTGGCCGGGTCGTGGGGCACGACGTACAGCGGCCAGAGGTGGCGGGCGAGACGGGACCAGGTGTTGCGGTTGAGCAGGTTCGGGGTGATCCGGTACCCCGCCGCCTGGAGCCGCACCACGTTGGCGAGGATCGCTTGCTTGAGCGTCGTGCGCGCGTACCCGACGCCGAGGTACTCGATGAGCTGGGTCTCCATTGGCAGGCCGGGCATGGCCCACAGCAGGAGGTTGTCGAGGTGCCGGGAGACGTGCTCGGCGACGAGCTCGATGGTGTCCCGGCCGTCGACGTGGATCTCGTCGGCGTCGGTGAGCTTGCCCTCCCACCGCGTCGTGACGCCCTCCCACTCGACGATGAGGTAGATGACCGCATCCTCGCCGTCGGGGGTCTCGCAGAGGAACTCGCGCAGCGGGTGGGCGCCCGGGATGGTGGCCGCGAGCACGCCGCCGATCTTGCGGGGGAGGGTGCACTTGATCTCCAGGTCGTCGCCGATGACGCCGACCTCGGTCAGGGTCTTGTCCATGACCCTGATGGTGTAGTCGGCCATGATGTGCGTCTGGTCGAAGGCGTCGATCTTCTTGTCGAGCGCCGCGGCGGTCTGCCGGATGTTGCTCACCATATCAGGACCCCGACCGGTACTTGGGGCGGGCCTCGATCAGGGCCTCGGCCTCGCCGTTGCCGCCCTCGATGCGGATGCCGAGGACGGTCTGGGACGGGGTCAGGCCGCGCGCCGCGGGCAGGAGCGAGGCACGGGTGAACCGCCGCCCGCGCATCTGGCCCCACAGGTTGACGAGCTCACCGCCGGCGGTGACGCCGATGACGGTGGGCCGGGTGGTCGAGGTGTCAACCCGCATCGTCCACCCGCCCGGCAGGGTGGGCAACTCGACCCAGGGCCCGCCGGGGCCGTCGGTGATCGAGTAGGTGCCGGGACCGGCGAGGGTGGCCTCCCACGTCAGGTCCTCGGAGCAGGGGTTAACAAGGGTGAGAGCGCCCTCGCCGACGTTGGCCGTGGTCGACCACACCGAGGAGATCTCGAACCCTGTCCACCACGGCCAGGCCGCGAGGGCGGGCACGTGGTAGGTGGCCCGGCAGATGAGCGCGTCGTCCTTCTTGAACGCCGGCACCTGCTCACCCGCGCGCAGCACCGAGCGCCACCGCCAGCCGCCCGAGGAGGTGAACTCGCACCAGTGACCCGGCTTGGTCGCCGACCATCCCGAGCGCCACCGCTCCTTGAGCACCCGCAGCGCGCGAGGCGTGTCGGCGGTGAGGTGGACGGTGAAGTCCATGTCCCGCTTCGCCACCGACCGGCCGCGAGGGATCGCGCCCTCGATGTGCTGGCCCTCGTCGACAAGCACCGATTCCTCGACGTCATCGAGCCCCTTGGGACTCGGGGCCATCTTCGCCCCCTCCTCGCCGGCGCGGTCGCCTGAGAGGTGCCAGACGTATCTGTTGGCGTCGATCCACACGACCTTACGACGGGGTGTCCACACGGGGCTCATCCTGTCACACTCCCTGCCATCGAAAGGTTACGGACCTGACGGCCCTGCTCGCGTGCGAGGGTCCGCTGTGCCGCCGACCAGTCTGTGGTCTGGATCGTGCCGACGGTGATCGAAGCGTCGATCCCGCCGCCCGCGCCAGTGGTCGGGACCGCGCTGATCGCACGGGGGATGTTGTGCAGCAGGTACGGGTCGGCGTTGAGTGCCTCGAACAGGGGCAGGTTCGCCGCGGTGGCCACCGCGTGGGAGACGTACTCGCCCGGCGAGACCTTGATGCCGATCGAGTCCTGACGGACACCACCGAGGCCGGGGATGAGACCGCCGTCCTTGTACCCGTCGCCGTCGCCGATCGCGTCGAGCAGCCCCGCGCCGTAGCGGGCGTGACCGTACCGGATCGCAGCGTTGATGTTCGCCCATGCGTTGCGGCGGTCGTTGGGCAGCTCGGGGTCGCGGTGCGCGGCGAACGTGCCGGGGATGATCTGGAGCAGCCCGACGGCCTCGTTGCCGCCCGAGTTGACGTCGATGATGCCCTGCTTGATGCCGGGGTTGCCGCCGGACTCGGACTGGATCTGACGAATCCAGGCGTCCTCCTCGGCCTTACTCGACTTGCCTTGACGCTTCATCGCGGCGCGGACCATCGGCCGCCACTGCTCGGCCCCCTGCGCGGGATCCCAGATGTGGTTGGATCCCTCGGACTTCGGGGGTTCGGGCATCGGGTTGAGCGCGACGGTCGCGGCGAGGGTCGGGTCGGCGAGCACCTCGTCGGGGGTGTCGGCGATCGGGGTGGGTGCCTGCCCGTCCTGGAGCGGGGTCGCGGACATGGCCTGGTGTACCTGCATCCACCAGGGCATCTCATCCTCGATGCCGAAGATGCCGAGCAGGTCGGAGGTCGCCGCCTTCGCCGCGACCCTCGCCATGTCCCCGGCGAAGTCGGACCACGAGGACG
>NZ_CALMYY010000011.1 GCF_937873725.1 uncultured Dietzia sp.
AGCATCATCGCGTGCAGCGACCCGCCCGAGTCCGCGTGCTCCGGGCCGAGCTCCACCCGGGACGGTTCGTTGGAGAGGTCGTCGATCCCCAGGGCCTGCGCCAGGCGCCGGGCGGGGTCGATCGTGAGGACCACGGTGTCGCGGCCGAGTTCGGCGGCGCGCAGCGCCACGGCGGCGGCGGTCGTGGTCTTGCCCACTCCTCCGGCGCCGGTGGTGACCACCACCCGGGTCGCGGGGTCGGTGAGCATGGCGGTGATGTCGAGGCGACGGGTCATGTCAGCTCACTCCCTGGTCGACGAGGGCGGAGGCGAGGTCGTAGAGGTCGGCGACCTCGACCCCGTTGGGCAGGGCCGGCAGCACGAGGGTGGGGCAGCCGGAGGAGGTCAGGGTGTCGCCGGCCTTGAGCTGGCCGCGCGCGACGCGGGCGTGTTCGATGGCCTCCACGAGGAGCCCCTGCAGGCCCTCGTCGTCGAGCTCCACCCCGGCCACCTCGAGGCCGGCGAGGACCGCCGCGGCGTCGATCTCCTCCTCGGCGATCCGCTCCAGCGCGGCGTCGTCCAGGTGCCTGGTCTCGGCCCGGTTGATGATCACCTGACCGACCCGCAGGCCGTGGCTCTTGAGCTCGGCGATCGCCTCGACGGTCTCCTGGACCGGCAGCGACTCGAGCAGCGTGACCAGGTGGACCACGGTCCGCGGGGAGTGGACCAGCTCGGACACCGCGTCGGCCTGACGGCGGATCGGGCCGCCCGCGGCCAGGTCCGCCATCGCGGTGGTGACGTCGAGGAACTTGCCGATCCGCCCCGTGGGCGGCGCGTCCACCACCACGGCGTCGTACACGACCTCCTTCCGGGCGTGCTCGCGCGTGACGACCTCGTAGACCTTGCCGGTGAGGAGCACGTCCTTGAGGCCGGGGGCGATGGTCGTGGCGAACTCGATCGCGCCCACCGACTTCATGACCTTGCCCACCACGCCGAGGTGGTAGAAGGTGTCGAGGTAGTCGAGCATCGCCGCCTCGACGTCGATCGCCAGCGCGAACACCTTCCCGCCGCCGTCGACCCGGGCCACCAGTTCCTCGCGGTAGGGCAGCGGCGCGCGGTCGAAGATCCGGGCGATGCCCTGCCGCTCCTCCACCTCGACCAGCAGCACCCGCTTCCCGGTCGAGGCCAGGGCGAGCGCCAGCGCGGTCGCGACCGTGGTCTTGCCCGTGCCCCCCTTCCCGGAGACGTAGTGGAGTTCTGCTCGGGCGGACCCGTCGGCCCACCCGGTGGACAGCTCGTCGGCGATGGTCGCCCGCGTTCCCGGACTCTCAGTGGCTGGCATGCGCTCCACAGTAAACGCAGACGCCACCGCACGCGTGACGCTCTCGACTTCCCTAGAGTGGGGGGCATGAGCGAAGCCACCTCCGCAGCCCGGTTCGAATACGCCACCGTCCCGCTGCTCACCCACGCCACCAAGCAGATCCTCGACCAGTGGGGAAGTGACGGCTGGGAGCTGGTGTCGGTGCTGCCCGGCCCGACCGGCGAGCAGCACGTCGCCTACCTCAAGCGGCAGCTCTGATGCCCGACTCGGAGTCCGCGGGCTACTGGAGCCGCAAGCTCGAGCAGCTGGGCATCGCGCTGCCGACGGTCGTGCCGCCGGTGGCCAACTACGTCCCCGCCGTGCGGACCGGGGCGTACGTCTACACCTCCGGTCAGCTGCCGATGGTCGACGGCGCCCTCGCCGCCACCGGGAAGGTCGGTGCCGAGGTGGACCCGGGGCAGGCGGCCGGGCTCGCCAGGACCTGCGCGCTCAACGCCCTCGCGGCGGTCGACGCGCTCGTGGGCGTCGACGCGGTGGTGCGGATCGTCAAGGTCGTGGGCTTTGTCGCCTCCGCCCCCGGCTTCAACGCCCAACCCGCGGTGGTCAACGGGGCCTCGGACGTGCTCGGGGAGATCTTCGGCGACGCCGGCGTCCACGCCCGCTCGGCGGTCGGCGTCTCCGAGCTGCCGCTCGACGCGCCCGTCGAGGTCGAGCTCATCGTCGAGGTCGAGGGCTAGGGCGATGAGCGGCGGTCTGGCCCCGATCGGCTTCCCGGCGTACGAGACGCTCCGCCCCGTCACCGACCTGGCCGGGGTGATCCTCTGCGACAACCCCTCGGAGATGACCTTCGAGGGGACCAACACGGTCGTCCTGCGGGCCCCCGGGTCGCCCACCTGCGTGGTGGTGGACCCGGGGCCGGACGACCTCGCGCACGCCGAGCGGATCGCGGCCATCGTCGGCGAGATCGAGCTCGTCGTCGTCACCCATCGCCACGGCGACCACACCGACGGCATCGATCACCTGCGCACGTTCACCGCCGCCCCGGTCCGGGCCGTGCAGGAGCGGTTCTGCCGCGACGCCGCGCCGTTGGTGACGGGCGGCGACGACGACGAGGTGATCCACGCCGCGGGCCTGGACATCATCGTGCTGGGCACCCCGGGGCACACGGCCGACTCGGTCAGCCTCGAGGTGCGGGTCGCGGGCACCGGGTTCACCGCTCCGCCGGACTGCGTGGTCCTGGGGGACACGATCCTCGGCCGGGATTCGACCGTGCTGGACTCGACCGACGGCGACCTCGGCGACTACCTGGGCAGCATGGATCTGCTCGCCGCGCGGGCCGACGGGGTGATCGGGATCCCGGGGCACGGGCCCGACGTGGAGAACACCGGCCGCGCCGCGCAGGTGCTCGGACGGCACCGGCGGGACCGGCTCGAGCAGATCGTGGCCGCGCGGGCCGAGCTGGGCCGCGAGGCCTCGGCCGAGGCCATCACCCGGCACATCTACCGCGATGTCTCGCCGTTCCTGCTCATGGTGGCCGAGCAGTCGACGCTGGTGGCGCTGCGCCACCTCGACCGCCTCGACGCCCCCGACGCCTGACCCCCGCCCCCGACGCCTGACCCCCCGCCGCCCGCTCCCCGCCGCCCCCCGCGATCCGCTACTCCGCTGCACGGTCCGCTACTCGCATCCGGGGAGCGGATCGTGCAGCGGAGTAGCGGATCGGCGGGGATGGGGGGTGGATGGTGGTTGTCCACAGGGGGCCGAGCCATCCACAGGCCCCCGGATAATCCCAGCTCGCCGGTCCGGGCGCGGATGCCGCGGGCGCGACGATCGACCCCATGGCCCACTCGTCTGGAAACGACCACATACCGCCGGCCCTCCTGTCGCCCGCAGATCTCGCCGCCCGCGGGATCGACCGGCGTGAGACCGCGAAGCTCGTGGATCGCGGGCGGCTGCGGCGGCTGCGCTCCGGCCTGTACATCGAGCGTGACGACGAACCCGGATCAGTCGCCGGTGTCCCGTCGTACGAGGCGGCGCGGCGGGACTTCCTCGACCGCACCCGGGCGGCCGCGCGGGCGATCGAGCCGGGGACGGTCATCTCGCACGGCTCCGCGCTCGCGCTGCACGGATTGCCACTCCACGGTGTCCCGCTCGACAGGCCGTCCGCCACCAGGCACCGTCCGGGCGGAGGTAGCCGTCGGAGCAGCGCGTTGACGTGCTGGAACCTGCCCGTGGTCGGGTCGACGACGGTGGTGGACGGGATTGAGGTGACGTCGCCGGCGCGGACGATCATCGACGTGGCACGCACGGTCAGTCTGGAGAGCGGGGTGTGCGCGGGCGATGCGGCGATCCGGCGGAGCCTGGTCACCCGGAGCGATCTGCAGGCGGAGGCGGACGCCGCGAGGGGTCGCTCCGGGGCGGCCCGCGCCCGCGCTCTGCCCGCCCTGACCTCGGGTCTCGCGGAGTCGGTGCTCGAGTCCCTGATCAGGGTGATCCTCGTCCTGGGCGGCGTGCCGGAACCGGAGCTCCAGGTGTGGCTCGGAGTGCGTGGGGGCGAACGATTCCGCGTCGACCTCTACTGGCGAGAGTGGCGGTTGGTCGGCGAGGCCGACGGCTTTGCCAAGTACGGAACCGGGCAGGAGCAGATCAGGGGTTCCTGGAACGCCGAACGACGTCGACAGAGTCAGATCGAGGACGCCGGGTTCGTTGTTCTCCGGTGGACCTGGGAGGACCTGCGACATCCGCGGCGGATCGTCGACCAGGTCGAACGCGCCATGCGTCGCCAGGAGAGGCTCGGGCTCGGCCCGGGCGCGTGATCCACCCCACCGGACAATCCGCTACCGACCTGCGTGGTCCGCTACCCGGTTACAGGCAGCGGATCGCGCAGGGGAGTAGCGGATTCCGCCGGCCGGCGGGGGGGGGGGGGCGCGGGCCGGGGGGGGGGGGGGGGCGGGGGGGGGGGGGGGGCGGGGGGGGGGCGGGGGCGGCGGGGCCGGGGCTCCGGGGCGGAGATGATGACGCTCTTGCCCTCGAGGCGCAGCCAGCCGCGGTGCGCGAACTCGGCCAGCGCCTTGTTCACCGTCTCGCGGGAGGCGCCGACGAGCTGGGCGATCTCCTCCTGCGTGAGGTCGTGCGTCACGCGGATGTTGGGGCCCTCCTGCGTGCCGAAGCGCTGGGCCAGCTGCAGCAGGGCCTTGGCGACGCGGCCGGGGACGTCGGTGAAGATCAGGTCGGCGAGGTTGTTGTTGGTGCGGCGCAGGCGGCGGGCCAGCACGCGGAGCAGCTGGTCGGAGATCTCCGGGCGCTCGGCGATCCAGCGTTTGAGCGCGGAGCGGTCCATGGACTGCACGGCCACGTCGGTCACGCACACGGCCGAGGAGGTCCGCGGGCCCGGGTCGAAGATGGACAGCTCGCCGAACATGTCGGACGGGCCGAGGATGGACAGCAGGTTCTCGCGGCCGTCCGGGGCCTTGCGGGAGAGCTTCACCTTGCCGGAGGTGACGATGTACAGGCTGTCGCCCTGCTCGCCCTCGCGGATGATCACGTCACCCTTGGAGTACTCCTCGGCGGTGAGGTCGGCTCGCAGCGCCGAGATCGCGGCGGGTTCGACACCCTGGAAGATTCCGGCCCGGGTGAGCACGTCGTCGGCAGACTGGTCCGTGCGGCGATCGATCGTCACAGTCTGTGACCCTCCGTTCGGGCGTGGACATGGGTGTCCGCGCCATGGCGTGCGTGTGGCGAAAGCCACTGTAGCCGGTAGATCGCCCGAGATGTGCCCAACGCGCGGTCGGAGCGGGACGTCAGTCGTCGATCTGCTCTGGTTGGTCGAGGATCGCGTTCTCGAACCGGTCCATGAGGAGTGCGAAACCGGCGAGGAGGACCGGGACCAGGACGACGAGGATTCCCTGCATGCCCCCGAGTAAACACCCCCGGACGCCGGTACACACAGCCGGCGTGTCGGCGGGGGGCCGACCCGCTCGTCCGGCGGGCCGTAATGTGGACTCATGCCCGACCCCGCCCCGGCCTCCACGACGCGCCGCAGACGGGGAGCGGCCGCGAGGGGGGTGGAAACCGACCTCGGGCGCACCCGTCGAGCCCGCCGCATGCTCCGCACCCTCGAGGAGGCGTTCCCCCACGTGTACTGCGAGTTGGACTTCTCCGATCCGCTCGAGCTGAGTGTGGCCACGATCCTGTCGGCCCAGTGCACGGACAAGCGCGTCAACGAGGTCACGCCGGCGCTGTTCGCCCGCTACCGCACGGCCGCCGACTACGCGGCCGCGGACCCCGAGGAGCTCGAGGCCCTGATCCGGCCGACCGGCTTCTACCGCAACAAGGCCCGGAGCATCCAGGGCCTGGGCGCGGCGTTGGTGGAGAGGTTCGACGGCGAGGTGCCGCGGCGGCTCGAGGACCTGGTCACCCTCCCCGGCTTCGGACGGAAGACGGCCAACGTGGTGCTCGGCAACGCGTTCGGGGTGCCCGGCCTGACCGTGGACACCCACTTCATGAGGCTGGTGGCGCGGTGGCGCTGGACGGAGGCCACGGACCCGGTGCGCATCGAGCGTGAGGTGGCGCGCCTGCTCCCGCGGGCGACCTGGACCGACGCCAGCCACCGGATCATCTTCCACGGGCGTCGGGTGTGCCACGCGCGGACGGCGGCCTGCGGGGCGTGCGTCCTGGCCGACGACTGCCCCTCCGCGGGCGAGGCCGGCCCGCTCGATCCCGTGGCCGCCGCCCGCCTCGTGGCGGGACCCGAACGCGACCACCTGCTGGGACTGGGCGGGGTGGGGGGTCGGGCGTGAGCGCCTCGCTGAGATGGTCCCCGGGGGCGTTGGTGGCGCTGGGCGGCGTCGTCGTCGCCCTCCTCTCCACCCTGGCCGACGACGACGAGGCCGGCGGCCGAGCCGCGTCCACCCCCACCGCGCCGCCGGTGGGCGCGCCCCCGGCGGACGAGCCGCAGACGGTGGTCGACGCGGGGACCCGCGCCTCGGCCGGGTTGCCGGCCTGCCGCGACAGCGCCGTTCCGGCCACCACCGACGGCCCGGTGGCCGGGTTCATGGTGCGGTGCATGGACGACGGGTCGACCACCACGCTCGGCAAGATCCAGGCGGGCCGGCCGATGGTGGTCAACCTGTGGGCGTACTGGTGTGAGCCGTGCCGCCGCGAGCTGCCCGCGATCCGCGACGCGCAGGCCGCGCTCGGCGGCGACGTCGCGGTGGTGCTCTCCCACACCGACCCGTCGGAGACCAAGGGGTTCGACACCCTGGCCGCGCTCGGGATCGACGAGCTGATCTCCGTCTCCGACCAGGACGAGGAGCTGCCGACCCTGCTGGGCGCGCCGCCCGTCCTGCCCCTGACGGTGTTCGTCAGGGCCGACGGGACCGTCGCGCACGTGTTGGTCGAACCGATGGACAGCGAGCGGGACGTGCTCGACGCCGTGGAGGAGTACCTGGGGGTGGCCGCGTGACCGGCACCGGGCGGAGCGGGCCGGTGCCCCGGCCCGGCGACGTGACCGGCGTTCCGCACCCCGGCTGGATGGATCCGCTCATGGCGGCGTGCACCGACGGCAGCTTCGACGGGCTGCTGCCCAGGCGCAGGCCCCCGGAGGACCGCGGGCCCAACGAGGTGGGGCGCCCGCACCGCGACGCCGCCGTGTTGGTGCTGTTCTCCGGTTCCGCGGATGCGCCGGGCCCGACGCCCCCGGAGGACGCCCGCGTCCTGCTCACCCACCGCGCGCCCACGCTGCGCAGCCACTCGGGACAGGTCTCGTTCCCCGGCGGCGGGGTCGACCCCACCGACAGCGGCCCGGTCGAGGCCGCGCTGCGCGAGGCGTGGGAGGAGACGGGACTTGAGGCCTCGGGCGTGGATGTGCTCGCGGTGCTGCCCGAGCTGTACATCCCCGTCTCCAACTACTCGGTGGCCCCGGTGCTGGGGTACTGGCGCGAACCGATGGAGGTGGGGGTCGTGGACGCCGGCGAGACCTCGCGCGTCATGACGGTGCCGGTGGGCGAGCTCCTCGACCCGGCCAACCGCTTCCTGCTGCGGCACTCCACGGGGTGGACCGGACCGGCGTTCCTCCACGACGACCTGGTGGTGTGGGGCTTCACCGCCGGGATCATCGCGGCGATGTTCCACTCCGCCGGCTGGGACCTGGACTGGGACACCACCGACATCCGCGACCTCGAGGAGACGCTGGCGGCCTCGGCGAACGGTGAGCGGTACCGGATGTCGGCGGAGGAGGCGCGACGGGAGTCCTCCGACCCGCTGGCGGACCGGACGGTCGCCGGGGTGCCGGGAGCCCGGTCCGCCTTCCCGGACGCGGCCCCCGCCACCGCCGTCCCTGCCACCGCCGAGGAGCCGCTCGACCTGCCCGCCGACAACCCCCGCAGGGGATACCGGTGACGGGCTCGCAGTGGCTCGACTTCGCGCTCTACGCCCTCGCCGCGGCCGCGGCGATCTCCGGCTGGATCAACGGCGCCGCCGCCTCGGGATTCGCGCTGCTGGGCGTGGGCATCGGCGCCACCTCGGGGCTTCTCGTCGCGCCCCACCTGGTCCGCGAGATCGACGCGCCGGTGGGTCGGCTCGTGGCGGGGCTCGCGATCATCGCGGTGATGGTGATCGTCGGCCAGGTCGCCGGTGTGACCATCGGTCGCGCCGCCCGACGCTACATCTCCGGCACGGGGGCCAAGCTCCTCGACAGCACGGTCGGCGCCGTGTTCCAGGCCGCGGCCGTGCTGCTCGTGGCGTGGCTCGTGGCCGTCCCGATCGCGGCCCAGGAGGGCCCCGGCCCGGGCAAGGCGGTGCGGGGGTCCTCGGTGTTGGCCAAGATCGACGACGTCGCGCCCGAGCAACTGCAGAAGATCCCCGCCGCGTTCACCGCCATGCTCGGCACCACCGGGTTCCCGGACATCCTCGGCCCGTTCGGCACCACCCCCATGCAGGAGGTCGCGCCGCCGGACCCGGTTCTCGCCGGATCCGAGGTGGTGGCGAGGGTGGAGCCGTCGGTGCTCAAGATCCTGGGCCGGGCGGAGTCCTGCAGCCGGGCGCTCGAGGGGTCGGGCTTCGTGGCCGCCCCCGGGCTCGTCATGACCAACGCGCACGTGGTGGCGGGCACCGGCTCGGTGAGGGTCGTGGTCGGTGACGAGGAGCTGGACGCCAACGTGGTGGTCTACGACCCGCGGGTCGACATCGCCGTCCTCCGCGTGCCCGGTCTGGAGGCGCCGGTGCTGACCTTCGCCGAGCGGCGGTCCCGGACCGGCGACGACGCTGTTGTGGTGGGCTTCCCCGGGAACGGCCCCTTCCGGGCGGACTCGGCCCGGATCCGGGAGCGGGTGACGCTGCGTGGTCCGGACATCTACCGCGAGCAGACCGTCGAGCGCGAGGTGTACATCCTCCGGGGCATGGTCCGCGAGGGCAACTCGGGCGGGCCGCTGATCACACCGGAGGGCGAGGTCGTGGGTGTGGTGTTCGGCGCCGCGATGGATGCCGCCGACACCGGGTACGCGCTCACCGTCGAGCAGGTGTTGCCACAGCTGGAGGCGGCGGTGGCCTCGGTGTCGCCGGTCGGCACGGGCTCCTGCGTGGGGGCCCGCTGACCCAGGGGCTGCGAGCCCTCCTCCCCGAGACAAGCGCTGCCTCCCGGCTTGCGCTGCCTCCCCGGCTTGCGCTGCCTCCCCGGCTTGCGCTGGCGGAATGGTCCATTCCCGCAGCGCGACCCCGGTAATCGCGTGCAGAGAGGCAGCGCAGGTCGGAGGGGCAGCGTACGCCGCGGGGCGGAGGGGCAGCGTACGCCGCGGGGCGGAGGGGCCGGGTGCGCTAGCCGGGCGGACCGGACGGGGGTCCGCTCACGCGCCGGGCGAAGTCCACGATCAGCCGGGACGTCGCGGCCGGGGATTCCATCGCGGGGTAGTGGCCGGCCCCGGGGACGAGCTCGGCGTGGAAATCGCGGGCCCACCGGGCGGACGCGCGCACCGTCTCAGGCCGGATGAACGTGTCCTCGGCGCCGCTGATGCCCAGCACCGGCTGGTCCACCACGCGGGAGACGGTACGCCGGAAGTCGCGACCGTCGGGGCGGAGCTGGCTGCGGACCATCCAGCGCCGACTCTCCAGCGACAGGTGCGCGACCTTGGGGATGAGCATGGCCCGCCGGAGCAGCGCGGCGGACTCGCGGAAGTCGGCGGTCTCCGGCCAGGACCGCCCGGAGCGGGCTCGGAGCGTGTCCTCGACCGCCGCCGCGCCGTTCGCGGTGAGCCGGCGTTCGGGCAGGCGGGGGGCCTGGTCCGCCAGGAGGCGGGGGGCCAGGGCGCGGCGCTGCACGGGGTCGCGGAGCGCGGCGTGGCGGGTGGCGAGCGGGTGGGGGGAGCCGACGACGACGAGGCCCCGCACCGCGCGCGGCCGCCGGTACGCAGCGGTCCACGCGACGAATCCGCCCTCCCCCTGCCCCACGATCACCGCGGAGGAGTGCCCGAGAGCGCGGATCAGGTTGGTGATGTCGGCGGACAGCGTCCAGGCGTCGTACCCCCTCGGCGGCTTGTCCGAGTCGCCGTGACCGCGCAGGTCCACGGCCACCGCGTGGAAGCCCGCCTCGGCGAGCGCGACCATGGGCGCGCGCATGGTCCACCAGATGCCGTCCAGGCCGTGGATCAGCACGACCAGCGGCGGGAGCACCCCGGGGACCGTGTCGGCCGGCAGGGACTCCGCCACATGGAGGCGGATTCCGTTGGCCGAGACGTCACGATGCCGCCACGGCCCGTCGATCCTGACTATCGACGGGTCGGGCGGCCTGTGACCGGGAGTCTTCAGCGGGTCGCGGCGGGCAGGGGGGTCTCGGTCGTGCGGACCGTCCCGGGCCTGGGCTCGGCACCGGTGGGCATCGCCAGCTTGAGGTCCGACACCGAGTCGATCGTGCGCTGCGGCTTACGGATCTTCTTGACCTTGCGGTAGCCCAGCAACCCGAACAGCGCGGCCAGGAGCACCAGGACCACAAACACGATGAGGAAGCCCATCCAGTCCCACGTCTTGGTGCCGAACCACATCGAGATGAGCTTGGCCCACATGAACACGAACGGGAAGAACGACATGAGGAGCAGGACCAGCGCGGCGACGAAGAAGCCGGACCCCGTGGCGGCCTTCTTGACCTGCTCGGCCACCTCGGTCTTGGCGAGCTCGATCTCCGCCCGCAGCAGCGTCGACACCTGGGTCGAGGCGTTCTTGACCAGGGTTCCGATGCTGGCGTCGCCCCGGCCGATCGAGTCCGCGTCATGCAGAGGGATCGAGGCCCCGGTCGGCGTGTGGGTTCCCTGGGCGTGGCTCACGGTTGTTCCTCCATTGTCAGGCGACGGATGCACCGCCGTCCATCGTGCCACGACACGTGGCTGCCTTCACCCGCTACCCGGTCAGCCGCGGGTGCCCTTCTCCCTGATCTGCTCCATGATGGTCGGATCGGACAGGGTCGAGGTGTCCCCGCCGTCGCGGCCCTCCGCCATGTCCTTGAGCAGCCGACGCATGATCTTGCCGGAGCGGGTCTTGGGCAGTTCCGGGACGATCGTGATGTCGCGGGGCTTGGCGATCGGGGAGATCTCCCGCGACACCTCGGCGCGCAGCTCGTTGATGAGCGCCTGACGGTCCTCCTCGGCGTCGACGTTGCCGCGCAGGATCACGTAGGCGACGATCGCCTGCCCGGTGGTCTCGTCGTTGGCGCCGACCACGGCGGCCTCGGCGACGGCGCGGTGGCCGACGAGCGCGGACTCGACCTCGGAGGTGGAGATGCGGTGCCCGGAGATGTTCATGACGTCGTCGACGCGGCCGAGCACCCACAGTGCGCCGTCGGCGTCCCACTTGGCGCCGTCACCGGCAAAGTAGTACCCCTCCTCGGCGAACCGGGACCAGTACGTGTCGCGGTAGCGGTCCATGTCGCCCCAGATGCCCCGGAGCATGGCGGGCCACGGGTCGGTGATCACGAGGAACCCCTGTTCGTTGGCCGCGACCTCCTTGGCGTCGCTGTCGACGATCGCCACCTCGATCCCGGGCAGGGGCCGCATGGCCGATCCCGGCTTGGTCGCCGTGACGCCCGGCAGCGGGGAGATCATGATCGCCCCGGTCTCGGTCTGCCACCAGGTGTCGACGATGGGGGCCTTGCCGCCGCCGATGTTCTCGCGGTACCAGCGCCACGCCTCCGGGTTGATCGGCTCGCCGACCGAGCCGAGCAGGCGGATCGAGGACAGGTCGTGCGCGGCCGGGATCTCCGTGCCCCACTTCATGAACGTGCGGATCAGGGTCGGCGCCGAGTAGTAGATCGTGACGCCGTACTTCTCGATGATCTGGAAGTGCCGGTGCTCGTCGGGGGAGTTGGGGGTGCCCTCGTAGACGATGCACTCCGCGCCGTTCGACAGCGGCGCGTACACGCCGTAGGTGTGGCCGGTGACCCAGCCGACGTCCGCCGTGCACCAGTAGACGTCCTCCCCGGCCTTGTGGTCGAACACGTTGTGGTGGGTGTAGGAGGCCTGGGTGAGGTAGCCGCCGGTGGTGTGGACGATGCCCTTGGGCTTGCCCGTGGTGCCGGAGGTGTAGAGCAGGAAGAGCGGGTGCTCGGAGTCGAAGGCCTCCGGGGTGTGGTCGGCGGACTGCTGCGGGACGACCTCGTCCCACCAGACGTCGCGGCCGTCCGTCCACTCGACGTCGAGGCCGGTGCGGCGCACGACGAGGACCGTCTGCACGGACTCGGCGCGGCCGTCGGCGTCGACACCGTTGCCGGAGAGCGCGTCGTCGACCCCGGCCTTGAGCGGTGCGGGCTTGCCGCGGCGGAACTGGCCGTCGGCGGTGATGACGACCTTGGCCTCCGCGTCGTCGATGCGCGAGCGCAGCGCGTTGGGCGAGAAGCCGGCGAAGACGACCGAGTGGGTCAGACCGAGGCGGGCGCACGCGAGCATCGCGATGTACACCTCGGGAAGCAGCGGCATGTAGATGGCCACGCGGTCCCCGGCCACCAGGCCGAGCGAGTCGAGGTAGTTGGCGGCGCGGCTGACCTCGTCCTTGAGCTCGGCGTAGGTGATGTCGCGGGCGTCGCCCTCCGGCTCGCCGATCCAGTGGATGGCCACCCGGTCGCCGTTTCCGGCCTCGACGTGGCGGTCCACGCAGTTGTAGGCCACGTTGAGCTCGCCGCCCACGAACCACTTGGCGACCGGCGCGTCCGACCAGTCCAGCACCTCGGACCATTCCTTGGACCAGTCCAGCCGGCGGGCCTGCTCGTCCCAGAACGCGAGCCGGTCGGCGGAGGCCCTGTCGTAGAGGTCGGCCTGCGCGTTGGCCTGGGCGGTGAAGGCGGGGTCGGGATCGAAGGACAGGTCGTGATCGGAAGCGGTCATCAGCAGCTCTCCTCGTGGTTGGGTTCACGGCGGCCGGAGTCGACACGGCGGGGACGACCGGACCGTTTGCGTGTGAGCGTAGTCACATGGACGATGCTGCGGTCGGCAACGCACCCGACGGGGGGACCAGGGGGTGAGCGAGGGGGCCGGCCCGGTCAGGCGTCGTCGGTCGGCGCCGATCCGCCGCGATCGACTCCGGGCTCGTCGGCCGGCCGGGCCCCGCTCGCCGGCGGCGTCGCCGACGCCTCGTTCGCGGACCTCGTCGTCGTCGCGGTCGTCGTCTCCTCCGTGGTCTGCGTCTCGGTCTTCTTCCCGGGCGCGGGCGGGGTGGTCTTCTTCCCGGGCGCGACCTCGGGCTCGGCGGGCGGATCCGGCTCGGGCTCGGGCTCGGGCGCGGCGGTCTCGCGCCCGCCGTCCTGCGGTTCGATGCCGTAGTGCTCGAGCAGCGTGGACTCCTGGTCGGGGGTCAGCCCGTCCTCGGTGCGATCGGGACGCGGGGAGTCCCGGATGACCGAGCGCGTGTGGTCCAGGTGGAGCTCCTCGTCGAGGAGCCGGGCGCCGTGGAGCGGCACGATCGCGTCGGAGGAGAAGATCCCCGTCGAGACGGTCGCGAACGTGATCTTTCCGGTGGCGTCGTCGACGTACACCTGCCGCACCGCGCCGATCTTCGTCCCCGTGGAGTCGAAGGCGGTCGCGTCCAGCAGCGCGTCGAGCTGATCCTTGAGCGTCACGGGGTCTCCGGGGTCGTCGGTGGGCGGGCTCGGGCGGTCCCGGGCGTACGCTGATTACATCAGCTCGACATCGGTTGAGGGTGCCGATCCGCCCACGTGTCGGTGGTTTCCGGTGCGTGAAACGGCGGGCGGGGGCGGGTCGGT
The DNA here is from genome assembly GCF_937873725.1 of uncultured Dietzia sp. GTDB lineage: Bacteria > Actinomycetota > Actinomycetes > Mycobacteriales > Mycobacteriaceae > Dietzia. The sequence goes on from NZ_CALMYY010000011.1 coordinate 13,532, forward strand.
AACCTCGACCGCGTGACCCCTCGTGCCCAGGACCCCCTCGCCCCGCTGGTCGCCCTCCCGGGGGTGGCCGAGTCGTCCGAGGCTGCCCGGGCGGCCCTCGCCACGGTGCACCGCCACCCCGCCAACCGCCGCGGGTGGCCGACGACCGCGGCCGAGTCCGTCCTGCGCGGGGCGCGGGCCTCGGCCGGCGTGGAGGGCGCGTCGGTGCGGCTGGACGCGGACGGGGAACACGACGAGGTGCTCACCGCCGCGCTGCGGGTCGCCGGCGAGCTGACCGGCGAGTCGCTCGAACGGGCCGTCGCGGTGTGGACCCGGTCCCCGCTCCAGGAATTGGCCCACCTGCACCTGCTGGCGGCGTCCGGTCCGGAGGTCCACGCGGAGGCCCTCGGGCGGCCCCGACCCGAGCCGGGGGTGGCGGAGCGGCTCCAGGGGCTCGCCGAACTCGTCACCGGTGGGACCGGGGTGCCCGCTCCGGTCCTCGCGGCGGTGGTCCTGGGCGAGTTGTCGGGACTGCGGCCGTTCGGGTCCGGTGACGGGCTCGTGGCCCGGGCCGCATTTCGCCTGGTCACCGTGTCCACCGGGCTGGATCCCCATTGCCTGGGCGTGCCGGAGGTGACCTTCTATCGGGACCCCGGCGCGCACCGGGCGGCCTTGGACGGATTCGTCTCCGGCACCGAGGAGGGGGTCGCGGCGTGGATCCGCCACTGCTGCGGCGCGCTGGAGGCCGGCGCGCGGGAGGCCACCTCGATCGCCGACGCGGCAGGGGCCTGACGAGCGAATGGCGGGCCGGCGCCGGGCCGACCCGCCAACTCACTGCGGTTCCATCGAGAGATCCGGGTACCAAGCGTCCTGTGGTCCGCCGTGTCGCCGGTCCGGGACGACCGTCGGTGACGGCCGGCGCGGACCCACGGCTGGTGTTGCCTCTCGGGCGTCATCCGTCGCGTGGGTTCCGGAATGTCGATGACGGTGGTGTGGGGCGGGGGGCCGCGGCTTCTCTTCCGCCGCGTCCCTGGCGTCTTTGCCACCGTCCCCCGAGCATGCCGCCCGGGGCACGGTGCGGGCGATGGTGCGACCCCACAAGGATCGCCGGCGGTCTTGGGTCGTTCCGGCCATGGCGACTTGTTGGGTTCCTGCCGGGTGAGGTCAGTCGTGCCGGCGGGAGTCGCGGGCGAACGACACCACGGCCGCCAGGATCGCGACCGCGATCGACGTGAGCCCGACGATCGGGCCGGACGCGCGCTCGAGGGTGGGCAGGAGCGGGGTCGGGTTCTCGAAGGTCAGGATCGGCCACCCCCGGGACAGCGCCTCGCGGCGCAGGGCCCTGTCCGGGTTGATCACGGTGGGATGGCCCACGAGCTCGAGCATCGGCATGTCGGTGGAGGAGTCCGAGTAGGCGTAGGAGCCGTCGAGGTCGTACCCGTACCGGTCGGCGAACCCGCAAATCGCCTCGGCCTTACCGGTGCCCTGGCAGTAGAACTCGATCGATCCGCCGTACCGACCTTCGGCGTCGAGGGCCATCCGCGTGCCCGCGTAGTGGTCGACCCCCAGCATCCGCGCGATCGGCGCCACCAGTTCCTCGCCGGATGCCGAGACGATCACCAGGTCGTGCCCGAGCGCCCGGTGCTCGGCGAGCAGTTCCTGGGCCTCGGCGTAAACCGTCGGGGAGACCGTCTCGGTGAGCGCCTCGGTGGCGATCCGTTCGACCTCCGCCGGTTCCCATCCCTTGGTGGCGGTGGCCATGGCCTGGCGGACCTTGACCATCTGGTCGTCGTCCGCATCGGAGAGGCTGTAGGCGAGCTGGGTATATGCCAGGTCGATGATCGACCGGCGGGAGAGCAGTCCCTCGCCGAGGAAGGACTTGTTGAACGCGAACACCGACGAGGTGGCGATGATGGTCTTGTCGAGGTCGAAGAACGCGGCGATCCGGCCCGGTCGGTTGGTTGACCGAGGGCCCTGGCGGCGGTGGGCGGTCACACCGGTCACGATACGGTCCTTGCCTTTGTTTCGCCCACAAGTGATACTTATCACGCTCTTACATAGAGCATCCCCCGAGAGAAGCCCGGATCGTCCCCCCACGGTCCGGGTGTTGTGTAGGACCGAGAAGCCGCGGCGCCCCCCTGCTGCGGCTTCTCGGCATTTCGCGGCATTTCATCGCCTCGTCCGGCGCGCTCTCCACAGGCCGTGGTCTCTCCACAGGCGGCGCCGCGATCGCGCTCCGGGGCGGCGCCCGCCTTCCGGCCGGGGGCCACTCTGGTCCCCGTGACCCCCAAGACCCGAGCACCCCACCCGGTCCCCGACCACTGCCCCGGGCGTCCCGCGGCCGCCGTCGCGGTCGACGTCGCGGACCCGGACCTCGACGCGGACGTCCGGGCCGTCCTCGCGGCGCTGGCACTGGACCCGGGGTCCCGCGACGCGACGCTCGCCGACGTCCTGGTGACGGACCGGCCCGAGTCCGCGACCGGTGTCGCGGGGGCGCGCGTCCTGCGGGTCGCGGCAGAGGGGGCCGGGGGGGACGACGACGGGGTGGTCCACCTGCCGTCCGGGACGGCCGACCTCATCGGCGCACTCATGTCACCGGTCGCCGGTCGGGGCGGGGTCCTCGTCGCGGTCGTCGGCGCGGTGGGTGGCTGCGGCGCGAGCACGCTGGCCGCCGCGCTCGCGATCCGGGCGGCGGGCTCCGGCCGGTCCCTGCTCGTCGAGGCGGATCCGCGCGGCACGGGTGTCGATCTGGTGCTGGGGACGGAGGCGGAACCCGGGCTGCGGGTGGAGGACGTGCGCGCGGAGTTGGGCGGCCCCGACCCCGACGCGCTCTGGGAGGCGGTTCCGGAGGTGGTGCCGGGGTGCCGGGTGCTGGCCCGGGCCAGGCGGCGTGAGCCGTCGGGCGGCGGCGCCGGCGTCCCTGGTCGGGTCGCCGCCCCCGGTGGCGCGCTGGGGGCGGTGCTGGCGCATCGCGGGGCGGGCGGACTGGTGGTCTGCGACGCGGGCGGGTTCGCGGGCGACGACCCGGTGCTCGGTCGTGCCGACCTCGTCGTCGTCGTGACCAGGGCGGACCTCCCGGGCGCGGTCGCGGCGGGTCGGGTGATGGGGGACGTGCGTCGCGGCGCGCTGGTGATCCGCACCCAGCGGGGGGACCCGCTCCACGCCGCGGACGTCGCCGACTCGGCGGGGATCGCGGGGTGGCACGTGCTCCCCGAGATCCGGGCCGTCCGTGGGCTGGCCGGATCCGGCGGGCTCGGCAGATCGCTCGGCCGCGGGAGGGGCGGCCGCGCGCGGCGCCTCGGGGTGCTCGCGGACGCGATCCTGGCGGAGGTGCCTCCCGGTGTCCGGTGACGGGGCGGGGGCGGCGGTTCTGGCGACCGATCTGGTCGACCGGGTCCGTGCGCGGCTGGCAGGTCTCGGGGTGGAGCCGGATCCGGAGGAGGTGGTGCGCGCCGTCCGCGCGGAATCCGAGGTGCTGCACGGGCACCTCGACCTGCTCCGGACCGCCCGCCTGGTGCGGGAACACCTGGCGGGTGCGGGGCCGCTCGAGGCGCTCCTCGCGAGCCCCGGGGTCACCGACGTGGTGGTCGACGGGCCGGGTCCGGCGTTCGTCGACCGCGGACGGGGGCTCGAGGAGACCGGCGTGGTGGTGCCGACCGAGGCGGAACTGCGAGCGCTGGCCGTGCGGCTGGCGGGCCGGGCGGGGCAGCGTCTCGACGACGCCCGGCCCTGGGCCGACGGGGTGGTCCGCTCGCGGGACGGCATGGCCTGGAGGCTGCACGCGGTGCTCCCTCCGGTCGCGGTGGACGGGACCTGCCTGTCTCTACGGGTGTCAAGACCGGCGCAGGCGACCTTCGACAGGCTCGTGGAGTCCGGGACCGTCCCCGCGCCGGTGGAGCCGATGCTGCGGGACCTGGTGGAGGCCCGGGTGGGGTACCTGGTGGTGGGCGGGACCGGGTCGGGCAAGACCACTCTGCTCGCCGCCCTGCTCGGGCTGGTCCCCCCGGGTGAACGGCTGCTCTGCGTGGAGGACTCGCCGGAGCTGAGGCCCCCGCACCCTCACGTCGTCCGGCTGGTGGTGCGGCACGGCAACGTCGAGGGCGCAGGCGGGGTCGCGATGTCGGATCTCGTGCGGCAGGCGCTCCGGATGCGGCCGGACCGGATCGCCGTCGGCGAGGTGCGCGGCGGGGAGGTGGCGGACCTCCTGGCCGCACTCAACACCGGGCACGACGGGAGCGCCGGCACCGTCCACGCCAACTCGCCCACCGAGCTCCCCGCGCGGTTGGAGGCGCTGGGGGCGCTCGGCGGCCTCGACCGCGCGGCGCTGTCCGCGCAGGTGGCGGCGTCGCTGCGGGTGGTGGTGGGGATGCGCCGGTACCCGGATGGCCGGCGGGGCGTCGACTCGATGGGTGTGGTCCGCCGCGAGGCGGACGGGATCGTGGTCGATCCCGTCTGGCGGGCCGACGGGGGAGAGGTCCCCGGTCGTGCGGGGTTCGCCGCGCTCGTGGCGGGACGCCGGCCGTGACGGCCGTGGCGCTGCTCCTCGCCGGGGCGCTGCTCGTATGGCCGGGCGGGGCGGCGCGTGATCGGCTGCGCGGACTCGGAGGGACCGCCCGGTCGACCCCGGGCGGCCTCCGCCGGGCGCTCGCGCGGGTCCCCACGCCCCTCCTCGTCCCGGCCGTCGCCGTGGTGGTGGGCACGGTCGCCGCGGGACCCCTCCACGGATGTGCGGCCGCCCTGCTGGGGGCCACGGTCGCCGATCTGCGGAGGCGGGCGGCCGTCCGCGGGCGGCGGCTCGGGGCCCTCGGATCCTGGGAGCGGGCGCTCGACGACACCTCGTCGACGCTCCGCGCCGGGGCCGGGCCGGAACTGGCGCTGCACCGGGCGGCGGAGGCCGCGCGCGCCGGCGATCCCGGGGTGGCCGCCGTCCTCGACCGTGCGGCCGCCCACGCCCGGCTGGGCGGGGACGTCGCGGCGGCGCTGTCCACCGGGCCCGGCCGGTCGGCGTCCGCGGCCGGCGTCACGGGTGGCGTGGCGGCCGAGCTCGCCAGCGCGTGGCTGCTGGCCACGCGACACGGGGTGGTGCTGGCGGAGGTGGTGGACGGGCTCCGGGAGGACGTCGCGTCGCGGCGCGAGCGGGCGCTCCGGGTGGACGCGACCCTCGCCGGGCCCAGGGCGACCGCCGTGATCCTCACCGCGTTGCCCGGGTTCGGCGTGTTGCTGGGGTCCGGGTTCGGTGCCGACCCCCTGGGCGTCCTGCTCGGCGGCCCACTCGGCGGGATCCTGTGCCTGATCGGGGCGGGGTTCCTGTCGGCGGGCCTGGTGTGGACCGACAGGATCGTGGGCGGGGCGGGGGGATGGGTCTCGCCCCGCTGCTGGGCGCCGCGGCCCCGGGGCGGGGGGCCGGGCGCGGGCCGGCCGCAGGACGGCTCCGTGACGTGGCCCCCGGACCCCGCCGCCGCGCCCCGCATCCGCCGCGGGGCATGCCGGTGCTGTCCCGCACGCTCGACCGGGCCCGCCTCGGCCCGGGCCCAGCGGGCGGGGGCCGGCCGGGCGCGACCGGGCCGCTGGCGCGGATGCTCGACCTGCTCGCGGCGGCGCTGCTCGCCGGCCTGCCCACCCACCTCGCGCTGGCGGCCGTCGGCGACGCCGTAGAGCCCCTCGATCCGGACGTCGCCGAGGCGCTGCGGTCGGTGGCCGCCAGGGTCCGCCTCGGTGCCACACCGGAGGAGGCGTGGCGAGGCCTCCCTGCCACGGGTCGGCTCGCCCCCGTGGCGTCGATGCTCGCCCGCGGGACGGAGGCCGGCGGGTCGGTCCAGTCCGCGCTCGGGCACGCGGCCCGCCGGATGCGATCCGAGGCCGATGCCGCCGCGGCCGCCAGGGCCGAACGCGCCGCCGTCCTGGTGGCGGGCCCGCTCGGCCTGTGCTTCCTCCCGGCGTTCATCTGCCTGGGCGTCCTCCCCGTTGTCGCGGGTCTGGCCGACGGGATGCTGCCGGGGGTCCTGCCGTGAGCGGCGCCCCGGCCCCACACACTCCGGCGCGGAGACTCCGCCCCGGTCAGGAAGAAGGAGAACACCATCATGAACACCCGACTCAGCACCACGATCACCACCACCGCCCGCCGGATCCGTTCCGCGGTGGCCCACAGGTTCCGTCACGCGCCCGCCGGCGACGCCGGAATGTCGACGGTCGAGTACGCGGTCGGAACGATCGCCGCCGCGGCCTTCGGGGCCGTCCTCTACACGGTGGTCAGCGGCGACTCGATCCCCGCCGCGCTCGGCGGGATCATCGAGCGTGCGCTCACCACCTCCGTGTGATGGCGCCCGGGCGGCACCGCGCGGCAGCCACCCGCGACGAGGGCTCGGTGACGGTCGAGGCGGCCCTGGGGATCGCCTCGCTCGTCGTGGTCATCACGATCGCGGCGTCGGGGGCCGCCGCGGCGCTCACCCAGATCCGGGTCGTGGACGCCGCGCGCGAGGCCGCCCGGGTGGCAGCGGTGTCCGGCGCGAGGGAGGGCGTCGCGGCGGGGCGCGCGGCGGCACCGGGGACGGAGGTGTCGGTCGACGGCGCCGAGCAGTACGTCACCGCGCGGGTCAGCGCCCCCGCCCGCGGCCTGCCGGGCGTCGTGCTCTCCGGTCGCGCGGTCGCGCGCGTGGAACCGGGGACACCGGGGTGAGGGCGCGGTGGCCCGGGGACCGCGACGACGGGTACATGACCGTCGTGACCGCCTTCGCCGCGGCCGCCGTCCTGGCGGTCGCCGTGGCCGTTCTCCTCGTCGGCCGGGCGGCGGTCGCCGCACATTCCGCCCGGTCGGCGGCGGACCTGGCCGCGCTGGCCGGGGCGCACGCGTTGCAGGCGCGGGAGGACGCGTGCGCAGCGGCCTCGGGGGTCGCCGCCGTGAACCGGGCGGTGGTGACGGTGTGCACCGTCGACGGGTGGGACGTGGTGGTCCGGGCGGAGGTGCGCGCGGAACTCGGTGTCCTCGGCGCGCGGGCGGTGTCGGCGGTGGCCCGGGCGGGGCCTGTCTGAGGCTCGTCCCGTGTCAGCGGTCGTCCGTCCCGAGCATGCGCTCGCGCAGGGTGTCGTAGATCGGGGGAGCCCCACACAACTGGGCCACGATCACGGCGGTCGCTCCGGCGGCGAACATGGCGACGGCGACGGAGGTCGTGGCCGTCATCTCCATGACCAGCACGGCCCCCGTCAGCGGGGCCCGCACGACCGAGGTGAACAGGGTGGCCATCCCCACCAACATGAGCGCGGGTAGCAGCTGGGTGCCCATCCCGGGCCGGATCCAGTCCAGGGCCTGCGAGAAGACCACCCCGCTGAGGGCGCCGAGCGCGAGCATCGGGGCGAACAGGCCGCCGGGGGTGTTGGCCGCGTACGACAGCGGGCCCGTGACGAACCTGACCACCAGGATCAGGACGACGGCGAGGAAGGTCAACTGCTGGCCGGTGAGCAGCGCCTGGGACAGCTCGTTCCCGCCCCCGACGAGGTCGGCGTCCACCGTGAGGGCGCCGCCGATGACCGCCCCGATGGCCGCGGCCCTGACCGGGCCAGGGACGGCCGAGAGCGAGTCGGACGCGTCCAGGAAGAGGCGGATCAACAGGCTGTACCCCACGCCCAGCAGCGACACGAGGCCCCCGAACACGACGAACACCGGCAGCGCGGAGAACGCGGGCTCCGGCACGTCGAGGATCCTGAAGTCCGGTTCGTCGCCGAGGACCACCCGACTGCACATCACCGCGGTCGAGACCGCCGCCATGGTCCACAGCACGTACCGGAGCCTGATCGAGTGCGCGATCTCCTCCAGGCAGAACACGGCGCCCCCGAGCGGGGCGTTGAAGGCCACCGCCAGGCCGGCGCCGGACAGGGCCGACTGCATGACGCGGACCTCGTCGCGGGTGGCGCGCGCCACCCGCGCGCACCACGCCCCGATGGCGGCGCCCATGTGGACGGTCGGCCCCTCACGGCCCAGCACGAGGCCCCCGAGCCCCATCGAGAGGAGCCCGCCGATGAACCGGGCGGGCAGGACCCGGCCCGGGGGTGGTTCGCTCTCCCCGCGGTCGACGGCCTCGACGTGCTGGATGCCGCTGCCCGCGGACAGGGGGATCCGGGACGCGATCACCCCGGCGGCACCGGCGGCCACCGCGGACACCACGACCGGGACCACCCAGCCCGCGCCGCCCAGCTCGTGGGACCACTCGACGATGTCCAGCCGCAGGTGGTCGGCGCGCACGAGGAGCCACCGGAACGCGCCCCCGACGAATCCGGTGATCGCCCCGGCGACCACCGCGAGGACCGTCATCCCCACGAGCACGCGCGTGGTCGCGTCGCCGGGTGAGTCGTCTGGGGAACCGTGCGTCACGGACCTGAACCTAGCCGAGCTGCCCCACGACCTCGGCCAGCAGCGCGATCGCGCCCGGCTTGGAGAGCGGGTCGTTGCCGTTTCCGCACTTGGGGGACTGGATGCACGACGGGCAGCCGGTGTCGCACTCGCACGCGCGGATGGCGTCCAGCGTCGCCCGCAGCCACGAGTGGGCGCGGCGGAACCCGCGTTCGGCGAACCCGGCCCCGCCCGCGTACCCGTCGTAGACGAACACCGTGGGCAGGCCCGTGTCCGGGTGCAGTGCCGTGGAGACGCCGCCGATGTCCCAGCGGTCGCAGGTCGCCACCAGCGGGAGCAGGCCGATCGCCGCGTGTTCGGCGGCGTGCAGCGCGCCCGGCCAGTCCGCCTCCTCCAGCCCGGCCACCCGCAGCAGCTGCGGGGTGAGGGTGTACAGGACCGCGCGGGTGGGCAGGACGGTCTCGGGCAGGTCGAGGGGCGTCACGTCGAGGATTTCGCCGCCGCGGAGACGGCGCTGGTAGCCGGTCACCCTGGCGGTCACCTCGACCCGGGCGAGCGACAGGGTCACCGGACCCGCGGTCACGGTTTCGAGGGTCTCGATCAGGTCGATCGACACCTGCTCCCGGGCGGAGGTCGTCCACTCCGGTTCCTCCGGGTGGCACAGCGCGAGCCCGTCCTCCAGGTCCAGCTCGTCCACGACGAAGGACTCCCCCTGGTGCAGGTACAGGGCGCCCGGGTGGACCTGCGAGCGGGCGCGGACGGAGTCGATGGTGCCGAGCATCCGGCCGTCGACCGCGTCCACGATCACCACCTCCGCCCCGCCGGTTCCGCGGATGTCGACCTCGGCGTGCGGGGTGTGGTCGTCCGCCGCGGGGTACCACCCGGCGGGCCGGCGCCTGATCAGGCCGCGGGTGGCGAGGTCCTCGAGGACCTCCGTGGCGCCCCAGGCCCGGGCCTCCTCGTGGGACATCGGGCGTTCGCTCACCGCGCACCGCAGCTGGCCGGCCAGGAGCACGGGGTTGCGGGGGTCGGTCACGGTGGCCTCGACGGGCCGGCCGAGCAGGGCCTCGGGATGGTGGACGAGGTAGGTGTCCAGGGGGTCGTCGCGGGCGACCAGGATCACCAGGGCGCCCTGGCCGCGCCGCCCGGCCCGGCCCGCCTGCTGCCAGAACGAGGCGATGGTCCCGGGGAAGCCCGCGCTGATCACGGCGTCCAGGCCCGAGATGTCCACCCCCAGCTCCAGAGCGGACGTCGAGGCCACGCCCACCAGCTCGCCCTCGGCGAGCCCTCGCTCGAGGCGGCGTCGGTCCTCGGCCAGGTACCCGGCGCGGTAGGCGGCGATCCGTCCGGCCAGCTCCCGGCCCCGCGCGCCGTGGTCGGACACCAGGCGCTCGCGGGCCCGGAGCGCGGTGGACTCGGCGCCCGCGCGGGACCGGACAAAGGCGAGGGTCCGGGCGCCCTCGGCGACCAGGCCCGCCATGAGTGTCGACGCCTCGACGGGGGCGGGTCGCCGCACGGGGGCACCGTTCTCGCCGGCGAGCCCCTCCATGAGCGGGGGTTCCCACAGCGCGACGGTCCGTCCGCCCTGGGGGGAGGCGTCGTCGGTGACCTCGGCGCACTCGCGCCCGACGAGGGTGGTGGCGGCCGCGCCGGGGTCGGAGGTGGTGGCCGAGGCCAGCACGAAGGTCGGTTCGGCGCCCAGGGCCCGCGCGAGCCGGTCGAGGCGCCGGAGGACCAGCGCGACGTTGGAGCCGAACACGCCGCGGTAGGAGTGACACTCGTCGACGACGACAAAGCGGAGCCCCCGCAGGACGCGCGTCCACTGGCGGGACCGACCGAGCAGGGACAGATGCAGCATGTCCGGGTTGGTGACGATCCACCGTGAGTTCTCCCGTATCCACGGGCGTGCATCGGTGGGGGTGTCGCCGTCGTAGGACGCCGGGGCCACGTGGGAGAGTCCGGGCACGGCGTCGACCAGCGACACCACCGACGACAGCTGGTCCTGGCCCAGGGCCTTGGTGGGGGCCAGGTACACCACGCACGCGTTCCGGTCGGCGGCGAGCGCGCTCAGCGCGGGGAGCTGGTAGCCGAGGGATTTCCCGGAGGCCGTGCCCGTGGCCACCACCACGTGACGGCCCGCGTAGGCGTGCTCGGCGGTGTCCACCTGGTGGGCCCAGGGCTGGTCCACGCCTCGGCCGCGGAGCTCCCGCACCAGCCCCGGGTCCGCCCACGCCGGCCAGTCGGCGTATCGGGCCTCGCGGGCGGGGAGATCGACAGTGTGGGTGACGGGGGACGCCCCGGCGGGAAGCTGCTCGAGCAGGTGCCCCAGGAGTTCGCGCCCGTATGTCGTCACCCCTCGACCGTAGGGGACGGGTTCCGGGAGTGCAGGGTGGGGACGTGGCCACGGCGCCGGGCCCGGGGAGGTGGGCGCGAGCGCCTTCCGACCGACCTGCGCGGACGTGTTCTCCGGGCGCGGTTCCCGTGGTCTACTTGTCTCGGTCGCCGCCTCCGCCCCCGGGCCTCCCGCGGGCGGTCGACGACCCGGCGCGCGTGGACATCCCGCGAGTCGCACCTGGCAGTACGGAAAAGGAACGCAACAACATGGCACAGGGCACCGTCAAGTGGTTCAACGCGGAGAAGGGCTACGGGTTCATCGCCCCCGAGGACGGCTCCGCCGACCTCTTCGTCCACTACTCCTCCATCGAGGGCAGCGGCTTCAAGTCGCTCGAGGAGAACCAGCGCGTCGAGTTCGAGGTCGGCGAGGGCCAGAAGGGCCCGCAGGCGCAGGAAGTCCGCGCCATCTGAGCATCGGCGGATCGATCCGGCCGGGGCCCCCGCCGCCCGTCGCGGTGGGGGCCTCGCCGTGTGTCGGGGGTCGACCGTAGGCTCGGCACCGTGACGCAGCTGTCGTTCTTCGCCGCGGACGAGCACGTCCCCGACCCGACGGACCTCGAGGGCGCCCTCGCCGCCCGCGGTCAGTCCACCCTCGCGGGCGACCTCGCGCAGGTGTCCGTGGTGCTGGACTCCGCCTGGCGCGCGGACGCGCTGATGACGCTCCTGGGCGAGGGGAGTCTCGACCCGGTCCGGTCCGGGACCGGACCGGACGGCCGGTGCACGGTGTCCACCGCGCGGTGCGCGGAGCTGGCCCCGGTGGTGCGGCGGTGGCGACGAGGCGCTGTCACCGCCGTGCCGGAGGGGTGGATTCCGACGGCCGGCGCCCTGCGGGTCTGGGTCCTCACCGCCGGCACGATCACGGACAGCGGAGCCGTCGACCTGGGGATCGACGCGGGCGTCGAGCACCACGCCCCCCGGCGCGCGGCTCTGGGCGAGGCACTGGCGAGGGCCGGGATCCGCTCGACGTACGTCGGGCCGCGGGGTGGCGGTCCGCTGCTGCGGCTGGGGACGGCCCGCGCCCGGTCGCGGCTGGCGGAGGCGATCGGAGCGGCCCCCGTCGGGGTGCCCCCGGCGGCGTGGCCGGGCTAGGACCACCTGGTGTTGCGCCGGATCGGCCGGTGCGGAAGTCTTCGGTGACATGTGCATGCTCGTGGTCGCCCGCCGGGTCCACCCGCGCTACCCGCTCATCGTGGTGGCCAACCGGGACGAGGTCCTCGACCGGCCCACCGAAGCGCTGCACGACTGGGCGGGCGACGGGGGGAGCGCGGCGGGGATCGTCGCCGGCCGCGACGAGACAGCAGGGGGCACCTGGCTCTCCCTCGCCCCGGGTGGGAGGTTCGCGGCCGTGACGAACGTGCGCGAGGGCGGCCCCGCCCGTCCGGCCCCTGCCTCGCGCGGCGAGTTGCCGGTCGAGGCGCTGACCGGGCCGGTGCCCGCCTCCGAGTTCGCCCGGCACGTCGTCGACGATCTGGACCGGTACGGTCCCGTCAACCTCCTCGCCGGGGACCTGGACGAGTTGTGGTGGGCGTCCAACCGCTCGACGCGGGGGCCGATGCGCCTGGGGACCGGGGTCCACGGCCTGTCCAACGCCGCGTTGGACACCCCGTGGCCCAAGGTGGCGGGGGCGGTGCAGGACGTGCGGGCGCTCATCGGCGCGGAGAGGATCTCGGGTCCGGACTGGTCGGGCCCCCTGCTCGACCTGCTCGCCGACCGACGCAGGGCCCCGGTGCGGCACCTGCCCCGCACGGGCGTGCCCCTGCGCCACGAGTGGATGCTCTCCTCGCGGTTCGTCCGGATCGGCCGCTGGTACGGCACCCGCTCGACGACGGCCGTGCGCATGGACCACCACGGCACGATCGACGTGGTCGAGCGAACCTGGGATGCCCGCGGACGCGTCACGGGGACGGTCACCGCCCGGATCTGAGGCGGTGACCGCCCGCTTTGTCAGGTCGGACGCGGTCAGGTCGGACGCGGGCAGGTCGGACGCGGCTCGGTCTAGCCGACGGTCCAGGTGTTGCCGCCGTCGAGCAGGGCCTGCAGGTCCGAGGGTGCGGTCTGCTTGGCGGTGGCGACCTGGGCGCGGGCCTGGTCGTCGTAGGTCTCGCGGCGGACCTGGCGGATGATGCCGGTGACGGTGTACTGCAGGTCCTGGCTGGACAGGTTGGCCAGCGCGTGGGCGTAGGTGGGGTCCTCGGCGTGGGCGTCGTGGACCACGATGTCGGCCTGGTCGACCTCGGCGGTGGCGGCGACGGCGAGCGAGAATCCGGACCGCACGACGCAGTGCTGGCCGTCGTCGCCGAAGACGATCTTCTCGCCGTGGCGCACGGTGATGAGGTGGTCGCCGGCGTCCTCCTTGCGCAGGAGGTCGAAGGAGCCGTCGTTGAAGATGGGGCAGTCCTGGAGGATCTCCACGAAGCTGGTGCCGCGGTGGCGGGCGGCGGCCTCGAGGACCTCGGTCAGACCCTTGCGGTCCGAGTCCAGGGCGCGGGCGACGAAGGTGCCCTGGGCGCCGATCGCCAGCGACAGGGTGTTGAACGGGAAGTCCAGGGAGCCCATGGGGCTGGACTTGGTGACCTTGCCCGGCTCGGAGGTGGGGGAGTACTGGCCCTTGGTCAGCCCGTAGATCCGGTTGTTGAACATGAGGATGTTGAGGTTGACGTTGCGGCGCAGGGTGTGGATGAGGTGGTTGCCACCGATGGACATGGCGTCGCCGTCGCCGGTGACCACCCACACGGACTGGTCGGGGCGGGTGGTGGCCAGGCCGGTCGCGATGGCCGGGGCTCGGCCGTGGATCGAGTGCATCCCGTAGGTCTCGAGGTAGTACGGGAAGCGGCTCGAGCAGCCGATGCCGGAGATGAAGGTGATGTTCTCCCGCTTGAGGCCGAGCTTGGGCAGCAGGGCGCGGATGGTGGCCAGGATGACGTAGTCGCCGCAGCCCGGGCACCAGCGCACCTCCTGGTCGGAGGTGTAGTCCTTGGGCTTCTGCGGCGCCGAGCCCTCCGGGGCCTTGGGTACCGAGGCCAACGCGTCCAGCGGCAGCGCGGTGCCGACGAGTCCGGGTTCGGTGGTGGTCATGGGGATCCTCTCCTCGCTCGACAGGTCAGCGGGTTCGGTTGGCGGTGGTGGTGCCGGTGGCGGTGTGGCCGATCCGCCGGTTGCGGGCCGCGGGCTCGCCGGTGGTGGTGACGACCCCGTCCAGCGCGAGGCGGTACTTGTCGTGCTCGGTGTGGGTGAGCCGGCCCGCGAACTCGGCCTCGATGGCGGTCTGCAACTCCTCCGCGGAGAACGCCATCCCGTGCACCTTGGTGATGGGCTGGATCTGGGCGGGGAAGCGGGCCTTGAGCAGCATCGCGAGCTGGCCCAGGTTCATCTCCGGCACCAGCACCCGGCGGTACTTCGCGAGCACCTCACCGATGTTGTGGGGAAGCGGATTGAGGTGGCGGACGTGCGCCCGGGCCACGCGGTGGCCGTTGGCGCGGGCGCGGCGGACCGCCTCGCCGATGGGGCCGTACGAGGAGCCCCATCCCACCACGAGCACCTCGGCGTCCCCGGTCGGGTCGTCCACCTCGAGGTCGGGGACCTCGATGAGCGCGATCTTCAGGGCCCTGGTCCGGGTCATGAGGTCGTGGTTCTCGGCCGTGTAGGAGATGTTGCCGGTGCCGTTGGCCTTCTCCAGGCCGCCGATGCGGTGCTCGAGACCGGGCTGCCCGGGGATCGCCCAGTCGCGGGCCAGGGTCTCCGGGTCGCGGGCGTAGGGCAGGTACGTCCCGGCCGCCTCGGCGCCCTCCCCGGGCGGGGTGGCGAGGTTCTTCTCGATCGCCGGGAGGGCGGCCACCTCGGGCAGCAGCCACGGTTCGGAGCCGTTGGCGATCGCGCCGTCGGACAGCACGATCACCGGCGTGCGGTAGGTCACCGCGATGCGCGCGGCCTCGCGGGCGATCTCGAAGCAGTCGGCGGGCGACTGCGGGGCGATCACCGCGACCGGCGACTCGCCGTTGCGGCCGAACAGGGCCTGCAGGAGGTCCGACTGCTCGGTCTTGGTGGGCAGACCGGTGGACGGGCCGCCGCGCTGGACGTCGATGATCACCAGCGGCAGCTCGGTCATCACGGCCAGGCCGATCGCCTCGGACTTGAGCGCGAGGCCGGGACCGGACGTGGAGGTGACGCCCAGCGCCCCGCCGTAGGACGCGCCGAGGGCGGCGCCGATGCCGGCGATCTCGTCCTCGGCCTGGAAGGTGGTCACGTCGAACTGCTTGAGCTTGCTCAGCTCGTGCAGGATGTCCGAGGCGGGCGTGATGGGGTAGGTGCCCAGGAAGACCGGCATCTCGGCGGAGCGGCCGGCCGTGACCAGGCCGTAGGCCATCGCGGTGTTGCCGGTGATCTGGCGGTAACGCCCCTGCGGCAGCTGGGCCGGCTGGATCTCGTACTCGGAGGCGAACGCCTCGGTGGTCTCGCCGTAGTTCCAGCCCGCGCGCAGGGCGAGGATGTTGGCCTCGAGGATGGCGGGCTTCTTGCCGAACTTGTCGGCGAGGAACTTCTCGATCGAGTCGACCGTGCGGCCGTACATCCAGGTGAGCAGCCCGAGCGCGAACATGTTCTTGCAGCGCTCGGCGTCCTTCTTGCCGATGTCCACCGACTCGACCGCGCCGATGGTCAGCGTGCCCATGGCCACCTCGTGCACCTGGAACGCCTCGAAGGCGGGGGAGCCGAGGGGGCTGGACTCGTAGCCGACCTTGGTGAGGTTGCGCTTGGTGAACTCGTCGGAGTTGACGATGAGGATGCCGCCGGAGGGCAGGTCGTCGATGTTGGCCTTGAGCGCCGCGGGGTTCATCGCCACCAGCACGTCGGGGCGGTCCCCGGCGGTGAGGATGTCGTAGTCCGCGATCTGGATCTGGAAACTGGAGACGCCGTGGATCGTGCCCTGTGGGGCGCGGATCTCCGCGGGGTAGTTGGGCTGGGTCGCCAGGTCGTTGCCGAAGGCCGCGGCCTCCGAGGTGAACTGGTCGCCGGCGAGCTGCATGCCGTCGCCCGAGTCGCCCGCGATGCGGATGACCACCTTGTCCAGCTTGGTCTTGGACACATTGCCCACCGCTGCTGACCTCCAGTACGTCGAGATGAGTCGGGCTCGTCGGGGTTCCCGTACGGCCACCGACGGTACGCCGGTTTCGGCGACGCCTCGGGCCACGAACGAATCCCAAAAACTGTAACACGTTCCAGTCCCTGACCGTGGCCTCCCCGCCAACCATAGACCGGTCTGTCTATGCCCACCAGTCGGGCCGGTGGTGGACGGATACTCCCGCGACAGAGCTGCAAAGATGAAAAACTCGCCACCATGCCCCCTCTCCTGCGCTGCGCGGTGGCCACCGCGACCGCGGCCCTCGTCGTCGTCCTTCCCCCCGTCGCCTCGACCGTCCCCGTCCCCACACCCACCCCGGCCGGGGTGGACACGCTGGCGTGGAGCCCGTGCCCGGCGGACTCGCCCGCCGACATCGTCCACGGCCTGCCCCGCGCCGACGTCCTGTGCGCCTCGGTCCCGGTCCCCGTCGACCATTCCGCCCCCGGCGGCCGCACGGTGGGGATCGAGGTCCGCAAGATCACCGCCACGGGTGCCCGCGAGGGGACGGTGTTCTCCAACCCGGGCGGGCCGGGAGCCGACGCCCGGGACCTCTGGTACACCGCACTCGACAGGGAGGACGACTCGGCCATCGACGAGATCCGGCGCACCAACGACCTGGTGATCGTGCAGCCCCGCGGCCTGGAGGGCGCCGGTGCGCTCGAGTGCCTGCCCGAGCCGGGGGATGAGGAAGGCAGTCTGACGCCTGCCGACCTGAACAAGCTGGCCAAGCTGTGCATGGACACCGACCCCGAGTTCGTGCGCTCCATCACCACCGAGAACGTGGTGCGCGACCACGAGCTGGTGCGGCAGGCCATGGGGCTGGAGCGCATCTCCTTCCTCGGCTACTCCTACGGCACGGCGCTCGGGATGATGTACCAGACGCTGTTCCCGCAGAGCATCGAGCGGATGGTGCTGGACTCCTCGGTCGGCCCCTCCGACGCCTGGTGGTACGAACTCCACCAGCGGCAGGCGGAGAACCGGTACCAGGCCCGCAACTACGTCCTGGCCTGGATCGCGGAGCACGACGACACCTTCCGGCTCGGCGACACCCCGCTCAAGGTCTACCGACAGATCCGCGAGCTCGACCTGGCGGCCGGGGCCGCCGCGACCCGGTTCCTGCCGCCCCCCGCCCAGCCGGGCGACGACGCGCCGGGTTCGGTGGACATGCTCAACAGCGGTTCGGTGCGGGCGGAGAACGCGGCGCTGGCCTCCACCGGCGCCTTCGACCAGACCCCGGACGGCGCCGCGGCGTATTTCCGGGTCCTCGACATTTACAGCCGGTCGCCGGACACCTGGCCGGACATCGCGTGGGTGATCTCGGAGACGATCCACGGCGCAGCGCAGGACGAGACGGTGCAGGAGGAGACCACGCCGGAGGAGCTCGAGGACCGGCTCGAGGAGGAGACGGACCGGCCCGCGGTCACCTCCGATCAGGCCACCTATCTGAAGATCCTCAACTGCAACGAGACCGCGCCGCCCCGGTCCAACCCGTTGGCGCCGGCGTTGATCGGCAGCAGTGACTCCGTGGGCAGTACGAGCGAGGACGTCTGGGCGCTCACCGAGCAGACCGAGTACTGCCTCTACCCGCCCTCGACGGTCCCGCCGCGCATCGAGGCGAACGAGATGGGCGCGCCGCCGCTGATCCTCCAGTCCGATCACGACCCCAACACCCCCGGCCTCTTCGGCCCGCGCACCGCCCAGGCCACCGGCGGCACGCTCGTGCGGATCCGCGGGACCGTGCACTGCCACTTCGACACCGGCAACCGGGCGGTCGACGACCTGGTGCTGGAGTACCTGCGCACCGGGCAGGCTCCGTCCGGCCTGTACCTCGACACCCCGCGCCCCTCACCCGGCCCGCCACCGGTCCCCCGGTAGGGCACCGGGCTCGTCCGGGGGCAAAGGCCTGGTATGAATCTTTATGGGTGAGGCCCCGGGACGCGTACCGTAACCCGGACCGGAGGTCGGTGACGTCGTGTCGCCGTCGGATCAGCGCAGGTTGGGAGCAGTTCAGTGGCGAGCAAGCAGACAGCATCGGGCGGAAAGCGGAGCCTGGTGATAGTCGAGTCCGCCACCAAGGCCCGCAAGATCCAGCCCTACCTGGGGCCCGACTACGTGGTCGAGGCGTCCGTCGGGCACATCCGCGACCTACCCAAGGGCGCCGCCGACATCCCGGCCAAATACAAGAAGGAACCGTGGGCGCGGCTGGGCGTGAACCCGGACCACGACTTCGAGCCCATCTACGTGGTGAGCGCGGACAAGAAGAAGAAGGTCGCCGAGCTCAAGAAGGAACTGGCGGGCGTGGACCAGCTCCTGCTGGCCACCGACCCCGACCGCGAGGGCGGGGCGATCGCCCGGCACCCGCTCGAGGGGCTCAAGCCCAAGGTCCCGGTCAAGCGGATGGTGTTCCACGAGATCACCAAGCCCGCGATCCTCGCGGCCGCCGAGAACACCCGCGAGCTGGACACCGACCTCGTCGACGCCCAGGAGACCCGCCGCATCCTCGACCGCCTCTACGGGTATGAGGTCTCCCCGGTGCTGTGGAAGAAGGTCATGCCGCGGCTGTCGGCGGGCCGCGTGCAGTCGGTGGCCACCAGGGTGATCGTCGAGCGCGAGCGCCAGCGCATGGCGTTCGTCGCCGCCGACTACTGGGACGTCACCGCGCTCCTGGCGACGCAGGAGGCCACCGGTGGCGACGCCGGCGAGCCGCGGAGCTTCACCGCCCGCCTGTCCGCCGTCGACGGCGCCCGCGTCGCCCGGGGCAGCGACTTCGGCCAGGACGGCAAGCTCAAGGCCACCGGCGCGGCCAAGGACGCGGTGGTGCTCGGCGAGAGCGCGGCCCGGGCGCTGTCCGGGGCGCTCGAGGGTGCCGACTTCGCCGTGGACTCCGTCGAGTCCAAGCCGTACACGCGGCGCCCCTACGCGCCGTTCATGACCTCGACGCTGCAGCAGGAGGCCGGCCGCAAGCTGCGTTACACCTCCGAGCGGACGATGCGCATCGCGCAGCGGCTGTACGAGAACGGCTACATCACCTACATGCGTACCGACTCCACGACCCTGTCCGAGGGCGGCATCGCGGCCGCCCGCGCGCAGGCGGCGGAGCTCTACGGCAGCGAGTACGTCTCGCCCACGCCGCGGCAGTACACGCGCAAGGTCAAGAACTCGCAGGAGGCGCACGAGGCCATCCGCCCCGCCGGCGAGTCGTTCGCCACCCCCGGCCAGCTCCACAGCGTGCTGGACGCCGAGGAGTACCGCCTGTACGAGCTGATCTGGCAGCGCACCGTCGCCTCCCAGATGGCCGACGCCAGGGGCACCTCGGTGAGCATCCGGATCACCGGAGCCGCGGGGGAGAACCCGTCCGGGTACAGCCGCGCGACGTTCTCCGCCTCGGGCCGGACCATCACCTTCCCCGGCTTCCTCAAGGCCTACGTCGAGGCGGCGGAGGAGTCCACCGAGTCCTCCGAGAAGCCGATGGCGGACGACGCCGAGCGGCGGCTGCCCCACCTGAGCGAGGGGCAGGCTCTCACGGGCTCGGACCTGGTGGCCGACGGTCACACCACCAGCCCGCCCGCGCGCTTCACCGAGGCGAGCCTGGTCAAGGCCATGGAGGAGATGGGCATCGGCCGCCCGTCCACCTACGCCAGCATCATCCGCACCATCCAGGACCGCGGATACGTCTACGTCCGGGGCAACGCGCTGGTCCCCAGCTGGGTCGCGTTCGCCGTGGTCGGGCTGCTGGAGCAGAACTTCGGTCGGTTGGTCGACTACGACTTCACCTCGCTCATGGAGGACGAGCTCGACGCGATCGCCGAGGGCCGCGAGAACCGCGACGACTGGCTGCGCCGCTTCTACTTCGGCGACCCCGCCGGGGACGACCGGGGCGGGCAGTACGCGGTCGGGCTCAAGAACCTCGTCGACGTGAACCTCGAGGCGATCGACGCCCGCAGCATCAACTCGATCCGCGTGTTCGACGACGCCGAGGGCCGACCGGTCCACGTCCGGGTCGGCCGCTACGGGCCGTACCTCGAGCGCATGATCGCAGGGGAGGACGGCGCGGAGGAGTCGCAGCGGGCCAACCTCCCCGAGGGGATGAGCCCCGACGAGCTGACCCTCGAGGTGGGGGAGAAGCTGTTCTCCACCCCCCAGGACGGGCGCCCGCTGGGCGTGGACCCCGGGACCGGGCACGAGATCGTGGTCAAGGACGGGCGATTCGGCCCCTACGTCACGGAGAAGCTGCCCGAGCCCACCGACGCGGAGAAGGCGCAGTGGGCCAAGAAGGTGCTCGCCGACGCCGAGGCGGAGAAGAAGAGGATCGACGCCGAGCGCGACGCCGCCATGGCGGCGGCGAAGGACGACGACGCCAAGACGGAGGCCAAGAAGGCCGCGACCAAGGCCAAGTCCGCCGTCACCCGCAAGGCCAAGAAGGAGGCCGACAACCCCACCGGCCCCAAGCCGCGGACCGGGTCACTGATGCAGTCCATGGAGCCGGCCACGGTCACCCTCGAGCAGGCGCTCAAGCTGCTCTCCCTGCCGCGGGTGCTGGGCGTCGACCCCGCGAGCGGCGAGGAGATCACCGCGCAGCTCGGCCGCTACGGGCCGTACCTGCGGAAGGGCACCGACTCGCGGACCCTCGACACCGAGGACGCGGTCTTCACCGTCACCCTCGAGGAGGCGCTGAAGATCTACTCCGAGCCCAAGCGGCGCGGCCGGCAGGCCGCCGCGCCCAAGGCGCTGCGCGAGATGGGGATCGACGAGGTCTCCGGCAAGCAGATGCTGGTCAAGGACGGGCGCTTCGGGCCCTACGTGACCGACGGCGAGTCCAACGCGTCCCTGCGCAAGGGCGACACCGTGGAGACCCTCACCGACGCGCGCGCCTCGGAGCTGCTGTCGGAGCGGCGGGTAAAGTCCCCGCCGAAGAAGGCCGCGGCCAGGAAGGCCCCGGCGAAGAAGGCTCCGGCGAAGAAGGCCGCCGCGCGCGGCTGAGCCGGCTGACCCGGCTCAGCCGCCCGCCGCGCCGGGGCCCCCTGCGCCCGGGCGCAGCGCGGTGTCCCCGGCCTGCCACCGGTCGGCGAGCGTGGGCCGGAGCGGCCGGGCGAGCTGGGTCATGATGCCGCGTCCACGCAGCTCGACGCTGCGGCCCAGCACCCACCTGGCGGCCTCCGGCGCGTCCGCGTGGCGGATGGTCGTGGCGGACGCCAGGACGTGACCCTGCTCCATCTTGGCCAGCGTGGTCAGGCGGGCGGCCTCGTTGACGGGGTCCCCGATCACCGTGTACTCGAAGCGTTTGGCGTGGCCGATGTGCCCGGCGATCACCGTTCCGTAGGAGACCCCGATGCCCGCCGAGAGCGGGGAGAGATCGGCCAGCCTGCTCTGGAGTGCCCGCGCGGCCCGCAGCGCCCGTCCGGCCTCGTTCTCCACCTCCAGCGGCGCGCCGAACACGGCGAGCAGAGCGTCGCCCTGGAACTTGTTGATGTACCCGCCGTTGGAGTCGACGGATTCCACGGCGATCCGGAAGAACTCGTTGAGGACCGCCACCACGTCGGCGGGATCGTGGGAGGCGGCGAACTCGGTCGAGCCGGTGAGGTCGACGAACAGCACCGCGACCACCCGCTCCTGGCCGCCGAGCTCGGTGCCCCGCTCCAGCGCGTTCCGGGCGACGTCCTCGCCCACGTAGCGGCCGAAGAGGTCCTGGATGGCCTCCCTCTCCTGGAGACCGGTCACCATCTCGTTGAAACCCTGGCCCAGGCGGCCGATCTCCGAGCTGTCGTAGATGGTCACACGGGTCTGGAGGTCGCCCTTCTTGACCCGCTTGACCCCCTCCTGCATCTCGCGGACGGGGTCGGCGATCGAATCCGACACCAGCCCCATCCCGATCGCCCCGGCGATCACCGTGACGCTCGCCAGGACCGCGAGCGCGACGAGGATGAGCTGGGGATCGCCCCCGAACAGCCCGACCCAGTGGCCGGCGAGGATGAGCAGGATCCCGGCCACGGGGATCACGGTGGTCAGCGCCCACCCGAGGAAGATCCGCCGCCGCACCCCCGGCATGTGCCGGTTGGCCGGCACGCCCTGCGCGAGCGCCCTCACGGTGATCGGCCGCATGATCCGCTCGGCCTGGAGGTAGGAGATCAGACAGGTGGTGGTGCCGCCGAGCACGCTGGTCACCCCCACCACCAGCGCCAGCCTGGGGGAGTGGCCCACGTTCACCGCCACGAAGACCAGCGAGCCGATGAGCCACATCGCCCCCGAGACCAGGGCCTGGTGGAACGGCAATCGCAGGGCCCGGTTGCGGATCGCGCCGCTGAACTCCTCGCCCGAGCGGTCCACCCGGAGGACGGGCAGCAGGAGCAGGGTCGACGCGATGACGCCGCCGACGAACGCCAGGACCAGGTAGCCGATGAACAGGTACTGGTTGAGGAAGCGGAACTCGTCCAGGTCGAGGAACCGGTCCATCGGGAGGACGAACCGGAGGAAGGCGAAGACGAAGACGGCCCCGATGATGTTGGCCTGCACCATCGTCAGGGCGTAGACGGGCCAGGGGGTGGCCCACAGCCACCGGAACAGCCTGACCCAACGCTTCATTGGGCCAAGGGTAGTTCCAGGCGGGCCCGGCGGGAACGGGGCCTGTCGGTGGGCGGGGATAGGGTGGGCTCATGTCAGGGGTGTTCGATCGGTTGGCCGGCCAGGACGAGGTCGTGGCGGAGCTGACCGCTGCCGCGCACGCGGCCCGGGCCCGCGTGCCGGGTCAGGGCTGGGACCAGACGGACGCGAGGATGGTCCACGCGTGGCTGTTCACGGGTCCACCCGGCAGCGGCCGGAGTGTCGCGGCCATGTGTTTCGCGGCGGCCCTGCAGTGCGAGCATCCGGAGATCGTGGGCTGCGGCGAGTGCCGGGCGTGCCACACCGTGGCGGCGGGCACCCACGCGGACGTCCACCTCCTGGCCCCCCAGGGGGTCAACATCCTCCTCAAGGACGTCAAGGAGACCATCCACCGCGCGGCCAGCCGGCCCGGCACCGGACGCTGGCAGATCGTCGTGGTGGAGGAGGCGGACCGGCTCACCGAGCAGTCCGGGAACGCGCTGCTCAAGGTGGTCGAGGAGCCGCCCAGCCGGACCGTGTTCCTGCTGTGCTCGCCCACCACGGACCCGATGGACATCATGGTGACCCTGCGGTCCCGGTCCCGGACCGTCGCGCTGCGCCAACCGGACGCGGCCGCGGTGGAGAGCGCGCTCCTCGCCGGCGGCGGGGTGGACCCGGACCGGGCGAGGTGGGCGGCGGGGGTGTCCTCCGGGCACATCGGCCGCGCCCGGTGGCTGGCCACCGACGAGGCCACCAGGGATCGCCGGGACGCGGTCCTGGAACTGCCCATGGTCATGCACAACCCGGGCCGGGCGTTCCCGCTCGCGGACCGGCTGGTCAGCGCCGCGGAACAGGAGGCGGTCGCCCGCAACACCGGCAACGACGAGCGTGAGGTGGAGGAGCTGCGCACCGCCATGGGGGTCGGGGGGACGGGAAAGGGCGCGGTGGCGGCGGGTCGCGGCGCCGCGGGGGCGGTGAAGGAGCTGGAGAAGGCGCAGAAGTCGCGGCGCACCCGCTCGACCCGCGACTCCCTGGACCTCGCGTTGGTCGACCTCGCGGGCTTCTACCGCGACGCCCTCATGGCCGGTCTCGGGGTGGGCGACGTCGCCCCGGTGCACCCGGACAAGGCCGCGGAGTCCTCGCGCCTCGGCGGCCACTACCCGCCGGCCGCGGTCCTGCAGGCCATCGAGGCCATCCAGGAGTGCCGCGCCGCGATCGAGGTGAACGTCAAACCCAAGTTCGCGGTGTCGGCGATGGTGGGGGCGATCCGGCAGGCGCTGGGCTGACGGGCGGCGCGAGCCGGCCCTCGGCCGGGGCGTGGCGGCCGTTTTCCGGCGGCGCCGACCCGTCATATATAGTTGCCTCGCCCCACAAGGGCTCGCCGCGTTAGCTCAGTCGGTAGAGCATTTCACTCGTAATGAAAAGGTCGTCGGTTCGATTCCGACACGCGGCTCCACCAGCA
This sequence comes from uncultured Dietzia sp., assembly GCF_937873725.1. GTDB lineage: Bacteria > Actinomycetota > Actinomycetes > Mycobacteriales > Mycobacteriaceae > Dietzia. The sequence continues at coordinate 37,403 of NZ_CALMYY010000011.1, forward strand.
CCTCCACACACCCCCGCCCGACCCGGGCAGGGGTTTCGTCGTCTCTCGACCCCGGCACCGCGCCCAGGGGGGCCAGCCCGGGAACGGCGACGGCGACCGGTGCCACTGGATACAGTCGGGTACCGAGTGACGCAGTCCGACCCCGGACCGTCAGGACGAGAACGCCGGTCCCGCTACCCAGGGAGAATCCCCATGGCCTCAACACCCCTGCTCGTCGAGCGAGCCGACCACATCGAGACGTGGACGCTCAACCTGCCGGACGCCCGCAACCCCATCTCGGATCCGGCGATCGTCGACGCGATCTGCGATCAGGTGGCGGCGGTCAACGCGGACCACGACGTGCGGGCGGTCGTGCTCACCGGGGCGGGATCGGCGTTCTCCGCCGGCGGCAACGTCAAGGACATGGTGGACCGGGCCGGGATGTTCGGCGGCAGCCCGTACGAGCTCCGTGACGGGTACCGCCGGGGCATCCAGCGGATCCCCCGAGCCCTGTACCACTGCGAGGTGCCGGTGGTCGCCGCGGTCAACGGGCCGGCGGTGGGCGCGGGGTGCGACCTCGCCGTGATGTGCGACCTGCGGGTGGCCTCCACCAGGGCGTGGTTCGCGGAGAGCTTCGTCCAGCTGGGCATCATCCCCGGCGACGGCGGCGCGTGGCTGCTCACCAGGGCGATAGGCCCGGCGAGGGCGGCGGAGATGGCCCTGACCGGGGACCGGGTCACGGCGGAGCAGGCCGCCGAGTGGGGGCTGGTCAACAGGGTGGTCGAGCCCGACGCCCTGATGGACTCCGCCCGGGAACTGGCGGGCCGGGTGGCCAAGAACCCGCCCCACGCTGTCCGGATGGCCAAGCGCCTCCTGCGCGAGTCCCAGCACCAGTCGCTGGAGTCGCTCCTCGAACTCTCGGCGACGATGCAGGCGCTCGCCCACCACACCGAGGATCACCGCGAGGCGCTCGCCGCGTTCGGGGAGAAGCGCCCCGGCAGCTACACGGGCCGGTAGCGGTACCGATGCCGCCCCGGATCGCCCCACCGACCACCCTCGCGTCGGCGGACATGGACGCACTGCGCGCGGAGGTGCGCGCGTTCCTCGCCGACGAGATCGCGGCGGGACGTCTCACGCCGTGGATCGACACGTGGCTCACCCGCTGGGACGAGGACTTCACCCGCAGGCTCGCGGACCGGGGCTGGGTCGGAATGGCCATCCCGACCGAGTACGGAGGCCGCGGCCGCACCCATCTCGAGCGCTTCGTGGTGACCGAGGAACTCCTCGCCGTGGGGGCTCCGGTGGCCGCCCAGTGGGTCGCCGACCGTCAGATCGCGCCCTCGCTCCTGCGGTACGGGACCGAGGAGCAGAAGCGCGGGTTCCTGCCCCGCATCGCCGCGGGCCAGTGCTGCTTCGGCATCGGGATGAGCGAGCCGGATTCCGGCTCCGACCTGGCCAGCGTGCGCACGAGGGGCGTCCGGGTCGACGGCGGCTGGACCATCACCGGGACCAAGGTGTGGACCTCCGGCGCCCAGCACGCGGAGGCGTTCATCGCCCTGGTCCGCACCGAGCCCCTGGATACGTCGAACCGGCACGCGGGACTGAGCCAGTTCATCGTTGACCTGCGCAGCGAGGGCGTGACGATCCGCCCGATCGTGTCCCTGTCCGGCGACCACCACTTCAACGAGGTCGTGATGGACGAGGTCTTTGTCCCCGACGCGCGGGTCTTCGGCACCCTCGGCAGCGGCTGGGAGCAGGTCAACTCCGAGCTGGCGTTCGAGCGCAGCGGGCCGGAGCGGTTCCTGTCCTCCTTCCGACTGCTGGCCGCCGAGATCGGCGCGATCGGCGAGGGACGCCTGCCCGCCCGGACCGATCTCGGCCGCTCGGTGGCGCGGATGGCGGGGCTGCACGCCCTGAGCCAGAACATCGCGGGAGCACTCCAGCGCGGTGAGCCGGCCGACATCCCGGCGGCCCTGGTCAAACTCCTCGGCACCACCACGGAGGGCGACATCGTCGACGTGGTCTCCACCCGGCTCGGCGACGAGTTCTCGCCGGGTGAAGGGGAGTCGGCCTCGGCCGAGCTCGTCCACCTGCTCCGCGCGGGGCTGCACCAGCGCCCCGGCTTCACGCTGCGCGGCGGGACCAACGAGATCCTGCGCGGCGTGATCGCGCGGGGACTGGGGATGCGATGAACGAGAACACCGCGAACGCCGACGCCCCCGTCGACCTCGACGGGGACGGCGACCTCGACGCCATGATGGGCGACGTCCTGGCGCAGTTCTCCGGACCCACCGCCCGCCCCGACGCGGCCGCCGTGTGGCGGGCCCTGTCCGAGGTGGGACTCGGCCGGCTCACCGCCCCCGAGGCCACGGGCGGCAGCGGGGCCGGCTGGGCCGAGGCCGCGGCGCTCCTGCGACTGGCCGCGGCCGCGGGCGTCGCGGTCCCCTTCGCCGAGACCGACCTCGTCGTCGGGCCCCTACGCCGGGCCGCCGGCCTGGACGACTCGTCCCCCGGCACGGCGACCCTCGCGGTGCTCGGGCCCCACGGCCACGCCCGGCGCGTGGCCTGGGCGGGCTCCACCGACACCATCCTGTGCGTGCGCCGGGTCGGCGCCGTGGACGGGGCCGCCCGCCACGAGGTGGCCGAGGTCGGGACCGATCGAGCCGGGATCTCGGCCGCCGACGGGACCTCCGCGGTGTCGCTGGGCGATGTCACCCCGCCCGCGGACGCCACGTGGACCCCGGTCGACGCCGCCCACGTGGAGGCGGCGGTCCTGCGCGGCGCGCTGGCCCGGGCCGTGCAGTCCGTGGGCGCGGCCGAGGGGATGCTCGACGCGGCGATCGCCCATTCGACCGGGCGCAACCAGTTCGGCCGGGCGCTGGCGACGTTCCAGTCGGTGCAGAACCTCGTCGTCGACATCGCCGCCGAGACGGTCCTCGCCCGCGCGGCGGTGGACCAGGCGGTCGCCGACGCCCTGGCCACCGACCTGCGCGGACCACTGTCCGCCTTCCGGGTGGCGGTCGCGCGCAGCGTGGTCTCCCAGGCCGTCGCCGTGACGGTGCGGAACGTCCATCAGGTCCACGGTGCGATCGGCACGACCCACGAGCACCCCCTCCACCGGCTGACCCTGCCCGCCCTGCAGTGGCGCGGCGAGTTCGGCTCGGCGGCCTTCTGGGAGGGCCTGCTCGCCGGCGTCGCGGTCGCCGGGGGGATGGACGGGGCGTGGCCGATGGTCGTCGACGGCGTCGGGGTGGACGGGGCCGCCGCCGCGTGGCTCGACCGCGTGACCGGGGCCTGACCGGGTGGACGGCTCGCCCGCGGCCGCGGACCCGCGCCCCGCGATCTCGGTACGCTGGCCGGTAGTACCGAGAAAGGTCGACCCGTGGAATTCCTCCTCATCGCCGCAGTGATCGCGATAGCCGTCGCGGTGGTGTCGCGCAGCCAGAACAAGGGCCAGACCCAGCTGCAGGCGCACGACAACCGCCATCTCGAGGACCATCGCGCCGAGGCCGCGCGCTGGGTCGAGAGGCTCGGCGGTCAGGTGTTCAACCTCGACGGCACCGACGAGGCCTCCAAGCAGGCCATGGCGGACGCCTCCGAGCGCTACACGGCGGCCGTGACGGAACTCGAGAACGCCCGGACGCCCGTCCAGGCGCGGCTCGCCAAGGACACCGCGCTGGAGGGGCTGTACTACGTGCGGGCCGCCCGGTCGGCGATTGGCCTGGACCCCGGTCCGGAGCTGCCCAGGACAGACGGGCAGGAGCGCGCCGGCCGGGTGACCGAGGACCGGACGGTCGACATCGAGGGGCGGCCCCTCAGCGCGTCCGCCGAGCCGAGCGATCGGAACCCGCACTACTACCCGGGTGGCGTGGTGGCCGGCCGGCCGGTGCCCGCGGGCTGGTACTCGGAGCCGTGGTGGGCTTCCGCCCTGACCACGGGGGTGTGGATGATGGGCTCGATGATGATGTTCAACATGATGTTCGCGGGGATGTCGGGCGTCGGCTACTCCGGCGAGGACTTCGCGGCCGGGGTCGGCGAGGGCGGCGCGGACGTCAGCGACATGGGTGGCGGTGACGGCGGCGAGGGCTTCTTCGACGGCGGCCTCATGGGCGGCGACGGCGGCGGCGACGCGGGCGGCGACGGCGGAGGGTTCTTCGACGGCGGGCTGTTCGGCGGCGACGGCGGGGGCGACGGCGGCGGGGGGTTCTTCGACGGCGGCCTGTTCGGCGGCGACGGCGGCGGCTTCTTCGACTTCTGACTCGGCCGGCCTCGGCCGGGCTCGGCCGGCCTCGGCCGGGCGACGTCAGCCGCAGCCGGCCAGGATCCTGTCCATGGCATCGCGCTCAGCGGGCGTCACCCACAGCCCGTAGCGCTCCTTGACCAGGACCTGCCGCGAGACGTAGCCGCAGCGGGACTCCCGGCGCGGCGGCAGCCAGGTCGCGGTGTCGCCGGCGCCCTTCTGCTGGTTGACCCAGCCGGCCACGGCCTGCAGGTTGAGCGGGTCGTTGGCCAGATCCCGCCGCCGCTCCGCCGTCATCTGCTGCGCGCCCTTCTGCCACGCGTCCGCCAGCGCCACCACGTGGTCGATCTGCACCAGCGACGAGGTGCCCTGCCCGCGCACGAACTCGATCCGGTCCCCGGTGTAGGGCCCGTACAGGACCCCGGAGAGCACCACGCAGTCCCGGGTCCCCGGCTTGAGCGTGATCTCCTGCAGGTCGCGCCGCAGGATGTCGTTGCGGGTGTCGCAGCCGTTGCGACCGAACTCCACTGACACGTCGTCCGACCAGGCCTGGCCGAACAGGTCGCGGTCGTAGCCGGTCTTGGGCGCGCGGCCCTTGACCTCGAGCCGGGGCAGCGCGGCGCGGGCGGCCGCGACCTGCGGGTCGGCCGACGGCCCGGCCTCGGGCTCGGGTGCGGGTGCGGGCGCGGGTTCCGCCGGCGGGACCGGTTCGGGCGCGGGCGGAGGTGGCGTCAGGGGCGACGACGACGAGGTCGGCCCGGCCGGGACCAGCGCCGAGGTCGAGGGAGGTCCGATCGTGCCCCCCGCGCCGTCGCCGCCCTCGGACCCCGCGCAGCGACCGATGCCGGCCAGGACGAGGACGCCCGCGACTGTGGCCAGTGCGGCACGAGTGGTCCGGGAGGTCATGGCCGCACCCTAGCGAGCACCTCGGACATCCCCGGGGCCGCCTCCCGGCCTCACCACCCACGGGTGCGCTGGCCCTATGGTCCACGCGGCCAGCGTAAGCGGGGCGATCGCGTACGTTCGGCCATCGCAAGCCGGAGGGGCAGCGTAAGCCCGGGCGCAGGGGCAGCGCAGGGCGGAGGGGCAGCGTAAGCCCGGGCGGAGGGGCAGCGTGAGTCGGGGCGGCCCGACTAGCCTGGCGCGCGATGCCGACCGCCGCCGAAGAACCCGCCACGCCCGCCACCGACCCGGCCCGGACCCCGGCCCGGACCCCGCCGCGCGGGCCGTCGGGGAGGCTGCTCGTCGGGCTGTGCGCGCTCGTCGTGGTGGCGGCCACGGCCGCGCGCACGTGGGTCTCCGCCGCCGGCTGGTTCTACTGGGACGATCTCCTGCTCCACGGTCAGGCCGCCGCACATCGCCTGCCCGACCCGGGCTACCTGCTCACCGACCACGACGGCCACCTCATGCCCGGCGGCATGGCGCTGGTCTGGGCGGCCGCCCACGCGGCGCCCCTGGACTTCCGGCTGCCGCTGCTCCAGATGGCCGCGCTCCAGCTCCTCGCGGGCGCGGCGCTCGCCCGGATGCTGTGGGTGATCCTGCGGGGCCGCGCGATCCTGCTGGCCCCGCTGCTGGCGGCCCTGGTGATCCCGTTGGGGCTGCCCGCGGCCACGTGGTGGTCGGCGGCCCTCAACGCCCTGCCCCTCACGGCCGCGATGGCCTGGGCGGTGGCGTCGACCCTCCGCCTTGCCGAGACGGGCCGCCGCCGGCACGCGGTCGCCGCCGTCCTGGCCACCGCGATGGGGTTGCTCTTCGTGGAGAAGGCGGTGCTGGTCCCCGTCGTGGCCGCCGCGGTGCTGCTGTGTCGGTGGTGGACGGGACGTGAGCACGACGAATCCGCCGCAGCCGCAGCCGCAGCCGCAGCCGCAGCCGACGACGACGCAGTCGGACGCGGGAGTCCGGGCCTGCACGCGCTGTGGCGACGGACCCGGGCCATGTGGGCGGCGCAGGCCGTGGTGCTGGCGGCGTGGGCGGCGGTGTTCGCCGCGACCGTCGGCCGCGCCGGCGGGGGGCTGGTCCCCAGCGACTCCCGCGGCCCCGGCCCGGGCCTGTGGGCACTGGGTCGCAACACCTACCTGCTCGCGGTGGGGCCGACGCTCGCGGGCGGGCCCTGGCGGTGGGAGCGCTGGCATCCGGGCCCGCCGATGACCGACCCGACCGCGGTCGCGGTGACGGCGGGCGCGCTGGTCTGCGTCGCGGTGGTGGCGTGGTCCGTGACGACCAGGCGGCGCACCGGACCCGCCTGGGTGCTCGCGGCGGGCTATCCGATGGTCTCCGTCCTCCTGGTGGCGGTGGGCCGCCTCGGGCCCGACACGGCCGCGGAGATCGTCCAGACGCTGCGCTACCACGCCGACTCGGTGGTGGTCCTGGCCGCGGTGGTGGGGCTGGCCCTCGCGGCGCCCCGCCGACAGGGGACCGCCGCGCCCGCCGCCGCCCGGTGGGAACCGTGGGCGGTGGCGGGGCTGGTCGCGGTGGTGGTCTCGTCGTCGTCGTACTCCACCGTCACCTACCGCGACGTCTGGTCCGAGCAGCCGTCCCGCGACTACCTCCCCCCGCTGATCGATGCGCTGCGCGACCGCCGGGCGCCGATGCTCGAGACCGCCGTGCCCCTAGAGGTCCTCCTGCCGGTCACCGCGCCCGCGAACCGGCTGGGCGCGGTGCTCGCGGGGGTGCCCGGGCTGCCGCCGATCGGGGTGTGGACCACCGAGCCCGTCGTGGTGGACGCGACCGGGGGGATCCACCCGGCCGACGTCGTGCCGGGCCGCACGATCCCGCAGGGGCCCGATGCCGACTGCGGGCATCGCATCGACGCCGGCGGCACCCGCATCGGGCTAGACGGCCCCCTGCTCCACCGCGACTGGGTGCTCCAGCTCAACCATCTGTCGGACGCCGACGGTACGGTCGCCGTGCGTCTGGACGAGGGGGAGGAGGTGCGAGCGCCCGTGGCGGCCGGGTTGTCCACGGTGTACGTCCGGGTCGAGGGTTCCGGGACGGGGGTGACGATCACGCCCGGGGGAGGGGTCTCCCAGCTGTGCATCGGCCGTGGACCCGTGGGCGTTCTCGTGCCGCGATGAGCGGCGCCGGCCCGGTGGACCATAATGGGCGGGTCCGCCGTCACTGACGCCGGACGCGAACGGCACTGAACGCGAACGCGAGGACGGAGGCGGGTCATCGACATCGCGATGGTCATGCTGACCCTCACCGCGCTCCTCGTGGTTCCCGGGTCGATCGTCGGGCTCGCCGCCCAGCTGCCCCTGCGGCTGGCGGTGGGGACGTCCGTGCCCGTGTCCTTCGGCATCGCCGCGATCGCCACCTACGTCTACGGCCGGGTCGGGGTCCAGTGGTCCCTGGGCGGGTACGCGGTGGCGACGGCGTTCGCCGCGGCGGTGGTCGGGGTGGTGGGGCTGCTCATCACCGGCGCCACCTGGGTGTGGCGCCGCAGGCATGGCCCCGATCGCACGGGCCGCGGTTCCACGGGCCGCGGCGCCGTCGGGCGGTCGGGGCGGCGACGGTCGTGGTGGTGGCTGCTGCCGGCCGCGGCGGTGCTGGTGAGCGCCTGGCTGATCGGGCAGATGATCCTCACCGAACTGTCGGCGACCGTCGACGGCACGGCGAACGTCTTCCAGGGCTGGGACGCGCACTGGCACGCCAACTACATCCGGTTCATCCACGACGTCGGCCTGGCGTCCCCCGACCAGGCCGGTCGGCTGCGGTACCCGGAGAACGGGGCCTCCCTCTACTACCCCAGCACCTGGCATGCCATCGCCGCCCTGGTCATGGGGCTGCGGGGGCTCGGCGCGGTCGAGACCTACAACCTCGTGCAGATCGGCAGCGTGGCCCTGGTGTTCCCGCTGGGCGTGGCCGCGCTCGCCTGGCTGATCACCCACCGACGCTTCTCCCGGCCGGCCGCGGCCACCTCGGCCGCCGTCGCCGCGCTGGCCACCCCGCTCTTCCCCGGACTGCCGTTCGTCGAGGTCATGGTGGCCGCGACCCCGTCCGCGGTGGGCAACGGGCTCGCGGGGCTCGTCGCCGCGGTGGTGGTGGCCGCCCTGGCCGACCGCCGGCTGGTGCCCGCCGCCGCGCTGGGGCTCGTCGGCATCGGTGGCGTCCACCCCTCCGCCATGGTCACCGCCGGCGTGTTCGTCCTGTTCTGGTGGCTGTTCGAGGGGCTGTGGCGGCCGGTGCGGGGTCGGCTCAGGGACGTGGTGGTCCTGGCCGGGATCGGGGTGGCGGGCGTGCTCACGCTGCTGCCCCAGGTGCTCACCGTCTCCGAGGAGGCCGACGACATCTCGGCCTTCGAGTTCCAGATCGACGCCGACCGCGCCGCCACCTGGGGCAAGGCCGTGACCCTGCAGGTCCGCCACGTGCAGGAGTGGGGCATCCGCTGGGTGCTGCTCTCGCTGGCGGTGCTGGGCGTGATCGTCATGCTCCGTCGCCTGGTGCTGTGGCCGATCCTGCTCTGGGGTGGGCTGCTGGTGGTGTGCGTCAACGCCATGGGCGTCTTCGGCAACTGGACCGGCGGCGTGCTCCGGGCGATCGGCAGCGTGTACTACAACGACCCGCGTCGGATCGGTGTGGTCCTGGCGATCGTCGTGGCGGCCGCGGTGGGTGTGGGCGTCGGGGTGACGGTCCAGGCGCTGGCGGGGTGGCTGACCCGCCTCATCGACCCGATCACCGACCCGGACGGTCGGGGCGCGGACATGGCCCGGGTGGCCGTGGCCCTGGCCGCGCTGGTCGGCGTCGGCTCGTGGGTCGTCCAGGCCTCCCCCGAGTACGCGGTGGCGGCCGGCCAGAACCAACGGTGGGGTCGCATGGTCGACGACCACGACCTGCGCGCGTTCCGGTGGCTGGCCGACCAGCCGCGGGCGTACTCCGGCGTGATCTACACCAATCAGGACGAGGGCTCGGGCTGGATGTACGCCACCGACGGGTTGCCGTCCACGGCGCGGCACTACCTGCCGCCCGGCGAGACCGCCCCGCTCACCACGTTCCTGTTCCACGCGATGGACCGGGCAGGCGTGGACCCGGACGTCGACGCCGCGCTCGCCGAGCTGGGCGTGACCTACGTCTACATCAGCCCGCCCAACTACTGGGGATTCCAGAAGCCCAACGAGCACCTGCTGCGGCTGGAGGACACCCCGGGTCTGGTCGAGGTGTACTCGGAATCGCAGGTCCGCATCTTTGCCGTCCGCGCGGCGTTCACCGAGGAGGAACTCGCTCAGGTCACGGCGGACTCGCCGTTCCCGCCCGACCGGCGCACCCCGCTCACCCGCGCGTCCGCGCTGTACGGGCCCGAGTGACGGGCCCCGACCGGGCGCGGTGGGCCGCCCCGCCCCGGGACGGGTCGTATCCTTGGGGCGGTCGTCCGACGAGGCGCCGCGGCGGGACCGCCGCACACCGGGAGGGGAACACATGCGGGCGCTCGTGACGGGTGGGGCCGGGTTCATCGGATCGACGTTGGTGGACCGGCTGCTGGCCGAGGGGCACGAGGTGACCGTCGTGGACGACCTGTCCCGGGGGCGTCTGGAGAACCTCGACGGCGCCCGCGCGGCGGGGGACCGGTTCGCCTTCCACGAGATGGACCTCACCGACCCGGCGATCGGGGACCTGGTGGCGCAGGCGGCACCCGAGGTGGTATTCCACCTGGCGGCGCAGATCGACGTCCGCCTGTCGGTGGAGGACCCCGTCCACGACGCCGAGGTCAACGTGGTGGGCACCGTGCGACTGGCCGAGGCCGCGCGCCGGGCCGGGGTGCGGCGGATCGTCTTCACCTCCTCCGGCGGGTCGATCTACGGCCCCGTCACCGAGCTCCCGGTGGCGGAGACCCGCCCGGTCGACCCGCTGAGCCCGTACGCCGCGGGCAAGGTGGCCGGGGAGATCTACCTCGAGATGTTCGCCCGCCTCTACGGGATCGAGTGGGCGGGGGTGGCGCCGGCCAACGTGTACGGGCCGCGCCAGGACCCGCACGGCGAGGCCGGGGTGGTGGCGATCTTCTCCCAGCGGCTGCTCGCGGGGCAGCCCACCCGCGTGTTCGGCGACGGCGGCAACACCCGGGACTACGTGTACGTCGACGACGTGGTGGACGCGTTCATGCGCGCCGCGACCGTCCCCGGCGCGGCGGGGCTGCGCTTCAACGTGGGCACCGGCCTCGAGACCAGCGACCGCGGCCTGCACACCCTGGTCGCCGAGGCGGCGGGGGCGGCCGACGCCCCGGAGTACGCCCCCGCCCGACTCGGCGACGTCGCCCGCTCGGCGCTGGACGCCGGCCGGGCCGCCGAGGTGCTGGGCTGGACGCCGCGGGTGCCGATCCGCGAGGGGGTCGCGCGGACGGTGGACTACTTCCGCGACTGAGGCACCCTCGGCGGGGCTACCCCTCGGCCCCGGCGGCCGGAGCTCGGACCGCCGCGTTCGGCTGCGGGGGGTTCGGCTGCGGGAGGTCCGGCTGGGGGAGGAACGGCTGGAGGAACCCGGCCAGCCCCGGCACGGGCGCGAAGCCGACCCCGGGATCCACCGGACCGGTGACCTCCGGCTCGGGGGACCGCGCGTCGGCGGGGTCCCGGCCGGCGGCCGGCGGTTCGGGCTGGGCGGCGGCGGCCGGTGGCTCGGGAACGACGGGCGCCTGGCGGGCAGGCTGGGGCGACACGGCCGCCGGCGCCGCCGCGGAGGTGGGAACAACGGTCACCGCCGGCGCCGCGGCGACCTCGTCGGTGCCCCCGCCGGGCTGCTCCACAGCGACCGGGGAGGAGGTCCCGGGGGACGTCGGGGCCGGCGCCTCGGAGGGTGTCGAGGCGATCGGTTGCGGGGTCACCGGAGCCGCCCGGGCTGCGGTGAACTGCTCCCGCGCGCGGTCGACGGCCTGGGTGCTGCGGTGCGCGTCGTACCAGAGCCCGCCCGTGATCAACCCCACCGACAGCACCCCCAGCGCCCCCACGCCGAGGACGCCGGTCGTGGGGCGGGAGAACCGTGAGCCGGGCGAAGCCATGGGATCCAGTATCAGGCAGGTCCGGAGTGTACGCCAACCGCATCCCCGCCCGCGCGGGTCGGAGGGGGGACGACGACGAGCCGCTCGGGCGCCTCCCAGAGCACCACCGGGTCCCCGTACGGGTCCTGTCCCCGGAGCAGCCACAGCCCCACGGCGTGGCGCCACACCGTCGGCGATACCCGGCCGTCGGTGCCCCGCCGGGTGCCGGTGCGGTGGGCCCGGATCGCGCGGTCGCGCCACAGCGGGACCCGCCCGCCGAGCATCACCGAGAGCATGGCCTCGAACGCGCCGCACCCCCGGTCGAAGACCCCGCCGTGACCGCGGGTGCCGTAGACGGGCGAGCCGTCGGGGAAGTACCCGGTGTCGAGGCGGACCGTGGCGTCGCCGAGATCGGACGTGGACCAGGGCCGGCGCAACCCGAACCTGAGCTGCAGCAACTCCACGGGATCGCCGGGGGCGGTGAACGAGTACCTCAGGACCGGGCCGGGGGCGCGCCAGTCGGCCGGCCCGCGCACGCCCACCCCGAGGTCCGGGGACTCGGCGTAGACCACGCGGTCGGCGCGCAGGCCCAGGCGCTCGGCCGTGCCGACGATCCGGCCGCCGTAGGAGTGGCCCACCACGGTGAGGGCGGCGCCCGGGCACTCGATCTCGATCACCCGGTCCACCTCGCGGCAGAACCGGACCAGCCGCGGGGCCATCTCCTGCGCGAAGCGGGGGCGTCCGGCGTCGGCCATGATGTCCTGCGGGAACTCGCCGTCGAGGAACGCGAGCACCGCCAGCCGGCCGCCGCCGGCCGCCACGAGGTCCACGGCGACGTCGGTGTTGACGTGGGACATGTCGAGGTTGGTGCCGGTCCCCGGGACGTAGACGGCGACCGCCTCGGTGCGCGGACCGAGCTCGCCCACCACCTCGATCATCCGCCCGCCCCGGTGGGCGGAGAACGCCACGAACGAGCGGCGCCGGCGACCGTCCCGCCGGGCCATGGTCTCCAGGCGGCCGATCCGCGGGCTCCACGGGGTCCCGGCCAGCTGCTCTCGGTGCAGCGCCCGCCGCACCGACACCGCGGTGGCGCGGGCCCGCACCGCCCACGGCACGCCGTAGGTCCCGCCGACCGCCTCCGGCTCGGCCAGCGCGAGCAGGCGCCGGTCGGCCCTGCTCAGGTGCTCGACGCTCGAGTACACCTCGTCGGGCGTGGCGTCCGCCCAGGCCGCGACGGCGGCGCGGGCGGCGGGGCCGGCGCCGCCCTCGGGGCCCCGGGACAGCCCGGCCCGGCGCGCGAGGTCGGCCAACGCGATGTCCGCGGCGCCGTCGAGCGCGGCCCGGAGGCGCGACCGGGCGGGTTCGGGGAGCGGGTCCGGGCCGTCGAGGTCGTCCCACGAGTCCTCGGCGAGCTCGACCAGCCGGTACACGCCCGCGAGGAGCTCGGCCAGCCCGCGGGCCTCGCCGTCGAGGGCGTCGGCGAGCGCGGTCAGGGCGGGGGAGCGGGTGGGCGACGAGGCCAGCGCGTCCCGGGCGGTGGTGATCGCGTCCCGGGCCGCCACGAGCCGGGCCGCCCACCCGAGCAGCCGGAGCACCCGGTCGGGGGGCGGGTTCTCCGGGACCGCCCCGGTCATCGGGGCCGCCGCGCCGGCTGGGTGGCCGCGATCGCCCGCGCGGCCTCACCCGCGGACTCCTCCGGCAGCGTGCCGTCCGCCAGCGACCGGGCCAGCGAGACCAGTCGGGTCACCCGATCGATCGCGGGGTCCAGGAGGTCGGGCAGCTCGTCGTCGTCGTCGATCCGCGGGGGCTGGTGACGCGGGGGCTGGTGCCGCGGGGGGCGGGCCTCGTCGAGCAGCCGCCCCGCCACGTCGAGCCGCCGCGCGAGCCGGGCCGCCTCACCGCGCACCTCCTCACCGCGCACCGCCTCGGGCGCGCCCCCGGTCGCGGGATCCCCGGTCACCGCCGGAGCGGGTCGTCGTCGTCCGGGGCGGGCCCCATCGCGCGGTCGTCGGCCTCGTCCTCCGGCCGCAGGGCGTGCTGCAGCGCGATCGTCCGGGCCAGGCGCGCGTAGCGCAGCTCCTGCTCGCGGAACCGCACGTAGGTCGAGACGGTGACAAAGGCGAAGCCCATCACCAGCGCGTACAGCACCAGGTCGGTGCCGCGCTGGACGCCGAGCGAGTTGGCCACCACGGTGAGGTCGTCGGGGCGGATCACGGCGTAGACCATGAACACCACGAACAGCACGAACCCGATCTTCACGCCGGCCTTGGCGCGGGCCTTGCGGCGGTTGGCCAGGAAGAACGCCACCAGCGCGGCGCCGGCGAGCAGCAGGAGCGCCTTGATCATCGCGGCAACCTCTTTCCCACGAATCCGTCGGAGAGGATGTTGATCCCGTTGAGCAGCGACTGCCCCTTGGACATGGAGTACTCGGTGTAGAGGATGTCGACCGGCTGTTCGGCGACCCGCCAGCCGTGGGTGTCCATGAGTTCGACGAACTCGCTGGCGTGGCTCATGCCGTTCATCCGCAGGTTGAGCTCGTCGGCCACGCGGCGGTTGAACACCCGCAGGCCGTTGTGGGCGTCGGTCAGGCCGAGCCGCCGCGTGCGCGGGCTGAGCAGGACCACGGTCCGCAGCACGATCCGCTTGATCAGCGGGACCTGGTCGCCGGCCTCGCGCGGGCGGCCGAAGCGGGTCCCCACCACGATGTCCACGGGCTCGCTGCGCACCCGCGCGAGCATGGCGAGCACGTCCTTGACCTGGTGCTGCCCGTCCGCGTCAAAGGTGACGAAGTAGCGGGCGCCGGGCTGCGCCCGGGCGTACTCGACGCCGGTCTGGATCGCGGCACCCTGCCCCAGGTTGACGGGGTGGCGCACCAGGTGCGCGCCCGAGCGGTGGATCGCGGCGGCGGAACCGTCGGCCGATCCGTCGTCCACGGCCACGATGTGGGGGAACGTCCCGCGGGCCGCGGAGAGGACCTCCTCGATCACGGTGCCCTCGTTGTAGCAGGGGACGATCAGCCAGACGTCGCGATTGCGGACGGGGTCGTCCCCGCCCGCTCCGCCCAGCCCCGTGTCGCGCTCACTGTCACCGTTCATCGAGGGTCGATACTATGCGATGAGACGGACAACCCGGTGACGAGAAGGACGGCGGTTCCCTGATGGCCATCGATGTGATGCTCCCCTACTACGGGGATGTCGGCCACTTCAAGAAGGCCGTGGACAGTGTCCTCGGGCAGAGCTACGGGGACTTCCGGCTCATCGTGGTGGACGACGGCTACCCGGATCCGGAGCCCGCCCGCTACATGGCCGAGATCGTGGCGCGCGACCCGCGTGTGTCGTACGAGAAGAACGAGACCAACCTCGGCGCCAACGGCAACTACCGGAAGTGCGTGGAGATGGTGACCGCGCCGATCGTGGTGATCATGGGCGCCGACGACATCATGCTGTCCAACTACCTCCAGGTGGTGGCCGACGGCTTCGCCGCGGTGCCCGACGCCGCCGTGATGGAGGTGGGCGTCAGCGTGATCGACGAGCACGGCGCCCCGGTGCGGGGGTTGTCGGACTCCGTCAAGTCGTTCACCACGCCCAAGGCGGACGGGCGCACCGTGCTGCACGGCGAGAAGCTCATGACCTCCCTCATGCACGGTAACTGGACCTACTTCCCGTCGCTGGCGTGGAACTCCGAGTGGATCCGCCGCATCGGGTTCCGCGAGGGCCTGGACGTGGTGCAGGATCTGGCGCTGCTGGTCGACGTGATCACCGGTGGCGGACACATGGTCTACGACCCCACCCTGGCGTTCCTCTACCGCCGTCACTCGGCGTCCGACTCCTCGGTCCGGGCGCTGGACGGGCGCCGCTTCGACGAGGAGGCCCGGTTCTTCGCCGGCGAGGCCGACGCCTTTGCCGCCCGCGGGTGGAAGAGCGCCGAGCGGGCCGCGCGCCTGCACCTCACCTCGCGCCTCAACGCGCTGTCGCTGCTGCCGACCGCCGCCAGGGCCGGGAAGCTGGCCGAGGGCGGGAAGAAGCTGCTCGGGCACACGTTCCGCACGCGCTGACGGCCCGCCTACCGCCGCACGATCACGACCGTGGAGCCCACCTCGCGGACGTCGAACAGCGCCGGATCGGCGAACTGCCGGGGGCGGAAGACGATCTCCTCCCGGGTGTTGTTCCGCTCGAGCGGCATCACGTTGACGGTGGCGGGGAAGACCCACCGCCTCGATCCCTTCCGTTGGAGCACCAGCACGTCGGGCCCGCGGAAGGGACCCGAGTCCAGCGCGTCCGCCAGGTCCGCCGGCGAGTCGGCGTCGGCCCACGCGCGGATCTCGTCGAGCCTGGCCTCGTAGCGTCCGGCCGGGGTGGCGTAGGCCTGGGCGGGCGCCTGGAAGGTGAAGAACGGCCGGTAGGCGTACAGGGTCGGGTCCGACGTGAGCAGCACCAGGTCGGACGGCCGGCGGCCGCCGGTCATCTGGTCGATCGCCTCGAGCACGTCCGCCTGGGGCGCCGGGGCCTCGCGGGCGACTGCGGCGAAGTGCGAGTCCTCCTCCGAGACGTGCTGGACCATCTGGATCGCGGCCAGCCCGGCCAGCACCACCGCCACCGCCGCGACGCGGCCCCGCGCGTGCGGGGGCGAGGTGGACACCGCCCACCGCGCGAGAGCCAGGGCCCCGACCACGCCCGCCAGCGCGAGCGCCAGCGTGATGACCGGGATCATCCGGAACGGCAGCAGCGTGGATCCGCTGACCGTCCGCAGGCCGGACAGTGCGTACCAGCCGAGCACCGCCACGACCATCAGCGTCAGCGCCTGTGCCAGCACGAGCGCGCGGGCGGGCGCCGGTAGCGGCCAGCCCGGGGTGGAGGGGGTGGCCTCGTCGTCGTCGTTTGTTGGGGGTGGGATGGAGACGTCGCCGGTTCCGCCCCTCACCTCGCCGGTTCCGATCCGGGTGGTCACCGCCGCCGCGCCGCGGTCGGCGAGCCGGCCGGCGCCGCCCGGCCAGACCGTCACCACCACCCACCCCACGCCGATCAGGGCGAGGAGCCCGGCGGCGGACACCTCGAACACCGGCATGGGCCAGCGCGAGCCGATCTCGGGGGCGAAGTGGTTGGCCACGGAACGCTCGGTCTCCGCGCCGCCGAGCACCGCCAGCAGGTAGCGGTGCCAGAACACCAGCGCGAACGCCGCGGAGAGGCCGGCCATGCCGGCCAGGCGGGACAGCAGCGCCGCGACCACCCCGCGGTCGGCGCGGGCGAGCCAGGCGTGGCCGACGACGACGAGGCCCACGAGCACCGCCGCGAACCCCGCGATGAGCGTGTAGTCCAGGGCCGCCCACCCCAGGTAGGCGCCGATCGTCACGACCAGCGGCCACGTGGGCCCGCCGTCCGGCCGGCCCCGCGCGTGCGCGGCGGCGCGGGCGCAGAGCAGGAACGTCGCCACGACGACCTGCGGCAGCAGGCAGATGAGGATCCACGAGTACGGCTCGTAGGCGTTGGTGTGCCCGCCCACCACGGCGGTGACCACACCGAACAGCACGGCCAGGCGCGCGGGGACCAGCCAGCGCCAGGCCACGAACGCGATCGCGCCCGCGATGGCCATGGTGACGATGGCGTACGGCTTGTAGAACTCCCAGGACTCCACGCCGGTCAGCGCTGCCAGCCGGCCGCCCACCCAGAACCACTGCGGCGGGTAGAAGGGGGCGGCGTCGGCGTAGAAGGGGTCGTGGAGCGCGGGCGAGTCGGCGAAGCGCGTGACGTACGCGACGCGGTTGAGCTGATCGCCCGCGAGCCCGAACAGGTAGTGCGGCGTGCCGTGCAGGAGCAGCCCGAGGTGCGAGGAGGCCAGGAACGCGGGCCCCGCGGTCCCGAGCAGCCACAGTGCGCGGTCGCCGGTCGCCCGCCGCAGGAGCAGCCACCCCGCGAGGACCACGAACCCGGCGGCGAGGGTGGCGCCGAAGGTCTCGGGCAGCCAGCTGGGATCGGCGAACGGCAGGGCGCTCACGGCGGCCAGGGTCAGCGAACCGACGAGAGCGGCCACGACGAGTCCGGCCAGGAGTTCGGCGGCGCGCCGCGCGGTGAGGCGGGCGTCGGTCATGTGGCGGGATCCGCGGCGCGGGCGGTGGCGAGCCCGACCAGGTGCAGGGCCACGCCGACACCGGGCCCGGCGAGCAGCGCGATGGCCGAGCGCACGTCGAGCGGGCCGGGAACGGTGACGAGCAGGATCGCGGCGGCGGCCACGGCCACCCACCAGCCGGCGTTGTAGAGCAGGTGCCGGTCGAAGGCCAGGGCGGCGTTGCCCGTGACCATCAGCGCGGCGGTGCCGACGGACGCGGCGGTGAGGGCGGCCAGGACCGCCCCGGGAAGCTCGAACTCGGCGCCGAACAGCACCCGGATGAGCCACGGCCCCACCAGCCACGCGGCCCCCGCGCCCACGATGCCGACCGCCGCGACCAGGCCGAGCGGGGCGGCGAGGGCGCGCGCCCCGCCGGCCCGGCGCTGCACGAAGTAGACGATGATCGCGCTCTGGAAGCTGGTCAGCGGCACCAGGAGCGGGGCCCGGGTGAGGGTGATGGCCAGGATCACCGCGCCGACGAGGGGCGCCGGGTCGGACTCGCGCACGGTCGCGGTGACGAAGACGGGGAAGCCCACCACGAGCGCCGAGGTCCCGGCCGAGGCCAGCATCGCGGAACCGGTGTTGCGCCAGAACCTGCCGCGCGCCACGTCGAGCGCGGACCGCAGCGATTCCCGGGTCGCGGGGGAGAGCGCGACGAGCAGGATCCAGGTGAGCGTGCCCGCCACGGTGGCCACGGCGAACCCCAGCGCGGCGTCGCCGAGCGTCCACGCCACGGCCGCCGTCGCCAGGCGCAGCGCGGCGTCCACGGTGAGCAGCACCGCGTAGCCTCCCCAGCGTTCGGTGCCCGAGAGCGCTCCGGCGGTGGCGGCCTGGAGGCTGAAGCCGAGGATCCCGACGGCCATGACCGCCACGCCGACCCCGGAGAAGGTGGGCATCCCCAGGGCGGGCCAGGCCGGCGCGCTCGCCACCACGACGGCGGCCAACGCCAGCCCGAGCAGCAGCCCGGCGAGGAGCAGGCGCACGCGCGGCCCCGACGCCCGGGCGGAATCGGTCCCGGCGCCCTCCCGGGCCGAGCGGACCGCGCGGGTGGTCTCCTGCATGAGACCGTTCGCCACGCCGCCGAGCGCGAAGAACGCGCCCCAGTAGGTGGCGAAGAGCGGGAAGTCCGCCGGTCCCAGGGCGCGACCGGCGATGAGCATCACCAGGTAGCCGGAGGCGGCGGCGAACAGGGTTGCCAGGGTCAGCGCCCGCATCCCGCCCGAGGGGCCCCGCCCGGCGGTGGGCGTGGGGTCAGCCGCGGCCGGGGTCGACATCGGGCATGCCGAGGGTCGGCGGCAGCGGCTCGGAGAACAACCAGGCGTTCCACAGCGGGCGCAGGTCGAGGGTGGAGTGGTCGGCGGCCAGGTGGAGGAAGTCGTCGGTGGTCACGGTCCTGCCCGAGTACTTGGCCACCCACGCGCGGAGCAGGTCGAAGAACCTCTCGTCTCCGATCGTCAGCCGGAGCACGTGGAGGGTGAGCGCGCCCCGCTTGTAGACGCGGTCGTCGAACATGTCCTTGGGCCCGGGATCGGCCAGCAGGATGTCCTGGGGGGAGTTCTGCAGCTTGGAGTAGTAGCGCAGCGCGTGGCTCCCGGCGTCCGCGCCGCCGGAGAACTCCGTCCACAGCCACTCGGCGTAGCAGGCGAAGCCCTCGTGCAGCCAGATGTGCTTCCACTCGGCGGCGGTGACGGCGTTGCCGAACCACTGGTGGGCCAGCTCGTGGGCGATCAGGCGTTCGTCCGCGGTCCCGGACACGGCCGTGTTGCGGCCGAACGTGGACATGCCCATCGCCTCGAGGGGGATCTCCAGCTCGTCGTCGGTCACCACCACCTTGTAGCTGTCGAACGGGTACGGGCCGAACAGGTCGGTGAAGACGTCGAGCATCTCGAGCTGGCGGGCGAACGCCACGCGGAAGTCCCGCTTGAGGTCGGCGGGCAGGAACGCGTGGAACGGCACCGTCCCGCCGGCCGCCTCGAGGTGCTCGTACTGGCCGAGGTTGACCGTGACCAGGTAGGTGGAGGTCGGCTGGGGGAGGTCGAACTCCCAGGTGGTCATGCTGCCGCTGCGCTTCGTGCCCACGAGCGAGCCGGTCACCACGGCGCGGTACGGCGAATCCGTGGTGAGCCGGATGTGGAACGGCGCCTTGGAGGACGGGTGGTCGTCGCACGGGAACCAGCTGGCGGCGCCGTTGGGCTGGTTGGCCACCAGGACGCCGTCGGTGAGCTCCTCCCAGCCGACCTCGCCCCAGGCGCCCCGGATGGGCCGGGGGTTGCCGGAGTAGCGGATGGTGAGGGTGAACGCCGACCCCACGGCGAGCGGCTCGGTCGGGGTGACCGAGAGCTTGCCCCTCGGGCGCGTGTACTTGGCCACGCGCCCGCCGTTGAGCAGGACCTTGGACACCTCGAGGTGGGGGGACAGGTCCAGGTGGACGGCCTCGAGCGGCTCGGTGGCGGTGGCGGTGATCACGGCCTCGCCACGCAGGTTGTTGGAGCTCATCTTGTAGGTGAGGTCCAGCTCGTAACGGGTGACGCGGTACCCGTGGTTGCCGGCGCTGGGCAGGTAGGGGTCGACCGGATCGGTGCGGGAAGGGTTGCGGGGCGCCGTGATCTTGGCGACGAGGTCTCTCTTGACTGCCTTTAATTCCATGACCAGCGCGAGTGTAGTGGACCCGCGCCGGGGGGCCCGTGACGCGCTCCCTCGTCCCACCGGCGGGTGCGCTGCGTGTCTGCCCGGATTCCGGCCGCTCGCGCTGCGTGTCGGGTCCAGACACGCAGCGCACCCGGCCGGTGGGGTTACCCCGGTGGGTCAGCCCCGGTGGGTCAGCCCCGCCAGGGCGCGATCGGGTTGCCCTGCCAGCGGGTGCCCGCGGGGATGCGGTCGCCGCGCATGACCAGGGAGGCCGGGCCCACGGTGGAGCCTTTGCCGATCGAGGACGCGGGCAGCGTGACGCAATGGCAGCCCAGGGTGGCGCCGTCCTCGAGGTCCACGCGGTCGATCTGCATGATGCGGTCGTGGAACAGGTGCGTCTGCACCACGCAGCCGCGGTTGACGGTGGCGCCGTCACCGAGCGAGATGAGGTCGGCCTCGGGGAGCCAGTACGACTCGCACCACACGCCCCGCCCGATCCGCGAGCCCAGCAGCCGCAGCATCGCGTTGAGGATCGGCGTGCCGGTGGCGGGGCGGGCCATCCACGGGGCGGCCAGGAGTTCGACGAACGAGTCGGCGACCTCGTTGCGCCACACGAACGACGACCACAGCGGCTGCTCCCCGGCGCGGATCCTGCCCACGAACACCCATTTGGCCAGCACGGAGACGACCAGCGCCACGAGTCCGGCGTACGCGAGCGCGAGCCCGGAGGTCAGCGCGGCGGCGAGGAAGCCCCACTCCCGGTGGATCCCCTGCATCAGCACCAGGACGCTGACGAGCAGGAGGAACGAGAGCCAGACCGGGACCAGTCGCAGGGTCTCCCACGCCCCGCGGGCGGCCTTGAGACGGCGCGGGGGCTGGTAGGTGCGCCCGTCGTCGTCGCCGTCGGAGACCGTCCGGGGCAGCTTCTGCGGGGGCGAGCCCAGCCACGAGGTCCCCTTCTTGGCCTTCTGCGGAGCGGAGGAGAGCACGGCCACCAACCCGCGCGCGGGCACCTTCCGGCCCGCCGACGCGATCCCCGAGTTGCCGAGGAAGGCGCGCTTGCCGATCTGGGCCTGCTCGAGACGCATCCAGCCGGACCCCAGCTCGTAGGGCGCGACCATGGTGTCGTCGGCGAGGAAGGCCCCGTCGCGGACCGTGGTGAGCGAAGGGATGAGCAGGACGGTGGAGGCCTCGACGTCCTTGCCGATCGTCGCGCCCAGGGCGCGGAGCCAGACCGGGGTGAGCATCGAGGCGTAGAGCGGGTAGAGCCAGTTCCGGGAGGCGTCCATGATGCGCTCACTGCACCAGGCCTGCCAGGCGGTGCGGGAGTGGACCGGGTGGAAGCCCTCCGCCAGGCCCACCGAGAGCGCACGGATGGACACGAGGGTCATCGCGGCGAAGAGCACCAGCGCGAGCAGCGCACCGGGGACCGACCACAGGGCCGCGCGCAGCACCAGCTCGCCGGAGGTCCCGGCGTCCCGGGCGCCCCACGCCACCAGCGCGAGCCCGGCGGCCAGCGCGACCAGCGGCATCGCGCCCAACACCACGGCGGAGACCTGGTAGACCAGGCTCCACACCCGGTTGTGCGGGGCCGGCTCGGCAGGCCAGCTGGACCCGCGCTTGCCGCGCTTCAGCGCGGGCGAGCCCGCGTACCGCTTCCCGGCCTTCACCGAACCGACCACGGCGGAGCCGATCTCCACGTGGGCGCCGCGCCCCACCACCGCCCCCGGCATCAGCGTGGACCGGGCGCCCACCACCGCGTTCTCGCCGATCTCGACGGCGCCCACGTGCACCACGTCGCCGTCGACCCAGTACCCGGCCAGGTCCACCTCCGGCTCGATCGAGGCCCCGTCGCCCACGGTCAGCAGTCCGGTGACGGGCGGCAGGGTGTGCATGTCCACCCCGTGGCCGATCGTCGCGCCCAACAGGCGGGCGAGGGGCGTGAGCCAGCCGGCGCCCTCCAGATTGGCGGCCCCGGAGGACTCCACCAACCGCTCCGCGGCCCAGATCCGCAGGTGGACCGACCCCGCGCGCGGGTAGGTCCCCGGGGTGATCCCCGCCGTGAGGACGCGGCACAGCAGACCCGTGACCACCATCCGACCGGCGGGCAGCAGGAGCAGCACGGCCAGGATCCCCAGCGCCCACCACGACACCGGGCGGGCCCACGGGATGCCCGCGTGGGCGGCGAGGTTGTTGGCGATCCCCAGCCAGGTGAGCCACTGCAGCCCGGTGAGGGTGAGGAGCGGGACCGTGGCGAGTACCTGCAGGATCTGCGCGCCGCGGCCGACGGGCCGGACGTGCCGCGGCTCGACCTCGGCCTCGGGCTCGAGCTCGTCGAGGTAGGCCGCGAAGTCGCCGAGCCTGGACCGGTCGTAGATGTCGCCGACCGTGACGGCGGGGAAGCGCTCGCGGACCGCCACCACCACGTGCGCGGCGGCCAGCGAGCCGCCGCCGAGGGCGAAGAAGTCCTCGTCGACCCCGGAGACGTCGGCACCGAGGGCGGAGGACCACAGTTCGGCGACCCACGCGTCGGTGCCGTCGAGCTCGGTCTCGCCCGCGGAGGTCTGGGCCAGCGGCCACGGCAGCGCGGCGCGGTCCACCTTGCCGGAGGTCCGGGTGGGCAGGTCGTCGACCAGCGCCAGGCGGGGGACCACCCCGGCGGGCAGGTGCTCGCGCAGGATCCCCGCGGCGTCGGCCAGGTCGAAGGTCTCCGGCGTCTCGGCCACCAGGTAGGCCACCAGGACGGACTGGCCGGCGTCGGTCTTCTTCACCGCCGCGGCCCCCGCGCTCACGCCGGGGAGGGCGGACACCGCCGTGTCCACCTCGCCCAGCTCGAGCCGGCGGCCGCCGATCTTCACCTGGTCGTCGATGCGCCCGTTGAAGTACAGGCCGTCGGCCTCGAGGCGGACCACGTCGCCGGAGCGGTAGGCGCGCTCCCAGCCGAGGGTCTCCAGGGGGCCGTACTTCTCGGCGTCCTTCTCGGGGTCGAGGTAGCGGGCCAGCCCGACGCCGCCGATCACCAGTTCCCCGGTCTCGCCGTAGCCGACCGGCCGTCCCGCGGCGTCCACCACGGCCAGGTCCCAGCCGTCGAGCGGCAGCCCGATAGACACCTCGCCGCGGCCGTCCAGCAGGGCCGCGCAGGCCACGACCGTGGCCTCGGTGGGGCCGTAGGTGTTCCACACCTCGCGACCGTCGCCGGCGAGCCGGGCGGCGAGTTCGGGCGGGCACGCCTCGCCGCCGAGGATCACCAGGCGGATGTCGCGGAGCATCGAGTCCGGCCACATCGACGCCAGCGTCGGGACGGTGGAGATCACCGTGAGTCCGCGGTCCCGCAGCCACGGGCCCAGGTCGATCCCGGACTTGACGATCGACCGCGGCGCCGGCACGAGGCAGGCCCCGTACGCCCAGGCCAGCCACATCTCCTCGCAGGAGGCGTCGAACGCCACGGACAACCCGGCCAGCACCCGGTCGCCCGGGCCGAGCGGCGCGCCCTGCAGGAAGATGCGCGACTCGGCGTCCACGAAGGCGGCCGCGCTGCGGTGGGTCACGGCCACGCCCTTGGGCAGCCCGGTGGTGCCGGAGGTGAAGATGATCCAGCAGTCGTCCTCGACGGCGGGGCCCCGGTGGCGGGCGGGATCGGCGGGGCGGTCGGGGTCGGTGACCCGCATGCCGTCGGCGGTGTACACGGCGGCCACCTGCGCCTGGCCGAACACCAGGTCGGCGCGCTCGGCCGGGTCGTCCACGTCCACGGGGACGTACGCGGCGCCGGCGGCGAGGGTGGCCAGGATCGCCAGGTAGAGGTCCACGGTGCCCGAGGGCATGAGGATGCCCACCCGGTCGCCCGCGCCGACCCCCTGTGCGTGCATCCACCGCGCGGAGACGTGGATCTGGTCCCAGACCTGGCCGTAGCTCAGCACCCGCTCGCCGTCGTCCAGGCAGGGTGCATCCGGGTGGCGCTCGGCCGCGGCGCCGAGGACGTCGATCAACGTCCGCGGGCTGGGGGCGTGTGAGCTGCGAAGATACTGCTCAGGGATGGTGTGCACGTGCGGATGGTATCCCGGCGAGGTGAACTCACCGCGGCGGGCGCCACCGAGCTGGTTGGATGGGACGCATGACAGGGCTGCTCCGGGACCGGACCATCGTGATCGTCGGGGCGGGGCCCGGTTTCGGGCGCACCCTCGCACTGCGGGCGGCGGAGGAGGGGGCGACCGTCGTCGTCGCCGCCCGGACCTCCTCCCGGCTCGACGGGATCGTCGACGAGGTCCGGGAGGCGGGCGGGTCGGCCATCGCCGCGGCGGTCGACGCCACGGACCCGGAATCCGTACGCGCCCTTCGTGACACGGTCGCCGGCCACACCGACGCCGTCCACGGCCTGGTCTACAGCGCGTTCTCGGTGCCCAGCATGCGGCCGCTCGCGGAGACCGACCACGACCAGATCGCCCGCGGGATTGACCTGTCCGTTCTCGGCGCGCTGCGCGCGACCCAGGAGTTCACCCCGCTGCTCGAGGCGGGCGCGGGGGAGGGGAGCCCGAGTTCGGTGGTGATGATGGCCTCGGCGGTCATCCACCACTCCCGTGAGCGGTACGCCGGGTACAAGATCGCCAAGACCGCCCTGGTCGCGCTGGGCCACTCCCTGGCCACCGAGCTCGGGCCGCGCGGCATCCGCGTCAACACGGTGGCGCCCGGGTACATCCACGGTGACACCCTCACGGCGTACTTCGAGCACCTGGCCGCCAAGTACGGCGGCACGGTCGACGACGTCTACGCCCACACCGCCGCCAAGATGGACCTGCGTCGCCTGCCCACCGAGCGGGAGATCGTCGACCCGGTGCTGTTCCTGCTCTCGGACGCCGCGTCGGCCGTGACCGGTCAGACCCTCACCGTGGACTGCGGCGAGTTCCACACCTGACCGCGTCTCGGGGTCGGATGCCGGGGCTTTCCCCGATGTGGTGCGGGGCTCGGCGGAGGAGGATGGGGGTCGTCGGGGAGGAGGTTCCCGACCGTGTGACGACGACGACGAGGAGAGCGTCATGACCAACGACCCGGGAATCGGGACCAGGCGACTGGAACGGTCCTCCGACCGCTGGATCGGCGGGGTGTGCGGCGGGCTGGCCGGGTACTTCGGCGTGGACCCGGTGGTGGTCCGCATCCTGTTCGTGGCATCGCTGCTGCTGCCGGGCCCGCAGGTGCTGCTGTACGTGATCATGTGGATCGTCATGCCTGACGCCCGCGCCTGAGCGGGCTTTGGCATGCTTGGCGCATGACCAACCCCAGCACCGCCGCCGCGCCCGGCGAGTACGCCTCCGTCCGCATCGACAGGGGTGCCCGCCACCCGCACGTCGCGCAGGTGACGCTGATCGGGCCCGGCCCGAACAACGGCATGGGCCCGGACTTCTGGGCGGAGATGCCCCGCGTCATGGCCGAACTCGACGCCGACCCGGACGTCCGGGCCGCGGTGATCGCCGGGCAGGGCCGCAACTTCACGTACGGCCTGGACCTCATGGCGATGATGCCGCAGTTCATGGAGTTCCTGCCCGCGGACTCGACGCCGGACGCCTCCCGCAACGAGCGGATCCTGGACTTCGTGGAGACGATGCGACAGGCGGTGGACGCGGTCGCCTCGGCCCGGACCCCCACCGTGGCCGCCGTGCAGGGCCGCTGCATCGGCGGAGGCATGGACCTCATCTCGGCCTGCGACGTCCGCCACGGCTCGGCCGACTCGACGTACTCGGTCCGCGAGGTCAAGGTGGGCATCGTCGCCGACATGGGCTCGCTCGGGCGCCTGCCGTACATCATCGGCTCGGGCCTGACCCGCGAGCTGGCGCTGACCGGTCGCGACATCGACGCCGAGACGGCGCTGCGGTACGGGCTGGTCACCCACGTGGCCGAGGACGCCGCCGGGGTGCTCGACTCCGCCCACGCCACGGCCGCGGAGATCGCGGACAACCCGCCGCTGGTCGTGCGCGGCACGCGCGAGGTGCTGGGCCGGGCGATCGACGGGCCGATCTACGAGTCCAACCGGTACGTCGCCACGTGGAACGCGGGCTTCCTGGCGTCGGCGGACATGATGGAGGCGATCGGGTCGACGCTGGAGAAGCGCGAGGCCAGGTACACCGGCCGCTGACCCGACCAGGCTCCGCCCGGCCCGACCCGGCCCGGGCCCGCCGTGGCGGCGGTCAGCGGGCGGGGGCCGGCTCCCGCCCGGCGGCCGGGTCGGCCTCGCCCGCCGGGGCCTGCGCCGCGAGCTTCTCGCCCTCGATGTCGACCCTGGGCAGGAGGCGGTCCAGCCACCGCGGCAGCCACCACGCCCTGTCGCCGATGAGGTACATCAGCGACGGCATGATCACCATCCGCACGACAAAGGCGTCGAAGAACACCGCCGCCGCGAGCGCGAAGCCCATGGTCTTGATGAACGCCAAGTCCATGAGGATGAAGCCGCCGAACACGCTGATCATGATCACCGCGGCGGCGCTGACCACGCGGGCGCCGTACTTGTAGCCGTGGACCACGGCGTCGCTCGCGGACTCGCCGTGGGAGTAGGCCTCTCGCATCCGGGAGACCAGGAACACCTGGTAGTCCATGGCGAGGCCGAACACCAGGCCGATGAGGATGATCGGCAGGAAGCTGATGATCGGGTTGCCCTCGATCATCCCGAACCACCCCCACTGGAAGATCGCCACGGTGGCGCCGAGGGTCGCCAGGACCGAGAGCAGGAAGCCCAGCGCGGCGGTGAGCGGGACGACGATCGAGCGGAACACCAGCATGAGCAGCAGGAACGCCAGCCCGACGACGATCGCCAGGTACGGCACGAGGGCGTCGGAGAGCCGCTCGGACACGTCCGACTGGATGGCGGTCAGCCCGGTGATGCCGTAGTCCGCGCCGGTCTCGGCGGTGTACGCCCCGGCGTGGTCCCGCATCGTGTGCAGGAGGTCCTCGGTGGCCGCGTCGGTCGGGCCGGTGGAGGGGTAGACGAGGATCTGGGCGGTGTCGGCGGTGAGCGGATCCGCCGGGTCGCCGTTGGTGAGGACGACCTGGGCGTTGGCCATGCCGTCCATCGCCCGGAAGTCGCCCGCGGCGGTCTGGAAGGCGTCCGCGCGGTCCGCGGCGGGTATCCCGGTGGCGTCGACGATCGCGAGCAGGGGGGCGTTGGCGCCCGGGCCGAATCCGCGTTCGAGCAGGTCGGAGGCGTCGCGGGCCGGGGTGCCCCGGTCCATGGTGGTGTCCGAGGGGAGCGCGAGGCGCATCGAGCCCACCGGGACGGCGAGGAGGGCCAGGACGACGATGCCGCCGGCCAGGCCGATCCACGGCTTGGCCCGCATGGCCTTGGCAAAGCGCTCGCCGGCGGTGTGGACGCCCTCGTCCTCCGGGTCCGGGGCGGTCACCCCGGGCACCTTCCCCGAGAACGCCCGGCCCTTGAGCGCGCCGAACAGGGCGGGCAGCAGGGTGAGCGCGATGAGCACGGAGACCACGACCGCGCCCGCGGCCGCCAGCGCCATGACGGACAGGAACGGGATCCCGACGACGGTCAGGGCGACCAGGGCGATGAACACGGTGAGCCCGGCAAAGACGACGGCGGAGCCGGCGGTGCCGACCGCCCGCCCGGCGGCGTGTGACCTGTCGTCGGTGAGCCTGATCTCGTGCTTGTACCGGCTCGCGATGAACAGGGAGTAGTCGATCGCCACGGCCAGGCCGAGCATCGTGGCGAGGATCGGGGTCGTGTCGTTGACCTCGATGGTGCCCGAGAGCGCGTGCACGGACAGCACGGCGATCCCCACACCGACGATCGCGGTGACGATGGGCAGGCCGGCCGCGGCGATCGAGCCGAAGGTGATGGCCAGGACGATCAGGGCCACGACGATGCCGATGATCTCCGAGGTGAAGCCGATGCCGCCCATGTCCTGGGCCGCGGGGCCGTTGTAGGCCACCTCGAGTCCCAGGTCCTCACCGGTGGCGGCGACCGCCCGCAGCGCCTCGCGCTGCTCGTCGGTCACGTCGACCGCGGACGGGGTGCCCGCGGTGTCGAAGCCCGCCCGGACCGAGTACACGGACTCGTCGGGGGAGAGCGGGGAGACCGTCGCCGCGTCCTTCTCCGCCTGCGCGCGGTCGCCTCCGGCGGCGGTCGTCTGGTCGATCAGCCCGTCGGACTGGGCCCTCACCGCGGTGACCCACGGCCGGTCGCCGGGGTCCCCGCCGTCGAGGGCCTCCGCGGGAAGCCCGAGGGTGCCGACGGCGGTGGGGGCGGCGAGCCCCGGGATGTCCCGGATCGCGTCGAGGACGCGGGCCACCTTCTCCTGGTTCTCCGCGGAGGTGAGGGGGGTCGAGTCCGCCGTCGCGAT
Source organism: uncultured Dietzia sp. (assembly GCF_937873725.1). Lineage (GTDB taxonomy): Bacteria > Actinomycetota > Actinomycetes > Mycobacteriales > Mycobacteriaceae > Dietzia. The sequence continues at coordinate 65,649 of NZ_CALMYY010000011.1, forward strand.
GACCACGGTGAAGGTGGGCGCCGTCTGGGGGTCCCCGCCGGACTCGGACGGGAACCGCTCGGTGAGCAGGGTCTGCGCCCGCTCGGACGGGATGCCGGGGATGGAGAACGTGCTGGAGGCGGGCGCGGAGAACGCCGCCGCGAGTCCGCCGACCACGGCGAGGACGGCCAGCCACGCGCCGATCACGAGCGGCCAGCGCCGGAACGACCCGCGTCCGACGCGGTAGAGGAAGGAAGCCATGTGGTGCTCCTAGGTGGGGGAGTCGGTCGGTGGTGCGGCTACGAGCAGCGGCAGCGCGGAGAACGCCTCGTCGAGCAGGCGGTCCTGGGTGCGATCGGGGAAGTCCGGCGAGGCGTGGAGCCGGATGACCGTCACCGCGATCGTGAAGGTGATCTGCGTGACGACGTGCGGGATCGCGGAGGTGGCCGGGTCCAGCCCGAGCCGGCGGGCGGCCTCCACGACGCCCTCGACGCCGACCTCGGGGTGGTTGTCCTCGAGGTAGCGGCGCAGGTCGGGGTTGGATTCGATCGCGTCGATGAGCGCGTTGAGCCCCGCCACGTTCCCGCGGTGCCGGTCGAGCATGGTGCGCCACGCGTCCCGCAGGGCGTCCGCGCAGCTCGCCGAGTCGGGCTGCGCGCGGAGCTCGGCGTTGTACTCGGCGATGAGGTCGGCCGCGAGATGCGTGAGTGCGGCGGCCTTGCCGGGGAAGTAGTTGTGGAACGTCCGGACCGAGACCCCCGCGGCGTGGGCTATCGCGTCGACGGTGGTGGCCTCGTAGCCGCGCTCGCTCACCAGCGCCATGGTGGCGTCGGAGAGCGCGGCGCGGGTCTGTTCCTTCTTGGCCTCGCGCAGCCCGCGGGGTTTGAGGAAGTCGGGGGTCACCCGATCCACCGTACGGATTCTGCATGGCCGTGCAAAGTTGCAGAGGGCTGAAATGACCGTGATCGTGGTCACGTCACCTTGCGGCCCCGGCCGTGCCACGGACGCGACACGGCCCCGGCACGATGGTCGCGCCGGGGCCGTGTCGGGGCGCCCGGTGGTGGGGGCCGAGCGCCGAGGGCGGGTCAGCCGCGGAAGGGCTCCGCCTTGTCCTCGGGGTTGTTCTTGAAGTTCTCGACGCCCTCCACGACGAGCTTCTCGCCCCAGGCCTTGTCCTTCCATTCGCCCGGGGTGACGTGCTTGCCGGGCTCGAGGTCCTTGTAGTGGAGGAAGAAGTGCTCGATCGCCTTGAGCTCGAACTCGGGCACGTCGCCGACGTCCTGGATGTGGTCCCAGCGCGGGTCGCCGTTGGGGACGCAGAGCAGCTTGTCGTCGCCGCCGGCCTCGTCGGACATCGTGTAGACGCCCACGATGCGCGAGTTGACGATCACGCCCGGGAAGACCGACTCGTCGAGGAGCACCAGCGCATCGCACGGGTCGCCGTCGTCGGCGAGGGTCTGGTCGATGTAGCCGTAGTCGGCGGGGTAGCCCATCGAGGTGTAGAGGAAGCGGTCGAGATAGATCTTCCCGGTCTCGTGGTGGATCTCGTACTTATTGCGCGAGCCCTTGGGGATCTCGATGGTCACTTCGACGGACACTGGCGTACCTCGCTGATCGTCATTTTCCGGGCCCCGGACGCTCTCCCGGGCGATTCGGACCGATTCTAATGGGCCGTCCCGTGCCGGGGGTGTCCGGCGTCACGGCGGCGGCTAGCGTGGGGGCGGACGACGCGCGATCCGGGGCCTTCCGGGGCGGGCCGAAACGAGGAGGGTGGGGGTCCGTGACCGAGCGGGGCGTGTGGCGCGGGCGGGGCCCGACCTGGCGGATCGGGGTGGTGCTCGTCCTGGTCGCCCTCCTGGTGGCCGGCCTCGTCGCGGCGGCGCTCATCACGGTCGTCGACGGCGGACCCCGCGGGGAGCCGACCGACCCGGCGCCCGCGGCCCCGCCTCCCTCCCCCGGGCTCATCGCCGCGGACGCCGCCGCTCCCGCCCCGGACCCCGCCGCCCTCGAGCAGATCCTCGGCCCCCTCGCGTCGACGCCCGCCGTCGGCGACCTCGCCGCCAGCGTCGTGGACGACGCGACCGGTCGGGTGCTGTGGGAGCGGCGTCCCCGGGACGCGCGGGTCCCGGCCTCGACGGTCAAGCTCCTCACGGCCGTCGCGGCGCTGAGCCGACTGCCCGGGGACGCGCGCGTGGACACGGTGTTCGAGCGCGGCGCGGAGCCCGACACCCTGGTCGTGGTCCCCGGCGGCGACCCCACCATGTCCGGCGGCGGGGAGCCCGGCCCGCTCTTCCCGGGGGCCACCACCGTCACGCGGGCCGCCGAGGTGATCCGCGGGGCGGGCGTCGCGCCCGCGCGCATCGTCGTGGCCCCGGGCCCCTACACCGGGCCGGGGCTGGGCCCCGGGTGGTCGCCGGCCGACGTCGCGGCGGGCAACATCGCGCCGGTCGAGGCCTGGATGCTCGACTCCGGCCGCCTCGACCCGGCCGACGAGTACTCGCCCCGCACCGCCGAGCCCGCCCTGGCGGCCGGGCGCGCCCTGGCCCGCGAACTGGGCGTGGACCCGGCCCTCGTCCGGGTTTCGGCCGAACCCGTGGAGACCACCGGTGAGATCGGCCGAGTCTCGTCGGCGCCGCTGACCGACCGCCTGCGGTCCATGCTGGTCTACTCCGACAACGTCCTGGCCGAGTCGATCTGCCGCGAGGTGGCGCTCGCCCGCCACCCGGACGTCCCGGTCGACTTCACGGCCGGGACGACCGCGGTCGTCGAGACCCTGGCCGAGCGCGGGATCGACATGTCCGGGGTCCGGCTGGACGACTGCTCGGGCATGAGCCCCGGCGACCGGCTCTCCGCGGCCGTCCTCACCGACGTCCTGCGCACCGCCGCCGCGCCGGACGCCACCCGGGAGATGCGCGACCTGCTCGACACGCTGCCGGTGGCCGCCGGCTCGGGGACGCTCTCCGACCGCTTCGACGGCCCCGCCGCCCCCGGCGCGGGCTGGGTGCGCGCCAAGACCGGGACGCTCGCCGGGACCAGCGCCCTCGCCGGGACCGTCACCAGCGCCGACGGGCGCTCCATGAGCTTCGCGCTGCTGTCCTCCGGCACCGACCCCGCCGCCGCCCGGCCCGTCCTGGACCGGATCGCCGCCTCGCTGAGAACCTGTGGCTGCCGCTAGCGGCGCCGACTGGACCGGGCCCGCCTGGCGGGTCCGCGCGGCCGTGCGGGCGTTCCGCCGGGCGTACCCGGGGGTCGGCGACGAGGTCTGCGTGGCGCTGTCGGGGGGCGCTGACTCGCTGGCCCTCACCGCGGCTGCGGCCGCCGAGTTCGCCGAGGTGACGGCGCTCGTCGTGGACCACGGCCTGCAGCCGGGCTCGGGCGAGGTGGCCCGGGATGCGGCCGCCGCGGCGCGCGGGCTCGGCGTGGGGGCGCGGGTCCTCGTCGTCGTGGTCACCCCCGACGGCACCGGCCCCGAGGCCGCCGCCCGCAGCGCGCGGTACGCCGCGCTCGACGCCGCGCGCGACGGCCGGCCCGTCCTGCTCGCCCACACCCTCGACGACCAGGCCGAGACCGTCCTGCTGGGCCTGGGCCGCGGCTCCGGCGCGCGCTCGTTGCGCGGGATGGCGGCCTGGGACGCGCCGTGGGGCCGCCCGCTGCTCGGGGTCCGCACCGCCGACACCCGCGAGGCCTGCCGCGCGCTCGGCCTGGACTGGTGGGAGGACCCGCACAACGTCGACCCCGCCTTCACGCGCGTCCGGCTCCGCCGCGAGGTGCTCCCGCTGCTCGAGGACGTCCTCGGCGGCGGCGTCGCCGAGGGGTTGGCCCGGACCGCGGAACTGCTCCGGGGCGACGACGACGAGCTGGACCGACTCGCCGCCGCCGTGTCCGTCGCCCCCGACGGCACCCTGGACGTCGCCGTGCTGGAGCCGCTCGCGCGCGCGGTGCTGACCCGGGTCCTGCGCCGCTGGCTCCTGGGGCGGGGGGTGCCCTCGCCCACATACGCGCAGATTACGGCCATCGCCGCGCTCGTCACGGACTGGCGGGGGGAGGGGGGCGGCGCGGGGGGGGGCGGCGGGGGGGGGGGGGGGGGGGGGGGCGGGGGGGCGGGGGGGGGGGGGGCCGGGGGGGGGGGGGGGGGGGCGCGCGGGGGGCCGGCCCGCCCAGCCCCGCCATGCCGTACATGCCCGCGACGCCGGCCATGCCGGCCATGCCGGCCATCGCCGCCTGTCGCAGATCGGTCTCGCACGGCGTCGGCGGATGGTACAGATCGTCTGGAAAGACGAGATCGATCACCTTGCGATACAGCCCGTCGTAGCGATTGATGATCTCGACATATTCCTTGCTTTTCTTCAGCCGCTTCAGCACCAGGGCGTAGCCGTAGGCCGTCGGCTCCTTGGGATGCCAGGCCACGGCGCGGCGGAACCATTCGTGCGCCACCTCGAACTGGCAGGAATTATAGGCGTACCAGGCCAGCGCCTGCGCCCCCTGCCCCGAGGTCGTCTCCATCGCCACCTGGCCGTAGCGCAACAGGCGCGCCGGCTCGATATAGGGCGGGATCGGCTTGGACAGGACGCGTTCCGCAACGCCGCGTAAAACGAGGGGGTGACTGGCCCGCGGCGCCCCGCCGGCGCGGGCGGCTCCCGCCCCCCC
>NZ_CALMYY010000012.1 GCF_937873725.1 uncultured Dietzia sp.
TCGCGAGCTGGCGCGTGCCGTCCAGTTGCTCGCCGACCGTCCGCCGCACGCCGGGCGCCGAGCCCTCGACGAGGGCGAGTTCGGTTCCGTCGGAGCCGTTGGTGACGACGACGACGAGGAGTTCCGCGCTCTGACCGTCCACGACCGCGTGCTGCACCCCTGACAGGAGCAGCTCCCGCTCCCCCACGACCTCGCCGCGGATCGCTGAGCTCGCAATACCCGGCCCGCAGACCAGGGCGGCGGTCCGCGCGCCCGACACGATCCCGGGCAGAACTTCCTCGCGCGTGTCCCGGTCGGCCGCCTCGAGCAGCGCGAGGCCGGCCATCACGACGGAGGAGAAGTAGGGCGCCGACCCCAGAGTGCGGCCGAGGCCCGTCATGACCACGGTCAGGTCACGGAACGTGCCGTCCGCGCCACCCGCGGCCTCGGGGAACGGGATCTCGGTCAGCCCGAGCTCGCGGATCGAGGGCCACACGTCGTCCCCGGGCGCGATCCCCGACCAGACATCGCCGAGCATCTCGGCCAGGTCTTGCTGTTCCACGGTGAGATTGATGGGCATATCCGTCTCCTAACGGGGCTCGCGCGGCAGACCGAGCCCGCGCTCGCCGATGATGTTTCGCTGGATCTCGTCCGAGCCGCCCGCGATGCGATAGCCCGGGGCGCCCAGGAGATGCTGGGTCCAGGCGAACGTGTCTGCCTCGCCCGTGTCGGCGAGGATCCGGTGGCCGAGGAACGACGCCGCCGCATCCCCCACCCGCTTGAGGTTCTGGGTCCACACCAGCTTCCCGATCGACCCCTCGACCCCCGGCACGGCGCCGGCCTGCTCCAGCTCGGCGTACCGGGCCACCATCAGGGCCTGGGCCCTCTCGTAGATGTGGGACTCGGCGATCCGGCCCCGGACGTCCGCCTCCTCGGTGATCCCCAGCGAGGTCGCCAGCCGGATGAGGTCGGCCGTGTTGCCGCCGGCGTCGACGATCCCCGCGCTGGACTGGCGCTCGAACCCGAGGGTGGTGAGCGCGACCTTCCACCCGTCGCCCACCGCGCTCACCCGATACTCGTCCGGCAGCAGGGCGTCGGTGAGGAACACCTCGTTGAACGTCGACCCGCCCGACATCTGGCGGATCGGACGCACCTCGACGCCGGCCAGGTCCATGGGCACCATGAACGCGGTCATGCCCTTGTGCTTGGGCGCGGCCGGGTCCGACCGGGCGATGAGCAGACCCCACTCGGAGAACTGGGCGCCCGAGCTCCACACTTTCTGCCCGTTGATGCGCCAGCTCTCCCCCTCGCGGACGGCCCTCGTGGACAGCCCCGCGAGGTCCGATCCGGCGCCCGGCTCGGAGAACAGCTGGCAGCACAGCTCGTCGGCGCGGAGGAACGGTCGGATGAACCGCTCCTGCTGCCAGACGCTTCCCAGCTCGAGGAGCGTCGGCGCCACCAGCTCGACCGTCACCAGGAGGTTCTCGTGCCGCTCGGGGGTGAGGTACTCGCGCTCCACGCCCGCGTAGATCCGCTCGTGGCTCGCGCTCAAACCCCGACCGCCCCACTTCGCGGCCCACGTCATGGCGCCGAACCCGGCATCCACCCGCTCGGCCTGCCATGCGCGGCCCGCGTCGATCAACGCCCTCTCGTCCTCGTGACCGAGGTTGTGGAAGATCGAGTAGTTCGCCGCCTGCTCCGCCGCGTCCCTGCGGGGCAGTCGGGCGTCGAGCCAGTCGCGACTCGCGGCCTCGAACGCCCGCAGGTCCTCGGTGGCGGCCGGTGCCGTCCCGGCGGGGGTCTCTGTTGCCGTCATGTGGTCACTCCTTGTGCCTCGTCTTCACGGCCTGCATCGTCTGCCCGGCCCGGGCGGTCCGCGCCGGCCATCGCCGCGAGTCGCTGCTCGACGGCGGCCTTGGAATCCGGGTGCTCGGAGAGCCGGACGGTGAAGGACTGCTCGAGCTCGTAGCCGCGCCGGATGTCCAGTCCCTCGCAGCCGTTCAACGACTGCTTGGCGAGAGTCAGCGCGTACCTACTCCTGCTCGCGATCACCTCGGCACGCTCCAGCGCCCTGTCCATCAGTTCGTCGTGGTCGACGATCTCGATCGGCGCGCCCCAGCTCTGGAACGTCGCCGCGTCGACGGCCTCGGCGGTGAAGAACATCCTGCGCATGGCCTGCTCGGGGAGCATCCGCGCGGCGAACCGGCCACCGCCCAGAACCCCGACCTGCATCTCCGGCAGCCCGAAGGTCGCCCGGTCCGAGGCCACCACCAGGTCTGCGCTCGCCATCAGCCCCATCCCGCTGCCCAGGGCCGGGCCGTTCACCGCCACGATCACCGGCAGCCGGCACTCCAGCACCGCGAAGAACGCGCGGCGGGCATCGCGCATCGCGACATCGCCGTTGCCGCCGTCCATCGTCCGGAACTCGCCCAGGTCATTACCGGCGCAGAAGACCCTCCCGCGGCCGGTGAGGATCACCGCGCGGTAGGACTCGTCAGCGGAGAGCTCATCGAAGACCTCGGCGATCCTGCGGTAGGCGTGACCGTCGAGCGCATTGACCTTTCCCCTGGCCAACTCGACCAGCGCGATGCCCTCGCGAATCTCGGTGACCTGCACCGGTTCGGCGACCGTAGTTGTCGTCGTCGTGGCTCTCGTCGTCGTCATCTCTCTCACCTCTCGTGGACGGCCACGACACTCGTGGCCGCCATCTGCTCGGGGGCGGTGGACCTGTCCCGCGTGAAGTCACGGAGAGCGAACTTCTGGATCTTCCCGCTCGCCGTCTTGGGCAGGGCGTCCACCACAAAGACGCTCTCGGGGACCTTCTGCACGGCGACTCCCCGGCCCACGAGGAACTGCCGCACCTCCTCCAGCGACAGATCCGCCCGGTCCCTGGTGACGACGAAGGCGCAGCCCCGCTCCCCCGTGACGCGATCCGGGCCGGCGACCACGGCGACCTCCACGACCAGCGGATGCTCGCTGAGCTGGTTCTCCACGTCGTACGTGCTGATCTTCTCGCCGGAGCGATTGATGATGTCCTTGATCCGCCCGACGATGTGGATGCCGCCGCGCTCGTCGAACCGGGCGAGGTCGCCAGTGCGGAAGAACCCGGACTCGGTGAACGCGTCGTCGTTGAGGGCGGCGTCGAGGTAGCCGAGGCAGGTGTCCGGGCCCCGCCACAGGACCTCGCCGACCTGACCGGTCTCCACGGTGCGGCCGGCCTCGTCCACGATGACCACCTCCGTCGGCGCCAACACCCGGCCGTCCGAATACTTGCGCAGCTCCGGGCCGTCCGCGAGGTTGGCCGAGGTGACCGACGGCCCCTCGGTCGCGCCGTACATGCGGGTGATGGTCCCCAGCCGCTCGTCCGCCTCCGTGACGAGCGCATCCGGGATGTCCGCGCCGCCGCAGATGATGTAGCGGATCGACGGCGTCTCGAGCCCGGAGTCGCGGGCGGCGTCCAGCAGCCCGCGCAGGAACGGCGTCGCGAAGATCATGAAACTCGCCCGCTCGTTCCGGATCTGCCGCAGCGCCTTCTGCGAGTCCCACACATCCTGCAGGACCACCGTCGCGCCGAGCAGGAACGGGAGCGTCAGGGCGCAGTTCACGCCGGTGATGTGGGTGACCGGCGACGGGTTGAAGATGACGTCGGACTCGGTCAGCGCGAACGTGTCGATCATCGACTGGTTCTCGAAGATCAGCGTGTTGTGGCTGTGCAACGCACCCTTGGGGTCGGCGGTGGTTCCCGAGGTGTACAGCAGGAGGCAGACGTCGTCCGGGTCGGGCGATGGCAGATCGCGCACCCGGTCCACCTGGTCGTCCGTCACCGAGTCGAGCAGGGAGGCGAGAGTTTCCACGCCCTCGCGGGGGGTGGAGTCGATGGTGATGAGCAGGTCGAGATCCGGCAGCTCAGGGGCGAGCGCGCGATACATCTCGACGTAGTCGAAGCCCCGGTGCACGCCCGGGATGATCACCACCCGGGACCGCGCCTGTCTGGCGATGAACGTCACCTCGCGCCCGCGGTAGATCGGGACGATCGGGTTGGCGACCGCGCCGATCCGGTGCAGTGCGTGGTAGACGATGACCGCCTCCGCGCAGTTCGGCAGCTGGAACGACACCACGTCTCCCGACCGCACCCCGCGCGCGTCGAGCGCTGCGGCCAGACGCATCGCGTCCCGGTGCACCTCGGAGAACGTCAGCCGTCGGGCGCCGTCCACCACCGCGATGTCGTCGCCCCGGAGTCGGGCCGCACGCTCCACGTAGTAGTCGAGCGACCGGTCCTGCCAGTGACCTGCAGCGCGGAACTCGGACACGCTGCGTCCGTCTGGGAGTCGAGTAGGTCGCATGCTTCTTCCTTCGCAATTCGCTTGCCGAATCTCACCGTCGCGACCTACAGTAACCCACGTCTCGCTAAATATGCACATGTTTTGAGAGGCGCAGAATCCCCCAACTCCCCCCTCACCGGGAAGGTGACTGAAGTGACACAAGCTCAGCCCAAGAAGCGACGGTCCGTGGCGGCCGCAGGTATCGGAACCGTGGTCGAGTACTACGACCTGACGGTCTACGCGTACCTCGCCGTCGTCGTCAGCCCCCTGTTCTTCCCGGGCGACGACCCCACCGCGTCTCTCCTGGCCAGCCTGGCCGTCTTCGCCTCGGCGTACCTCATGCGGCCGATCGGCGGACTGTTCTTCGGTCGCCTGGGCGACCGCTACGGCCGCAAGCGTGCCCTGCTCGTCTCGGTCATCCTCATGGGCCTCGCCACGCTGATCATGGCGTTCCTCCCGACGTACGCGGCAGCCGGCGTCATCGCGCCGATCCTGCTGGTCGTGGCCCGCCTGGCGCAGGGGTTCTCCGCAGGCGGCGAGCTCGGCGGAGCGCTCACCTACGTCTACGAGATCGTCGGACCCCGTCGCCGGGGCCTGGGCGGATCGATCGTCGCGCTCGGCTCCAACACCGGCTTCGCGCTCGCCGCCGTGGTCGTCGCCACCACCTCCGCCCTCACCTCCGACGTCCAGATGACCAGCTGGGGCTGGCGCATCCCCTTCATCGCCGGCCTGCCGCTGCTGGTGCTGTGCCTCTGGCTGCGGTCGCGCATCGAGGACACCCCCGAGTTTGAGGAGGCCGCGGCGTCCTCCGATCTGGCCAAGTCGCCCGTGCGGGAACTCCTCGCCAGCCATCCGATGCAGGTCCTCCAGGTCTTCGGCCTCGGCATCGCGCAGAACGCCACCGGCTACATGGTGCTCACCTACGTCGGCATCCACCTCGTCCGCGAAGGCGGATTCAGCCAGACCGCGGTCACGTGGACCGCGGCCGGCGTCATCGTCTTTGTCGCGTGTCTCATGCCGATCGCAGGACTGCTCGTCGACCGCTTCGGTAGCCGCACCATGCTGACCATCGGCCTGCTGTGGGCCGCCCTCTTCGCGTACCCCGCGATGTCGCTGATGACCGGGCACGGGCTCGCCGTGGCCGGGCTGGCGTTCGCCTTCTTCGCCGTGTGCACCCCGCTCATCCAGGTCAGCACCGCCCCGGTCTTCCCCGAGCTCTTCGACGCGCGGGTGCGCCTCACCGGTGTCGCGCTCGGCTTCAACCTCGCCACCGTGGTGGCGGGCGGAACCGCGGCGTACATCGCCACCTGGCTCATCGACCGGACCGGCGATCCCCTCTCCCCGGCCTACTTCCTCATCGGCACGAGCGTCATCGGCGGGCTCCCCCTCGCCACCATCCGCGGGGCGCTCTACAGGGGTTCCGATCTCCCCCGGGTCGACGGCGACCGCGCCGAGATGGCTCCGGTCCGCTGAGCCCCGGTTTATTGAACCCCGGCCCACTGAGCCCCGGCCCGCTGATCAGGGCGGACGCATCGCGGGGTCGGGACGCATCACCGGGTCGGACCGCGTGGCCTTGAGTAGAGTGATCAGCCATCCGCGCGCCCCGATACCTGGAGACCAATGACCCCCCGAGAATCCGAGACCCCCCGCCCGCGTGGACGCAAGATGTCCGCGCGGGTGGGGAATCTCATCGCCGAGAAGATCTTCTCCGGCGGCCTCGTGGAAGGGCATCGTCTCCCCACCGAGAAAGAGATGATCGAGGAGTACGACGTCGGGCGCACCACGGTCCGCGAGGCGCTCCGGCTACTCGAGAGTCGGGATCTGGTGATGGTCAAGGCCGGCATCGGGGGCGGCCCCATCGCGAAGATGCCGCAACTCGAATCGCTCGGTCAGACGATGAAGCTGTTCTTCCAGCTCAACGGCGCGACCATCAGCGACGTGATCGACGTCCGCCTCATGCTCGAACCGATCGTCGCGCGGGCCGCCGCGGACACCGTCACCGACCACCAGATCGAGATCATGCAGGGCGCCCTCGACCGGATCGTCGAGGACCCCCATAACCATGACGCCTTCCAGCTCAACAACGCGCTCTTCCAACGCACGATCTACGACGCGGTCGGCAATCCCGCACTGAAGATCGTCATGGAGACCCTGTGGCTGCTCGTCCGCGACGCCGAGCCGAGCGAGCACCCGCTCGCGACGCGGATGGACGCGGCCGAACTCCAATCCGACCTGCTCGCCGCGATGCGCAGCCGTGATCCGGATGCGGCCGAGGCCGCGATGGAAGTGTTCGTCGAGCGCTCTGCCCGGTACTACCGCCGCTACCTGGCCGACGTCATCTCCCAGCCCGTGAAGTGGGAGCTCTAG
>NZ_CALMYY010000013.1 GCF_937873725.1 uncultured Dietzia sp.
GTGCAGACCTCGGAGCGCGCACCATCCGCGAGGAGATCGACGCGATGGAGGTGCTCGGCATCGATCCGGTCAAGCGCCTGGTGGTGCCCCGGGTCGCGGCGTCGACCTTCGTCGCCCTCCTGCTCAACGGGCTGGTGTGCACCATCGGCATCCTCGGCGGGTTCCTCTTCTCAGTGTTGCTCCAGGGAGTCAACCCGGGGGCCTTCGTCAACGGCATCACGCTGCTCACCGGTCTCGGCGAGTTGATACTCGCGCAGGTCAAGGCCGGGTTGTTCGGGATGCTCGCCGGGCTGGTCGCCTGCTACAAGGGGCTCTATGTCCGCGGTGGTCCGAAGGAGGTCGGCAACGCGGTCAACGAGACCGTCGTCTTCGCGTTCATGGCGCTGTTCGTCGTCAACACCGTGGTGACTGCCGTGGGCGTCAAGGTCCTGGGGGCGTGAGGTGACCGTCATCGAGACCACCCGGTTCCCGCGCCTCGCGCGGGCCCGGCACCACACCGTCGGCAGGATCGACGATTTCGGCGGCATCGCTTTGTTCTTCTGGCGAGCGCTGCTGGCCACGCCGCGGGCGCTCACGCATTACCGCAAGGAGACGCTGCGGCTCATCGCCGAGATCGCCATGGGTACGGGCGCGCTGGCGATGATCGGCGGCACCGTGGTGATCGTCGGGTTCCTCACCCTGGCCACCGGCGGCGTGATCGCCGTCCAGGGGTTCTCGTCGCTCACGGATGTCGGGGTCGAGGCGCTCACCGGTTTCTTCGCGGCGTTCATCAACGTGCGAATCGCCGCCCCGGTGATCGCCGGCATCGGGTTGGCGGCCACCATCGGGGCCGGTGCGACCGCCCAGTTGGGCGCGATGCGCGTGTCGGAGGAGATCGACGCACTCGAGGTGATGGCGATCGACTCGGTCACCTACCTCGTCTCCACGCGGATCGTCGCCGGGATGATCGCCGTGGTGCCGTTGTACTCCCTCGCCGTCATCGCCTCGTTCCTGGCGAGCCGGTTCGCGACCGTGGAGATCTACGGACAGTCCGGGGGCGTCTACGACCACTACTTCTCGACGTTCCTCATCCCCACGGACATCCTGTGGTCCTTCGTGCAGGCCATCGCGATGGCCATCACGATCATGCTCATCCACACCTACTACGGCTACAACGCGGCCGGCGGTCCCGCCGGAGTCGGCACCGCCGTCGGAAACGCCGTCCGCACCTCGCTCATCGCCGTGGTGACCGTAACCCTTCTCGTCTCCCTCGCGATCTACGGCGGAGACGGCAACTTCAACCTGTCGGGATAGGAGACACAGATGGCGAGGACGGTGAGTCAGAGCGACGCGGTGCCCAAGCGCGTCGCGGCCGCGAGCCTGGCGCTGTTCATCGTCGTCGTGGTCGCGCTCTCGCTCCTGATGTTCGTGCGCGCCTTCGACGACCGGGTGCCGCTGACCGTGCGCAGCGATCGCGCGGGTCTGGTCATGGAGGCCGACGCGAAGGTGCGTTCGCGTGGCGTCGAGATCGGCAATGTCACCGACATCCGCCAGGAGTTCGACGGTGCGACCCTCGACATCGAGGTGGATCCCGCCGCTCTCGAGGCGATCCCGTCCAACTCGGTCGTGACGATCGGGTCCAATACGGTCTTCGGAGCCAAGTCGGTCGACTTCGAACCCCCGGCGCGCCCTGCCCCGACGGCCCTCGAGGCCGGGGCCGTCGTCGAGACGTCCAACGTCACCACCGAGGTGAACACCCTCTTCGAGGACCTCACCGTCCTGCTGGAGGCGATCGAGCCGGAGAAGCTCAACGCCACGCTGGGCGCCATCTCGGGCGCTGTCGACGGCCGGGGCGAGCAGGTGGGGAGCACGATCACCGATCTGAACGACTACCTGCAGGAGATCAACCCGCAGATCGAGACCCTCCAGCGCGACCTGGCCAAGGGGTCCCGCGTGGCCAACCTCTACGCCGACGTCACGCCTGACCTGATGCGGTTGCTCGACTCCGGCACGGACGTCGGCGCCAACGTGGTCAACAACCAGGCCCGGTTCGAGCAGCTGCTGGCCTCCAGCATCGGAACCGGGGAGACCGGCAAGCGGCTGCTGTCGGAGAACGGCAACGAGCTCGTCAAGACACTGTCGGACCTGCGGGCGTCAACCAGCCTCCTCGCCGAGTACTCGCCCATGCTGACCTGTCTGATCGTCGGGCTCAACCAGGGTGTCGAGGGCGCGATGTCCGCCTTCGGTGGCAAGGACCAGCCGGGTCTCGTGTTCAAGGCCGGTTTCCAGCAGGGTGCGCGCGCGTACGAGTACCCCAAGGACCTCCCGAAGGTCAACGCCAGCACCGGGCCCAACTGCTACGGACTGCCGTTCCCGGACCCGGACGTCCACGCCCCGTTCGTCGTCACCGACACCGGCTCCAACCCCGTGGAGGGTATGCCCGACGTGTTCACCTCTCGCCCCGCGCCGCTCTTCGGTCCGCTCCGTCCGACCGTCCCCGGGGTACCCGCCCCGCCGACCCTGTTGCAGGTCATGCTCGGCATGGACGGGGGCACCCCGTGAGCGCGGGGCGCGCGGCAGCGCGCGACCTCCGCGCCACCGTGGTGAAGCTGACGCTGTTCACCACGGTGATGGCGCTGGTCCTCATCGGTCTGGTGGTGGTCTTCAGCGAGTACCGGTCGGGTGACACCGAGGACTACAACGCCGCCTTCACCGACGTCTCCGGTCTCGAGCCGGGGGACAAGGTGCGGATCGCCGGCGTCGAGGTGGGCACGGTCGGCAGCATCGAACTGGCGGAGGGGAACACCGCCGCCGTGGAGTTCTCGGTGGCCGGGGACCAGGTGGTCCACACCAGCACCGAGGCGATGGTGCGCTACGAGAACCTCACCGGGGACCGGTACCTGGAACTCAAGCGCGGGGAGGGTGACCAGTCCCCGCTCGAGGTCGGCGGGACGCTACCGCTGTCCCAGACGTCGCCGGCCCTGGATCTGGACGCGCTCCTCGGCGGGTTCCGACCGCTGTTCAAGGCGCTCGATCCCGGCCAGGTCAACCAACTGTCCGAGTCCATCGTCAAGGTGTTCCAGGGGGAGGCGGGAACCGTCCAGGATCTGCTCGCCGCCACGTCATCCCTGACGCAGACGCTGGCGGACCGCGATCAACTCATCGGCGACGTGATCACCAACCTCAACGGGGTGCTCACCACGGTGGCGGACAACCAGGACAATGTGGACTCGATCGTCGACGACCTCCAGCAGCTCGTCTCCGGTCTGTCCGCGAATGCCGAGCCGATAGGCGAGTCCGTCGAACGCCTCAACGACGCCAGCGCCAACATGACCACACTCCTGTCCGACGTCCGCCCGGCCCTGCGCGAGGACGTCGCGCAGCTCGACAGGGTGGCGACGCTGATCAACGAGGACGAGCCCTTCGTGGAGGACGTGATCAACCGACTGCCGAGTGACTTCGAGAAGATGGGTCGGCTGGGCGTCTACGGCAGCTTCTTCCAGTTCTACCTGTGCGGCAACATCGTGCAGATCACCGACCCCGCCACCGGGCAGGGGCTCTACATGCCGCAGTACGAGCAGACGACGGGACGGTGTGCCTTCCCCGATGAGTGACGATTCAAGCCAGGCGCCCCCCAAGGCGCCCCGCGGTCAACTCCGGTTCCGAGACCGCGATCCCAAGAAGCTCGGCGTGTGGGGAGCAGTGGGCGCCGTGGCGTTGATGGGGATCTCCCTCAACTACGACCGCATCCCCTACGTCAACGGCATGCGCGACGCGACCGTCTACGTCGCCGACGCCGCGGGTCTCGACACCGGGGACCACGTCCAGGTCGCCGGGATGAATGTCGGGACGGTCCGCAAGATCGAGCTGGACGGTGACCGGGTGAGGGTGCGCTTCGCCATCAACCGGGGTGTCGAACTCGGTGCCGACACCTCCGCGCAGATCAAGACGGACTCGATTCTCGGCCGCCGCGCGCTCGGCGTCTTCTCGGACGGCCGGGGAGATCTCGAGGACAACACGATCCCGATCGAGCGGACCTCCGTCCCGTACTCGCTCACGTCGGCGCTCGGCGACCTCAGCGACACCGTCGAGGCCATGGACACCGACAAGGTGGACGAGGCCCTGACCGTTCTCGCCGAGACCATGGAGGGGTCGTCTCCCGAGGTCCGGGGTGCGATCGACGGGATCACCCGTCTGTCCCGCTCCCTCAACGAACGCGACGAGGGGGTCCGACAACTGCTCGAGAAGGCGGCCGGTACCACCGATGTGCTGGGCAGGCGCAGCGACCAGATCAACCAGCTCATGGTCGACGGCAACACCCTGTTCACACAACTCGACCTGCGGCGTCGTGCTCTCAGCGAGCTCATCATGAACATCGACGAACTCGCGCGTCAGCTGTCGGGGCTGGTCCAGGACAACGAGGCCCAACTCGGGCCCGCCCTGGACAAGCTCGAGCAGGTTTCCGATCTACTGATCCGCAACAAGGACGACATCGACCTGGGCCTGCGTCGGATCGTCCCGTTCTCCACGGCGTTGAGTGAGGCCGTCGCCTCCGGACCGTGGTTCAACGCCTACATATCCAACCTGTCCCTCGGCCACTACCAGCAGACGATCGTGAGGGACCTGTTGCCACTGATCGACGACCGCGTCCAACCCGAACCCGGTCTCGTACGCGAGCCGACCATGCCGGGCGTCCCGGGCCTGACCCTCATGGACGAGCACCCCGGCTGGGGCGAGAAGAGGGTGCCGCGATGAGTCGAATCCTGTCTTCCCCGCTGGCCAAGATCGTGGCGCTGCTCGCCGTGATCGCCCTGGTCGTGGGCGCGGTGTGGTTCTTCACCGCCCGCACCAAGACGATCACCGCCTATTTCCCGTCCACCAGGGGTGTCTACGAGGACGACACCGTGCGGGTCCTGGGTGTGCGAGTCGGCAGCATCTCCGAGATCGCCACCGAGGACGGCAAGTCCAGGGTGACCATGGAGGTCGACCGGGACGTCGCCATCCCGGCTGACGCCAACGCACTGTTGGTCGCGCAGTCCCTCGTGGCCGAGCGCTTCATCCAGCTGACCCCCGCCTTCACCGGTGGGGAGGAGATGCCCGACGGCGGGACGATCCCCGTCGAGCGGACGGCCGTCCCGGTCGAGTGGGACGGGGTCAAGGAGCAGCTCATGAAGCTCTCCTCGGCCCTCGGGCCGACCGGTGACGAGGAGACCGGTCCGCTCGGGGACTTCGTGGAGTCGGCGGATTCGATGCTCGAGGGCAACGGTGGCGAGATCCGCGATGCTCTCAGCGAGGTGTCGCAGACCATGTCGCTGCTGTCCGACGGCCGGGAGAACCTCTTCACCACCCTCAAGAACCTGCAGCTCTTCGTCACGGCCCTGTCCCAGAGCGAGGAGCAGATCGTCTCCTTCGGCGGCAGGCTCGCCAGCGTCTCCCAGGTGCTGGGCGACCAGACCGCGGACATCGATGCGGCCCTGCGCGATCTCGATCTGGCGGTGATGGACATCAACCGGTTCCTGGAGAACCACGGCGACCGTGTCACCACCGGTGTCGACAAGCTGGGCCGGGCGACCGAGGTCGTCCGCGACCGCCGGGCGGAACTGGAGGGCGTGCTGCACGTGGGGCCGACGGCGATGTCGAACTTCTACAACATCTACCGGCCGTACCAGGGTGTGCTCACCGGTGTCCTGGCCATGAACCAGATGGCCAACCCGACCAACTTCATCTGCGGCGCCATCGCCGGCCTGGCCAACAACACCGCCGAGTCCGATGCGCAATTGTGCGCCGAGTACATGGGTCCGCTGTTCAACTCGTTGACCTCCAACTACCCGTACGGCGCGGTCACCCCGCCGATCACCCCGACCGCCGAGCCCCACCAGATCTGGGAGCGGCAGAAGCCCGGGACCCAGACCCCGCCCGGTGTGCAGCCGGTGTCGGACCGCCCGGACCCGCTGGTCAACGTCGTCAACCGTGGGGACAACCTCACCGACACCCTGCTCGTGACGGGAGGTGCCTGATGCTCGGCAACGGATCCGGGTTCCGCCTGCGGGCGGTCGGCGCGCTCGGCACGGTGGTCCTGCTCTCGGGGGCCGGGTGTTCGTGGCAGGGTCTCAACTCCCTTCCGCTCCCCGGGGCCCAGGGCAAGGGTGAGGGTGCCTACGAGGTGACGATCGAGATGCCCAACGTCACGACCATCACCCGCAACTCCCCGGTGCGGGTCAACGATGTCAACGTCGGTTCCATCACCGCCATGCGGGTGGAGGACTACACCGCGATCGTCACGATCAGCCTCAACGAGGAGGTCAGGCTCCCGGCCAACGCCCACGCCAAGATCGGGCAGACCAGCCTCCTGGGCTCCCAGCACCTCGAGCTCTTCCCGCCGCCGGAGGGCGACCCGCAGGGCACACTGGCGGACGGTGACGTCATCCCGCTGGCCCGCGCCGGCGTCTACCCGACCACCGAGCAGACGCTGTCGGCGTTGTCGGTCGTCCTCACCGACGGCGGCCTGGCCCAGTTCGAGACCATCGCCACCGAGCTCAACACCGCCCTGGACGGCCGCGAGATCGACGCCAACGAGGTCCTCACGCAGCTGGACACCACCGTCAGCGGACTCGACGACCAGCGTGCCGACATCATCGCCGCGATGGAGGGGCTCGATCGCCTGTCCCGCCAGATCAACGAGCAGAACGACACCCTCGCCCGGGCCCTGGCCCAAATGCCGGAGGCGCTGACGTTGATCAACGATCAGAAGCAGCAGCTGACCACGGCCCTGGTCTCGCTCGGGGACTTCGGCAACAAGGCCAACCAGGTCATCGATGCGGGCGGCGGGCAGAACCTCGTGGACAACCTCCGCGACGTCACCCCCGTCCTGGAGAGCCTGGCCAACGCCGGACGCGATCTGACCCGTGCGCTGAGCGTGCTCATCACGTTCCCGTTCCCGCAGGCCGGTATCGACAACTTCCTCCGCGGCGACTACGCCAACCTCTACATCCACGCGGACGCCACCATGCCGCGACTGGCGGAGACCATGCTCCTGGGCACCGAGTTCGGTAACCGGATGGCGGGCGTCGAGGGCTACATCGGACTCGCACCGAACCCGCTCGCCGGGGCCGACCCGTACTCCCTCGACGTGCCCCGGCCGGAGCCCGCACCCGACGGCGCGCCCGCACCCGACGGCGTGCCCGCGGCCGCGGGGGCCGCCACCGCGCCGGCGCAGGAGCAGACCGGCGAGGATCCCGCGCCCGCGGAGCCGTCCGCCACCCCGACCGAGGAGGCACCGCGATGACCCGTCTCGTCAAGATCCAGTTGACGATCTTCGCCGTGGTCACCGTTCTGGCCCTCGCGGTCATGTCCGTGTCCTACCTCAAGCTGCCCACGGCCTTCGGATGGCAGCGCACGGACGTCGCCCTGGAGATGCCCGACACCGGCGGCCTCTACCAGAACGCCAACGTCTCGTACCTCGGCAACGTCATCGGTCGTGTCGACTCCGTCACCCTCACACCCGGGTACGTCGTGGCGAACCTGCACTTCGACGCGCGGGCCGATGTCCCGGAGAACGTCCGGGCCCAGATCCGCAGCGTCTCGGCGGTCGGTGAGCAATACGTGGAGTTCGTCCCGGAGGGCGAACCGAGCGGCGAGCTGGCGGACGGGTCCGTGCTCGGGCCAAACCGGGTCGACATGCCCCAGGGGATCGGACCGGTCCTGGACCAGGCCACCGTGCTCATGGCGTCGATCGACGACGCCAAGATGCGACGCGTGATCTCGGAGTCGTTCGACGCGTTCAACGGCTCGGAGCGCGACCTCCAGCGCTTCCTCGACTCCGCCCAACTGTTGCTAGAGGAGGCCCGCTCCAACACGGACGTCACCCGTCAGCTCATCGCCGACGCCGAGCCGGTCCTGGACTCCCAGCTCCGCTCGTCGGACTCGATCCGGGCCTGGACCCGGAACCTCGCGGACCTGACCGATCAGCTCCGGACCAACGAGCCCCAGCTGACCTCGATCATCCAACGCGGCCCGGACTCTCTGGCGCGGGCGACCAAGGTCCTCAACGATCTGCAGCCGACCATGCCGGTGCTGGTCGCCAATCTGGTGAGCGTCGGCGAGGTGGGCGTCGTCTACAACCGCTCCATCGAGCAACTCCTCGTCATCTACCCCGCCCTGGTGTCCTCGCTCATCACCGCCATCAACGGCGCCAAGGACACCGGTGAGATCAAGGTGGACTTCAACCTCCAGATCAACGAGACCCCGCCGTGCACCACCGGCTTCCTCCCGGCCGATCAACGCCGCTCGCCGGCGGATCTCTCGGTGCCGCCGCTGATGAACGGCATCTACTGCAAGGTGCCCCAGGACTCGCAGCAGGTCGTGCGTGGCGCCCGCAACCTGCCGTGCATGGCGTACCCCGGCAGGCGGGCGGCGTCGCCCGCCGAGTGTGCGGCGAACGACTATCAGCCCGAGGGGATCAACCCCCCGGACACGAGCGAGGTCGGTCCGCCCGGGAACAACCCGAACGGGTGGAACGTTGTGCCGTCGTCGGACACCGGTGAACAGGAGATCCGCACGTCGGCCGCGATGTACGACCCGTCGACTGGCGAATACCTGGGGGCCGACGGCAAGACGTATCGTCAGCTCAATCTCGGTGATGCCGGACGACTCTCGGCGGACGCCGACCTGGCCGACATCCTCACGAACGGAGTGACCTAGTGCCACAGCCGGACGACAATCCCGCCGACCGTGGGCGCCTGTGGCTCACCGTGACCGCGGTGGTCGCGGCGGTATGCCTCGTGGCCGCCGTCGTCGCGACGTCGCTGTGGCTGGGTGAGCGGAACGCGGCGGCCTCCGTGCGCGCCGACCGGGCCTCCGCAACCGAACTGGACGCCTCGTACCGTGACTTCGCGACGACCGTGATGACCAAGCTCATGACCATCAGGCAGGAGACGCTGTCGGAGGATGTCGACGAGATCGTCGGCCTGATCGACGGTGATTTCTCGGAGCAGTTCGCGCCTCGCCGCGATTCGTACGAGGACGTCGTCAAGACCACCAATGTCGTCGCCGACGGTGTGGTGTCCGCCGCGGCCGTCGAGCACTCCTACCCCGACCGGGCCGAGGTGATCATGGCGATCGACCAGACCATCGGCAACCCGAAGTCCGATGAGGACCAGGACCGCCAGTACCGTGTGCGCGTGACCGTGAACCGACACGACGACGGCGAGATGAAGGTCACGGGGGTGAACTTCATCCCATGACCACTCCCGACTCCGACATCCGCGCCACCCGTCGCGCCCGGCGCGAGGCCGAACGCGCGGCCCGCGCCCAGCGCAAGGCCGACGCCGCCCGCGAGCGTGCCCTCGAGGCCGCACGGGCCGGTGGGCTGTTCAAGGGCATGGAGGCCATGCCCCGCACCGAGACCGCCGACGCACGAGCGGATGAGGACACCGCCGGCGGGGCGACCGCCCGGCCGGCCTCCGCGACGCCCTCGCCCTCGCCGGCGCCGGCGTCCCGCGAACCGATCGACCCGGCTCGTCGGCGCACCCTGATCACCGCCCTGGCGCTGGTGTCGGCGGTCCTCGTCGTCGTCACCGGCCTGGCCACGTGGCAGTACGTCGAGGCCCGCGAGGCGACGGCGATCGAGGAACAGATCGCGGCCGCGCCCCGGGCGGCCACCGACGCGGCGCGCGAGATCGCCACCCAGATGTTCACCTACGACCACCGGACGGT
>NZ_CALMYY010000014.1 GCF_937873725.1 uncultured Dietzia sp.
CCCGGCCGCACAGCCCCCGCGGCTTGGGCTTGGGCGTGGCGGGTGGAGGCCGGGGCCGCGGAGCCCCCCGAGGTCCGCAGGTTCTGCCTGGAGGCCCTCACCGCCGCCGCGGTGCAGCTCGCGCGCTGGCGGACTCTCGTCCCGGGAGCGCCGTTCGAGGCGCTACCCGGGTTCCCGCCGCCCGCCTGACCGCCGCGGGACCCCCGGGCGACTAGCGGCCGGCCCCGATCAGCCGCACGATCTCGTCGGCGGCACCCTCGACGGGCACCTGCGTGACGTCCCCCGTCGCCCGATGACGTAGTTCGACGGTCCCCTCGGACCAGCCGCGACCGACGACCACGACCCAGGGCACCCCGATCAGCTCGGCATCCTTGAACTTCACCCCGGGCGAGGCCTTGCGGTCGTCGAACAGCACCTCCAGGCGTGCCCTGTCGAAGGCGTCGACGAGGGACTCGGCGCCGCTGACCGCGGCGGCGTCCTTGTTCGCCACCACCACGTGGACGTCGGCGGGCGCCGCCTCGGCCGGCCACACGAGGCCCTTCTCGTCCGCGAACTGCTCGGCCAGGACGGCGACGAGTCGGGAGACCCCGATCCCGTACGACCCCATCGTGACCCGGGCCGGCTTGCCGTTGTCGCCGAGGACATCGAAGCCGAAGGCATCGGTGTACTTACGGCCGAGCTGGAAGATGTGGCCGATCTCGATGCCGCGTGCGAGGGTGAGCGTGCCGTGGCCGTCCGGGGCCGCGTCGCCCTCCCTCACCTCGGCCGCCTCGATCGTCCCGTCGGGGGTGAAGTCGCGTCCGCAGACCATGTCCACCACGTGCTTGCCCGGCTCGTCCGCGCCGGCGATCCAGGCGGTCCCCTCGACGACGCGCGGATCGACCAGGAATCGGACCTCGTGGGCCGCCAGCGCCCGGGGGCCGAGGTATCCCTTGACCAGGAACGGGTGGGCCGCGAAGTCGGCGTCGTCGAGCACGGTGACCTCGGCGGGCTCCAGCGCCGCCTCGACGCGCTTCATGTCCACCTCGCGGTCGCCCGGCAGGCCCACGCCCAGCAGCTCCCACTCCTTGCCCGGCGCACGGACCTTCAGCATCACCGTCTTGAGCGTGTCGGCGGCGGTCACCTCCCGCCCGAGGTCGGCACCGCCGGCCCACGCCACCAGCGCGTCGATGGTGGGGCTGTCCGGTGTGTCGTACACGCGGGCGTCCGGGAGTCCCTCGAGGGGGCGCGCGGGCGGGGCGGGCGTGACGACCGCCTCGACGTTGGCCGCGTACCCGCCGTCGGTCGAGCGGACGAACGTGTCCTCGCCGGCGGCCGAGACCGCGAGGAACTCCTCGGAGGCCGACCCGCCCATCGCACCCGAGGTGGCCGCGCAGATCACGTACTCGATCCCGAGCCGGTCGAAGATGCGTCGGTACGCGTCGCGGTGTGCCTGGTAGGAGCGCTCGAGCCCGGCGTCGTCGAGATCGAAGGAGTACGAGTCCTTCATGGTGAACTCGCGGCCCCTGAGGATGCCCGCCCGGGGCCGCTCCTCGTCCCGGTACTTGGTCTGGATCTGGAACAGGGTCACCGGCAGGTCCTTGTACGAGGAGTACTCGCCCTGCACCGTGAGGGTGAACAGTTCCTCGTGGGTGGGCCCGAGCATCATGTCGTTGCCCTTGCGGTCCTTCAGCCGGAACAAGGCGGGGCCGTACTCGGTCCAGCGGCCGGTCGTCTCGTAGGGCTCGCGGGGCAGGAGGGCGGGCAGGCTGATCTCCTGGGCGCCGGAGGCGTTCATCTCCTCGCGCACCACCTGTTCGATCCGGCGGAGCGTGCGCAGGCCGAGCGGCAGCCACGAGTACACGCCGGGAGCGACGCGCCGGACGTAACCGGCCCGGACCAGCAGCTTGTGGCTCAACACCTCGGCATCGGCCGGGTCGTCGCGGAGGGTGCGCAGGAAAAGGTGGGACAGACGCGTGATCACGGTGGTCAAGCGTAGCCGCCCGGTGGTTGGGGATCGGAGCGACGGTAGCCTCAGCCGGGTGCGCATCCTCCTCTCGCCCTCCGAGACCAAGTCCGTCGGCGGCTCGGGTGGCCCGCTGGATCTGGCCGAACTGTCGCTGACATCTCTCACCGAAACGCGGAGGACCGTGGCGGAGGCGCTCGTCGGGATGTGCACCGCCGACCCCGTCGGCGCCCGCGCCGCTCTCGGCCTGCCCGACGGGCTGGCCGAGGAGGTGGAGCTCGACGCGAGGCTCTGGACCTCCCCCACCGCCCCCGCCCTGACGCGCTACACGGGGGTCCTCTACGACGCCCTGGACCAGCGCACGTTCACCTCGGCCACCCGATCACGCGCGGAATCCCGGCTGTGGATCGGCTCGGCGCTGTTCGGACTGATCGCGGCCGCCGATCCGATCCCGCACTACCGGCTCTCGGCGGGGGCCCGGCTGCCCGGCCTCGGCACCCTGCGCGCCACGTGGAGGCCGTCCCTCACCGAGGCCACGGCGCACTGGGCGGGATCGCTGGTGGTGGACCTGCGCTCGGGCGGATACCGCCAGTTGGGCCCCGTCCCGGGGGCGGTCACGGTCGACGTCGTCACCCAGTACGCGGACGGCACCCGCAAGGTGGTCTCGCACTTCTCCAAGTTCCACAAGGGGCTGCTGGCGCGGACCCTGGCCACCTCGCGGGCGGAGATGGACGACGTCGCGGCGGTACTCAGGGTGGCGCGCCGGGCCGGGCACACAGTCGAACGCACCTCGGAGTCGGTACTCACCATGGTCACGCGGCCGTGAACCGGGCGGGTCACCGCCCCGGGGGCTAGGGGCCGCCCGGGGTCAGCCCGCGGTGAGGGCGGGGGGCAGCCCGGCGACCTGGCCGATCACCACGATCGCGGGCGGTCGGACGTCCTCCGTCTCGAGCGCGGTCGCCACGCTCCCGAGCGTGCACCGGTAGGTCGCCTGACCGTCGAGGCTCCCGTCGACGATGATCGCGGCCGGGGTGTCGGCGGAGCGCCCCCCCACGAGGAGCGCCTCCGCGATGGCCGGGGTGTTCTTCACGCCCATGAGGACCACGAGCGTGCCGCGCATCCGGGCGAGGGCCTCCCAGTCGATGAGCGACTCCGGGTGCCCGGGCGGGAGGTGGCCCGACACCACCGTCACCTCGTGGGTCATCCCGCGGTTGGTGACGGGGATCCCGGCCAGGGCCGGGACGGCGAGAGCGCTGGAGACTCCCGGGACGACCGTGCAGGGGATCCCCGCCGCGGCGCAGGCCTGAGCCTCCTCGTAGCCGCGCCCGTAGAGGAACGGGTCACCGCCCTTGAGCCTGACCACGAACTTCCCCGCCCGGGCCCGATCCACGAGCACCTCGTTGATGGCCTCCTGGGCCATCGCGCGCCCGTAGGGGATCTTGGCGGCGTCGACGATCTCCACGTCCGGGCGCAGCTCCGACAGTGGCCGCTGCGGGGCGAGCCGGTCGGCCACCACCACGTCGGCGCGCGCGAGCAACCGTCTCCCGCGCACGGTCATGAGGTCGTCGGCGCCGGGTCCGCCCCCGACCAGCGCGACGGTCCCGCGCAGCTCCTGAGCCGCCTCGGGCGCCGCCACCCCGGCCTCGCCCAGTGCCCGCGCCACGACCTCCCTGGCCTCCGCGGTGCGGGCGCGGTCCCCGGTGAGGACGGCCACCAGCATGTCGTCACGGCGGACGACGGCGGGTGTCACGGCGGTGCCCGAGTTCACCGCGTCCGATCGGACGCAGAACGTGCGGTTCTGCTCGGCCTCCGCGGCGACCCGCGCGTTCACCAGGGAGTCCTTGGTGGCGGCCACGACGTACCACGCGCCCTCGAGGTCGCCGGTGCGGTACTCCCTGCCCTCCCACCGGATCCGACCCGCGTCGGCCAGGCCCTGCAGGGTGGGCGTGATCTCCGGGCTCACCAGATGGACCGCGGCGCCCGCGTCCAAGAGGACGGGGATCCGTCGCTGCGCCACCGATCCCCCACCGATCACCACGACGCGACGGCCTTCGAGGTCCAGGCCGACGGGGTACGGGTTCACGGGCCGGATCATGGGGCCGATCCTATCCGTCGCGGGCCGTCCTCCCCGCCCCGACCCCGGTCGCGTCAGGCCTTCTGGTCCAGCTTGAGGGTGCGGGTCGAGCGCTCGAACTGCTCGGTGAAGAGGGCCTGCTCCGCCGCGAGATCGCGACCGAGCGACGGGATCATCTCCTCGAGCGCGGGCGTCCAGTCCGCGAAGCGGGTCGGGAAGCAGCGCTTGAGCACGTCCACCATCGCGTCGACCGCGGTGGAGGCGCCGGGCGACGCACCGAGCAGCCCCGCGATCGACCCGTCCGCGGAGTTGACCACGGCGGTGCCGAACTCCAGTGTGCCGCGGCGGCCGTTGGGCTTGATCACCTGGACGCGCTGGCCCGCGATGACCTTCTCCCACTCGCCGTCCTGGGCGGACGGAACGAAGTCCCGCAGGGTGTCCACGCGGGCGCCGTGGTTCTTGGCGAGCTCGGTCACGAGGTACTTGACCAGGCCCATCTCCGTGAGCCCGATGTTGGCCATGGGCAGCAGGTTGCCCAGCCGGATGCTCGAGGGCAGGTCGAGGAAGCTGCCCATCTTGAGGAACTTGGGGGTCCACCCGGCGAACGGCCCGAACAGCAGGCCCTTCTTGCCGTCGATCACGCGGGTGTCGAGGTGCGGCACCGACATCGGGGGCGCGCCGACGGACGCCTGGCTGTACACCTTGGCCTGGTGCTGCTCGACGAGCTCCGGGTTGGTGCAGCGCAGCCACTGGCCGCCGACGGGGAATCCGCCGATCCCCTTGATCTCGGGGATGCCCGACTTCTGCAGCAGGTGCAGCGCACCGCCGCCGGCGCCGACAAAGACGAACTTGGCGTCGATCGTGCGCTCGTCGCCCGTGTGGCGATTGGCCACCGTCAGCCGCCACGTGCCGTCGGAGTTGCGCTCGAGGTCCTTGACCTGGTTCTGGTAGTGGACCTCGGTGCCGGTGCGGGTGAGGTACTTGATGAGCTGCCTGGTCAGGGCCCCGAAGTTGACGTCGGTGCCGTTCTCGAAGTGGCTGAGCGCGAAGGGCTGTTCCGCGCTGCGCCCGCGCGCCATCAGCGGGACGAGCCGCTCGAGCTCGGCGAAGTCGGTGGTGTGGCCCATCCCCGGGAACAGAGGGTGGCCGGCGAGCTTGTCGTAGCGCGCGCGCAGGTAGTCCTGCCCGTCCCTGCCTGCCACGAAGCTCATGTGGGGGACGGGGCGGATCCATTCGGTCGGATCCCCGAGGATCGTGTTCTCCACCGCGTAGGACCAGAACTGCCGGGAGACCTGGAACTTCTCGTTCACGCTCACGGCCTTGGAGATGTCCACGTCGCCGTCGGCGGTCCTGGGCGAGTAGTTGAGCTCGCAGAGCGCCGAGTGGCCTGTTCCCGCGTTGTTCCACGCGTCCGAGGACTCCAGGGCCGGCCCCTCGAGTCGTTCGAAGACCTGGATGTCCCAGTCCGGTTGGAGGCGACGCAGCAGGGCCCCGAGCGTCGCGCTCATGGTGCCGGCGCCGATGAGCGCCACGTCCGTCGTTCCGTGCCTTGCCACCTGGTCTGCAGTCACCGGTCACCCTCGCTCTTTGGTCGTGGACCCGACCCCGGGCCCGGCGTTCACCGGCCTCCAAGACTACTCACCGGTCCGCCCCCGGGACACACCGGACTAGGGTGGTCGTCGTGCCCTCTCCCCCAGCAGACCCCGGATCAGTCGGCCGGTGGGCCCCCGACCTGTTGGGCCCGTCCTACCGCCGCCGTGAGCTCCCCCTCGGGATCGACCCGGACGGCGAGGGCCCCATCTCGGCGACGCTGGTGCGCCACGAGGACGGGCCGGACCACCCCGTCGCGGCCCTGCTGGTGGTCCACGGCCTCTCGGACTACTTCTTCCACACCCACCTCGCCGAGTTCCTCGCCGGACGCGGGATCGCGACGTACGGCGTGGATCTGCGCAAGTGCGGTCGGTCGAGGCGGGACGGACTGACCCCCCATTTCGTCACCGACCTGGAACGGTACGACGACGAGCTGGATCAGGCCCTGGCCGTGATCACCGCCGAGCATCCCGGACTGCCCGTCCTCGTCGCGGCGCACTCCACGGGTGGCCTGGTGGTCCCGCTGTGGCTGGGTCGGCGGCGCGACAGGGGCGGGGTGGACCCCGTCGTGGGGCTCGTCCTGAACTCCCCCTGGTTCCAACTCGACGTCCCCGCCCGCGCCCGGGCTCTGCTCGGCCCGGTCATCGACCCCGTCATCCGGACCCTCGGCTCGGCCAGGCCCTACTACCGTCTCCCGCTGAGGACCTCGGACCGCTACGTGGCGAGCACCCACGTCGACTTCGACGGGGACTTCCAGTACGACACCACCCTCAAACCGCCCGGCGGGGTCGGCGTCCGGGCCGGGTGGCTGGCGGCGGTCCGCCGCGCGCAGAAGCAGCTGCAGTCCGGTGTCGGACTCCCCCTCCCGGTCCTCATGCTGCGGTCCACGGCGTCGGCGGTGGGAGCCCCCGGCCGGAGCGGGGCGGTCGACGTGGACACGGCCCTCACCCTCGACGTCCGGTCGAGGGGGCGCTTCGCCGTCCGCGTCCCCGACGGGGCCACCGCCGCCCCCGGGGCGGGCGCCCGCCACGATGTCTTCCTCTCCCGCGCCGACGTCCTCGAGGTGGTCCTGGGCCACCTCGGCGACTGGGTGGACCGGGTCCTCACGCCCCAGAACAAGGAGTCCTGACAACCATGGCCCAGACCCCCTCCCGCCATTTCGACCTCATCGTGATCGGGACCGGCAGCGGCAACTCGTTGATCGACGAGTCGTTCGCCGACAAGTCGGTGGCGATCTGCGAGAAGGGGCGCTTCGGTGGGACGTGCCTCAACGTGGGGTGCATCCCCACCAAGATGTTCGTCTACGCGGCGGACACCGCCTCCGCGATCTCGCACTCCTCGACGTACGGTGTCGACTCGACCCTCGACGGGGTCCGCTGGCCGGACATCGTCTCCCGGGTGTTCGACCGACGGATCGACCCGATCGCCTCCAGCGGGGAGGACTACCGGCGCACCCGCTGCCCCAACGTCACCGTGTACGACGGCCACGCCAGCTTCGTGGGCCCGCGCACCATCGACACCGGGACCGGCGAGATCATCACCGCCGACTCCGTGGTGATCGCCGCCGGCGCCAGGCCCTCGATACCGGAGATCGTCACCGAGGCGGGGGTGGCCTACCACACCAGCGACGACATCATGCGGATCCCCGAACTGCCGCGGTCGATGATCATCCAGGGGTCCGGTTTCATCGCCTGCGAGTTCGCCCACGTCTTCTCCTCGCTCGGGGTCGCGGTGACCGTGATCGGCCGCTCGGACGTGCTCCTCAAGCACCTCGACCACGAACTCGCCGAGCGCTTCACCGCGCAGGCCGGCCGACGGTGGGACGTCCGCCTCGGGCAGCAGATCGCCACCATGACCGCGACCGGTCCCGACCGTCGCGGGGTCGACATCACCTTCGAGGACGGCTCCGGCTGCTCCGCAGAGGCGCTCCTCGTAGCCACCGGGCGCACACCGAACGGCGACCTGCTCGGGCTCGACACCGCCGGGGTCTCGATGGACGGCGAGCTCATCCGGGTGGACGAGTTCGGCCGCACCACCGCGGAGGGGGTGTGGTCGCTGGGGGACATCAGCTCGCCGTACCAGCTCAAGCACGTCGCCAACCACGAGCAGCGGGTGCTCGGGCACAACCTGCGGCACCCGGACGACCTGCAGCCCTTCAACCACCGGTTCGTCCCCTACGCGGTGTTCACGTCACCGCAGATCGCCTCGGTGGGCATGACGGAGGCCGAGGCCCGCGACGCCGGCCACGACGTCACGGTCAAGGTGCAGGACTACGGCGACGTCGCCTACGGCTGGGCGATGGAGGACTCGACGGGCTGCTGCAAGCTCGTCGCCGACCGTTCCACCGGGCTGCTCCTCGGGGCGCACCTCATGGGTCCCCACGCGCCGTCGCTGGTCCAGATCCTCATCCAGGCCATGGAGTTCGGCATCACCGTCCCCGAGCTCGCGCGACGGCAGTACTGGATCCACCCGGCGATGGCGGAGGTCGTCGAGAACGCCCTGCTCGGTCTGGACTTCCCCGACCGGGGCTTCTAGCCCACGACGAAGTCGGCGGGGTCCACCGACCTCACCTGTTCCCGGTACCGGAAGGTGAACGTCGGCCACATCACCGAGTTCCTGCCCCGGGAGTCGATGTACCAACTGGAGCACCCGCCCCGGTTCCACACCGTGTCGGCCAGCTCGCGGTCCATCCTGTCGGCATAGTCGGCCTCGGCCCGGTCGCGCACCTCGACGGTCCCCCGCGCGTCCCGTCCCGCCAGGTCGAGCAGCCGCAGCACGTGCTCGGCCTGGGACTCCAGCATGTAGACGATCGACGAGTGCCCGAGATTGGTGTTGGGTCCGTACAGCAGGAACAGGTTGGGGAACCCGGACACGGTCACGCCGTTGTAGGCGCGCGGGCTGCCGTCCCAGTGTTCGGCGAGCGTCCGCCCGTCGGCGCCGGTGACGAGCCTGGCGATCGGAGGCTCGGTCGGCTGGAATCCGGTGCCGAAGATGATCACGTCGGCCGGGTGTTCCCGTCCCCCGGGATCGACGACCCCACGCGGGGTCACCGCCGACGCGGCGCCGCACACCAGGGAGACGTCCGGCCGGGTGAGCGCCGGGAGCCACTGACTGGTCAGCAGCACCCGTTTGCAGCCGATCGAGAAGTCCGGGGTGAGCGCCGTCCGGGTGGTCCGGTCCCGGACGTTGAGGAACAGGTAGAACCGGGCGAACCACTCGAAGAACCGCAGGAGGAACTGGGCACGGGTGAACGCCAGGACGTACAGTTCACGGCCCGCGTAGACCCTGCCCCGGACGATCCGTTGGAGAATCGGGAAGCGCCGGTAGAGAGCCTGGCGCCGCTCCGGGATGGACCGGTCGAGCCTGGGCAGGATCCACCCGGGTGTGCGCTGGAACACGGTGACGTGCTCGGCGGTCCCGGCGATCTCGGGGACGAACTGGACCGCGGATGCGCCGGTTCCCACCACCGCCACCCGCTTGCCCTCGAGCGGGACGTCGTGACGCCAGCGCGACGAGTGGAACACCTCCCCCTCGAACCGTTCCAGCCCCGGGAGCCGGGGCACCGAGGGTGTGGAGAGCGCACCGGTGGCCACCACGAGGTGACGCGCGCGCACCCGGCCGCGGCCGGTGTCGACCACCCACCGGGCGGCCTCCGCGTCCCACCGGGCACCGGTGACCTCGCACGAGGTGACGAGCCGCTCCCGGAGGCCGATCCGGTCCGCGACCGAGACGAGGTAGGCCTGGATCTCGGCCTGACGACCGAACGAGTGGGACCAACCGGGGTGCGCGTGCCCGGACAACGAATACAGGGCGGTCGGCACGTCGCAGGCGCATCCGGGATAGGTGTTGTCCCGCCAGGTACCCCCCACCTCGTCGGCGGCCTCGAGCACGAGGAAGTCGCGCCCCCGTCCGTCCCGTGACAGCCGGTCGGCCATGGCGATGCCTCCGAAGCCGGCTCCGACGACGAGGACGTCGATCTGCTCAACGGGTCCGCGGGGGGTCTCGATCATGGTGGACAGTATGCCCTGCGTTGTCCACGCGGCAGGCCGTCATCGACGATCGACCTCGCGTCCGCTCACCCCACGGTGGGCAGGGTGAGGATCTCGTAGCCGTCGTCGGTGACCAGCACCGTGTGCTCGAACTGCGCGGTCCACGCCTTGTCCGCGGTCGTCACCGTCCAGTCGTCGTCCCACACGTCGAATCCGGGGCCGCCGAGGGAGATCATCGGCTCCACGGTCAGCGTCATCCCCGGCGCGAGGACCTCGGTGCGGGACGGGTCGTCGTAGTGCAGCACGACGAGACCGTTGTGGAAGGTGGGGCCGACACCGTGCCCGGTGAACTCCCTCACGACCGTGTAGTCGAAGCGGCGCGCGTACGACTCGATCACCCGGCCGATCACGTTGACCTCCCGACCGGGGCGGATGGCCTTGATGCCGCGGTTCATGGATTCGCGCGTCCGCTCCACCAGGAGGCGGTTCTCCTCGCTGACGTCCCCGGCGAGGAAGGTCGCGTTGGTGTCGCCGTGGACCCCTCCGATGTACGCGGTGACGTCGATGTTCACGATGTCGCCGTCCTGGATCACCGTCGTGTCGGGGATGCCGTGGCAGATCACCTCGTTGAGGGAGACGCAGCAGGACTTGGGGAACGCCTTGTACCCGAGGGTCGACGGGTAGGCGCGGTGATCGCACATGTACTCGTGGGCGATCCGGTCGATCTCGTCCGTCGTCACCCCGGGCGCCACGGCCTCCCCCGCCACCACGAGCGCATCGGCCGCGATCCTGCACGCCGTGCGCATGGCCTCGATCACCTCGGCGGTCTGCACCCACGGCTCCCCGTTCGCCTCGTCCACGCGATCGCGCCAGGCGTACTCCGGGCGCGGGATCGACTCGGGGACGGTCCGGATCGGGGTGGGGGCACCGGGGACGAGGGGCGGGCGGGTCGACGTGGTCATGGTCCAAGGATAGTGGCGGCCGGGATGTTCGGCCGGGACCGAGCCCCGATGCCACCCCGCGGTGGGGCCACCGTCACATGAGGACGGTGGCGTAGTCGACCGCCTCGGTCCCCCCCCCCCGCCGGTACGCCGAGCGTGCGGCGGCGTTGGATCCGTTGACCACCAGCGAGGGGGTCAGCCGACGGGACTGGAGGGCGGCGCACACCGCCGCTGTCCCGGCGGTCCCGAGTCCTGCACCGCGACGATCGGGGCGGACCCAGATGCCCTGGATCTGGGCGACGCGCGGGGAGATGGCCGCCACGTCCGCCTTGAAGAACACCTCGTCGTCGTCGATCCCCACCCAGGTCCGTCCCCGCGTCAGGGACCGCGCGACGCGGCGCCGGAACGGGATCCCCGCGCCGACGGCGAACGGGTCGGACCCCAGTTCCTCCCGGTACATCGCCGCCGCGGCGGCGAGGACCGGGTCGAACTCCTCCAGGGTCGCCGGGCGGATCTCCGCCGACACGAGGAGCGGATCGACGCGGCGCTCGAGAACCATGAGGAACTGCGAGTCCCGGTACTCCCGGGCGCACCCCCAGCTGGTCTCGAGGGACGTCCACACCGCGGCGACGAGCCCCCGCCGCCCGTGGACCGACATCGGGCCGGATCCCAGGCCCGCGACGGCCCGGCCCAGGGCGAGGAGGTCGACGGCGGTGCCACGCAGCGGGAGCACCGCGCTGCCCACGAACACCAGGGAGCGTTCCGGACCCCCGAGCGTGAGGAATCGCCCCTCCGGCCCGGCGGCCGCGCCGGACGCGGCGAACTTCTCCGCCGCGGGCGCGGACACCAGCGGGTCGGACTCGAGGACCCCGAGCAGCGCCCGTGCCTCCCCCGCCCCGACCTCACGGCACCCGCCGACCCCTGCCGGCGGGGCAACCGTATCGGTCACGGCCTATCGCGTGACCTTGACCTGGGGGCCACCGCCCTCGACCGCGTCGCCGACGGGCTCGCCCATCTCCTCGGCGATGCGCATCGCCTCCTCGATGAGGGTCTCGACGATCATCGCCTCCGGCACGGTCTTGATGACCTCGCCCTTGACAAAGATCTGCCCCTTGCCGTTGCCCGACGCCACCCCGAGGTCCGCCTCCCGGGCCTCGCCGGGCCCGTTGACGACGCACCCCATGACGGCCACCCGCAGCGGCACGCTCATCCCCTCGAGCCCCGCGGTGACCTGCTCCGCGAGGGTGTAGACGTCCACCTGGGCGCGCCCGCAGGACGGGCACGAGACGATCTCGAGCTTGCGCGGCCGCAGGTTGAGCGACTGCAGGATCTGGGTTCCGACCTTGATCTCCTCGACCGGCGGGGCGGAGAGGGAGACCCGGATGGTGTCACCGATCCCCTCGGAGAGGAGAGCGCCGAAGGCGACGGCCGACTTGATCGTGCCCTGGAAGGCCGGGCCGGCCTCCGTCACCCCGAGGTGGAGCGGGTAATCCGACCGCGCGGCCAGCTGGCGGTACGCCTCGACCATGATGACGGGGTCGTTGTGCTTGACCGAGATCTTGATGTCGCCGAAGCCGTGGTCCTCGAACAGCGAGGCCTCCCACAGCGCCGACTCGACGAGCGCCTCCGGGGTCGCCTTGCCGTACTTGGCCAACAGTCGCGGATCCAGCGAGCCGGCGTTGACGCCGATCCGGATCGGGATACCGGCGGCGCCGGCCGCCTTGGCCACCTCCTCGACCCGGCCGTCGAACTCCTTGATGTTGCCCGGGTTGACCCGGACCGCGGCGCA
This sequence comes from uncultured Dietzia sp., assembly GCF_937873725.1. GTDB lineage: Bacteria > Actinomycetota > Actinomycetes > Mycobacteriales > Mycobacteriaceae > Dietzia. The sequence continues at coordinate 12,329 of NZ_CALMYY010000014.1, forward strand.
GCCCGCGTCGATGGCCGCGAAGATGTACTTGGGCTGGAAGTGGATGTCCGCGATCACCGGGATGGGTGATTTGCGCGCGATGGTCGCCAGCGCGTCGGCGTCCTCCTGCCGGGGGCAGGCCACGCGGACGATGTCGCACCCCGCCGCGGTGAGCTCGGCGATCTGCTGCAGCGTGGAGTTGATGTCGTGCGTCTTGGTGGTGGTCATGGACTGCACCGACACCGGGTGGTCGCTGCCCACGCCGACCTGTCCCACGAACAGCTGCCGGGTGGTCCGGCGCGGTGCCAGGACCGGCGGCGGTGCGTCGGGCATGCCCAGTCCGATGGGGAGGGAGGAGGACTCGTTCACAACAGGACCTTCCGTAGGGGCTGCCAGCCGGATGCTCGCGCGTCCCGTCCGCCATTATCCGCATTCCGGGCCGGGCGTGCGAGGTGGGTGTGGACGCGGCTCAACCGGTGAGCAGGATGGGGTTGACCAAGTCGGCGGTGATGACGATCGCGGACACGCCGATGAGGAGGACGAACACGGCCATGGTCAGGGGGGCCAGCTTCTCGTAGTCCGCGGGTCCGCCCGGCGCGAGTCCACGCAGACGGCGCAGGGCGTCCCGGATCTTCTCGTAGAAGACCACGGCGATGTGACCCCCGTCGAAGGGGGTGAGCGGAACGAGGTTGAACGCACCGAGGAAGAGGTTGAGACCGGCCAGGAAGAGCAGGAACAGCCACCAGGCCCCCTGCTCGGCCGCCTGTCCCCCGATGTGGCTCGCCCCCACGACCGAGACGGGCGAGTCGTCCGCACGCTCCGCGCCGAAGATCGATGCCGCCACCGCGGGGATCTTGGACGGGAAGGCGATGAGCCCCTCGACCGTCGCCTCGATCATCTCGCCGGTGAACGACAGGGTCGCCGGGATCGCGCTCAGCGGACCGTAGGTGTTGACCGTCTGGTAGGCCGGGTCGTCGAGGATCTCCCGGGGGATGCCCTCCTCCGAGAGCCTCACCCCGAGCGCTCCCCTCGCCTGCCCGTCGGTGGTGGAGGCCGTCAACGTCGCCGTCGTCGTCACCGTGGCCCCGTCCCGCTCGACGGTGACCGGAACGGCCCGGCCCGGCCGCGCGGAGACGACCTCGGACAGGTCGTCCCAGCTGTCCACCGGGAGACCGTCGACCGAGGTGATCCTGTCGCCGGCGAGGATCCCGGCCTCTCCGGCCGGGCCGACGCCGACCCCGCACTGTCCCGCGCCGGCGCAGGTGTCTCCGACGACGGCGGCGACCCTGTCCGTGGGGATGGGCTGGACGTCGCGGTTGACCAGGCCCCACCCGAGGGCGACGGTGTAGAACAGGGCGATCGCCAGGACGATGTTCATGGCGGGGCCGGCCAGCAGCACCGCCACCCGCTTCCACCACGCCTGGCGCCACATGGCCTTCGGTTGGTCCTCCGGCGCAAGTTCGTCGTAGGCCGTCATCCCAGCGATATCGCAGAACCCCCCGAGCGGGACCGCCTTGAGCCCGTACTCGATCCCCCCGCGGTTCACCGACCACACCGTGGGGCCGAAGCCGACGAAGAACCGCCGGACCCTCATGCCCGACCACAGCGCGACCTTCATGTGCCCGTATTCGTGCAGCACGATCGAGGCCATGATCCCGAGGGCGAAGAGGACTATCCCGACGACCATCATCGACTCAGCCCCGCCTTCCCGCGACCAGGGCGGCGGCGTGGCGCCGGGCCCAGGACTCCGCCGCCGTGACGTCGTCGGGATCGCGCGGATCGGACGACCACTCGTCCGCCGCGCCGACGGTCTCCGCCACCACGTCCACGATCTCGGGGAACCGGATCCGCCCGTCGAGGAAGGCGGGGGCGGCCTCCTCGTTGGCGGCGTTGAACACGGCCGTCCTCAGGCCCCCCGCCGCGCCCGCCGCGCGGGCCACGGCGATCGCCGGGAACGTCTCCTCGTCGACGGGCTCGAACGTCCAGGTGTGCGACCGGGAGAAGTCCAGTGGGGTCGACGCACCGGGGATCCTGTCGGGCCACCCCAGGGCCAGCGCGATGGGGAGCTTCATCGAGGGTGGCGACGCCTTGGCGATCGTGGCGCCGTCGACGAAGGTGACGGCGGAGTGCACCACCGACTGCGGGTGCACGGTCACGTCGATCTTCTCGTAGGGGACACCGAACAACAGGTGCGCCTCGATCAACTCCAGGGACTTGTTCACCAGCGTCGCGGAGTTGAGCGTGATCATCCGACCCATCGCCCACGTGGGGTGCGTCAGCGCCTGCTCTGCGGTCACGTCGGCCAGCTCCGCCCGCGTCCGACCCCGGAACGGCCCCCCCGACGCGGTGAGGACGAGTCTGTCCACCTCGTCGGCGGAACCCGCACGCAGGCACTGCGCCATGGCGGAGTGTTCCGAGTCCACGGGGACGAGCTGCCCCGGGGCGGCGGCACCGGTGACCAGGGCCCCGCCGGCCACCAGGGACTCCTTGTTGGCCAACGCCAGACGGGCGCCGGTCCCGAGCGCGGCGAGGGTCGGGCCCAATCCGATCGACCCGTCGATCCCGTTGAGGACGACGTCCGCCTCCACCGACCGGACCAGCTCGGTCGCGGCGCCGGGTCCCGCGAACACCGTGACGTCGGGGAACTCCGCGCGCACTCGATCCGCCGCCGCGGGGTCCGCCACGGCGACGTACCGGGCGCCCGTGCCGGCGATCTGCTCCCCCAGCACGTCGATCCGCCCGCCCCCCGCGGCCAGGCCCACCACGTCGAACCGGCCGGGAGTGGCCTCGGAGACCACCTCGAGAGCCTGGGTGCCGATCGAGCCGGTGGAGCCGAGGACGAGAACGCGGGTGGTCACCCCACCATTGTCCACACCCGGACCCCTCCGTGCCGCATCGACCGATCGCTCCGGGGGACACGCACCGGCGGGTTCCGCGTGGGCCCCGGGTGGACATGTGACAAACTGAGCGGGATGTCGGCGGCCCGCAGGGCTGCCAGCGAGCCGTGAGGAGAACCGGGGAGCATGAGCACCGACGGGCACCACACCAGCAAGGAAATCGTCGTGGACGGGATCAGTTCCGTCGACGAGCCCTCGGTCGAGTGGGGCTGGCACCACCACAGCAGGAAGGTGGGGCTGCTCGTGGGCGGCTTCTTCGTCCTGTTCCTCCTGGCCATGATGGTCGGCAACCATGTCGGCAAGGTGGAGGACATCTGGCTGGTGTCCATCGCCGCGTTCCTCGCCATCTGGATGTTCCTGTCGCTGCGTCCCAAGAAGGACCACAGCGCCCGGATGAACGACGTGTTCCAGGTCCCCGCGGACCACTACTCCGTGACCGGAGCGGCGGCGACCGGAGTCGTCGGATCGGCGCGCACCACGCACTGAGACCGGACACCCCGGGGCAGGGCCGTCATCGCGCACCACGCGGTGGCGGCCCTTCTCGTCGGCCGCCCCGCGATCACCCCTCCGCCGCGAGCTGGCCACACGCGGCGTCGATGTCCTGACCCCGGGTGTCACGGACCGTGCACGACACCCCGGACCGTTGGACCGCGGCGACGAACGCGTCCTGCTGCGGCTTCGGACTCGCGTCCCACTCGCTGCCGGGGGTCGGGTTCAGCGGTATCAGGTTGACGTGGGCCAGGTGCCCGAGCCGCTGCGCCAGCAGGCGTCCGAGCATCTCGCCCCGCCAGGTCTGGTCGTTGACGTCCCTGATGAGGGCGTACTCGATCGACACACGCCGGCCGGTGGCGTCCGCGTAGTGACGCGCGGCATCCATGACCTCCGAGACGGGCCACCGGTTGTTCACCGGAACCAGGGTGTCCCGCAGCTCGTCATCCGGGGTGTGGAGCGAGACCGCCAGGGTGACCTGGAGGCCCTCCTCTGCCAGACGGTGGATGGCGGGGACCACACCGACCGTGGAGACGGTCACCGACCGCTGCGACACCCCGAATCCGAACGGCGGAGGCGAGATGATCCCCCGCACCGCCGTGAGCACCCGCTTGTAGTTGGCGAGCGGTTCCCCCATTCCCATGAACACGACGTTGGACAGCCTGCCCGGTCCGCCCGGGATCTCCCCGTCCCTCAGCGACCGGGCCGCCACCCGCACCTGCTCGAGGATCTCGGCTGCCGACAGGTTGCGCTGCAGCCCGCCCTGTCCGGTCGCGCAGAAGGGGCACGCCATTCCGCATCCGGCCTGACTGGAGATGCACACGGTCGCCCGATCCGGGTACCGCATGAGGACGCTCTCGACGAGCGAGCCGTCATGGAGCTTCCACAGCGTCTTGCGCGTGGTGCCCTCGTCGCTCGAGATGTGCCTCAGCGAGGTCGTGAGCGAGGGGAACAACTCCTCGCCGACCCGGTCGCGGATGCCCGCGGGCAGGTCCGTCATGAGGGCCGGGTCCGCCTCGAGCCGACCGAAGTAGTGATTGGCCAGCTGCTTACCGCGGAACGCGGGGAGGCCGAGCTCACCCATCGCGGCTCCCCGTCCCTCCGCGTCGAGATCGGCGAAGTGTCGGGGGGGAAGGCCCCTGCGCGGGGCATCGAAGACGAGGGGAAGTGGTTCAACCATGGTGCGGCCATTGTGTCAGATGCGAGCCCGCGCGACACACCGCCAGCGGATGCCCCCGACCGGCGGGAGGGAATAGAGTCCTGGCATGACCAAGCGCCCGCACGACCCCGTCGTTCCCGATGCCCCCGACGCCACCACGGGATCGACCGAGATCGCCCCGGTTGAGGACACCCCCGCCCCCGCTCCCGCGACCGTCCCCGAGGACGCCTCGCGATCCGGCCGTCGCAACCACGATGTCGAGCTCCCGGACACCACGGCCGGCAGACTGGGCTCCGCCTGGGTGGGGCTCGTCCTCGGCGCCCTCGTCACCATCCTGCTGCTGATCTTCATCGCCCAGAACACCGCGTCGACCGCCGTCCGCCTCCTCGGGCTGCAGTTCAGCCTCCCGCTCGGAGTCCTGATCCTCTTCGCCTCCATCGCCGGGGCGCTCATCATGGCCCTGTTCGCCGGCTTCCGGATCCTGCAGCTGCGGATGCGCGCCCGTAAGACACGCAAGCTCACCTCGCGTCGGCACTAGTGCGGGACGTCGCCCGACCTGGTCCGACGACCGTGACGTCGTCCGGATCAGGTCGGGACGATGAAGGTGAACATGATCCACACCACCACGGCGGTGGGCAACACGGAGTCGAGGCGGTCCATGAATCCGCCGTGACCCGGCAGCATCGTGCCCATGTCCTTGATGCCGAGATCCCTCTTGACCTGCGACTCGATGAGATCACCGAGGGTCGCGGTGAACACGGTGAGCACCCCGAGCAATACGCCCTTCCAGACACTGTCATCGAACAGCAGCGCCACGACCAGCGCGCCGCCGACGATCGCGAAGAGCATCGAACCGGCGAAACCCTCCCACGACTTCTTGGGGCTCACCGCGGGTGCCATCGGGTGCTTCCCGAACAGCACACCGGCCGCGTAACCGCCGACGTCGGAACACACGACCAGCAGGATGAGCGCGACCACGCGTTGGGCACCGTAGTCGCCGTCCGAGAGCATGGCGCCGAGCGATCCGGGGATCGCGATCCAGACCAGGACGAACACGGCGACCGAGACATCGCGCAGGTAGTTCTGCGGCGCCGCGGTGAGCCCGGCCATCAGCAGGCGCCAGACCAGCACCACCACGGTGGTCGCGGCGAACGCCGCGAAGCTCCCCCGGGCCCCACCGAGGAAGCCACACCAGACCATGGCCTGACCACCCACGAGCAACGGGAGGAGCGGCAGCGTGAACCGGGCCTGGCGGAGACGCTTGAAGACCTCCCACGTCCCGATCGCCACCGCGCCGGCGGCGACCAGATACCAGGCTCTCGGGTTGAAGGCGATACTCGCGATGACCATCGCACCCAGTCCGATGCCGACGGGGATGGCACGGGTGAGGTCCCGACCGGCACGCGACGGCGGGGTGGCGGCCGCGGCGGTGGGCCCGGGCGGGCCGGACGGAGCGATATCCACGGCGTTCTCCTCGAGTTGCGGGTGGGGATGATCGATTGACCGGGGAGGTCAGACCTCCATCAGGTCGCCTTCCTTGGCCTTGACGATCTCGTCCACCTCCGCGACGAACCGGTGGGTGATCTTGTCGAGTTCCTTCTCGGCGGCGTTGACCTCGTCCTCGCCGGCCTCGCCGTCCTTGTCGATCCGCTTGAGCTCGTCCATCGCCTTGCGCCGGACACCGCGGATCGCGATGCGGCCGTCCTCCGCCTTGGACTTGGCCTGCTTGACCAGGTCGCGACGCCGCTCCTCGGTCAGCTGCGGCACGGTCACCCGCAGGACCTGCCCGTCGTTCGTCGGGTTCACGCCGAGATCGGAGTTCCGGATCGCGTTCTCGATCGGCCCGATCTGCGACATCTCGTAGGGCTTGATGATGAGCATCCTGGGCTCGGGGGCCGCGATGGTCGCCATCTGGGTGATGGGCGTCAGGGTGCCGTAGTACTCACACACCACCCGGTTGAACATCCCGGGGTTGGCGCGTCCGGTACGGATGGCGGCGAGCTCGTCACGGACGTGCTCGATGGCCTTCTCCATCTTGTCCTCGGCCTCGAGCAGCGTGTCGTCGATCATGTGGTTGCCTTCCGTTCACTCGTACTTGCGGTTCGCGCGTCTCTGGATCCGGCTCAGCCGGGTCAGGCTCAGCTGCTCACCAGGGTCCCGATCTTCTCGCCGGCGACCGCGCGCGCGATGTTGCCCTCGGTGAGGAGGTTGAAGACCAGGATGGGCATCTTGTTGTCCATGCACAGGCTGAACGCGGTGGTGTCGGCGACCTTCAGTCCCCGTTCGAGGCACTCACGGTGCTCGATCTCCGTGAACAGCTCGGCGTCCGGGTTGGTCCGGGGATCGTCGGAGTAGACGCCGTCGACCGCCTTGGCCATGAGGAGCACGTCCGCCTTGATCTCGAGCGCGCGCTGGGCGGCGGTGGTGTCGGTGGAGAAGTAGGGCATTCCCATCCCGGCACCGAAGATCACCACGCGGCCCTTCTCCAGGTGCCGTTCGGCGCGCAGGGGAATGTACGGTTCCGCGACCTGCCCCATGTGGATGGCGGTCTGCACACGCGTCGACACGCCCTCCTGCTCGAGGAAGTCCTGCAGCGCCAGGCAGTTCATCACGGTGCCGAGCATGCCCATGTAGTCGCTGCGCGCGCGGTCGAGGCCGCGCTGCTGCAGCTGGGCGCCACGGAAGAAGTTCCCGCCGCCGATGACGATCGCGATCTGCGCACCCGTCCGCGAGACCTCGGCGATCTGGCGTGCGACGGACTGCACCACATCGGGGTCGATTCCGACGCTGCCGCCGCCGAACATCTCGCCGCCGAGCTTGAGCATCACACGCTTGTAGCCGTCCCGCGGGTCGGTCATCGTTCTCCTCGTCCCGGACGGATCACGCCCGTCTCGTGCGTCGACCCCCTGACGCCAACTCGTCAAGGAGCAGTGCGGCCCTTGGTGGGACCTCGTCCATTCTGCCCTATCCCCCCCGTCACCACGCGAGAGCCCGCGGAGGACGTGACGGACCGCTCGGACAGACGCCGACGGCGGCACCCGGGCGTCCCGGGTGCCGCCGTCGGCGCAGCGCCCCCGAAGGGGGCTCGGGGCCGGATCAGGCCTGGCCGACCTCGAAGCGGAGGAAGGACGTGACCGTGGCTCCGGCCTCGTCGACCAGCGCGCCGACGGTCTTCTTGCTGTCCGTGACCGAGGGCTGGTCCAGCAGGACGACGTCCTTGTAGAAGCCGTTGAGTCGACCCTCGACGATCTTCTGCAGCGCCTGCTCGGGCTTGCCCTCCTCGCGGGCGGTGGCCTCGGCGATCTCGCGCTCCTTGGCCACGACCTCGGCGGGCACCTCGTCGCGGGTGACGTACTGCGCCTTCAGCGCGGCGATCTGCATGGCGGCGGAACGGGCCGCGGCCTCGGCGGCCTCGCCCTCCCCGGCGTACGCGACCATGACGCCGACGGCGGGCGGCAGGTCGGACGAGCGCTTGTGGAGGTAGACGGCGACGGGACCGTCGAGCTTGCCCACGCGGCGCAGGACCAGCTTCTCGCCCGACTTGGCGGAGAACGAGACCACGGCGTCGGCGACGGTGGCACCGTCGAGTTCGGCGGCGTTCAGGGCGTCGAGATCGGAGATGCCCTGTGCTGCGGCCACACCGACGATCTTCTCGGCCAGCGCGATGAACTCGGCGCTCTTGGCCACGAAGTCGGTCTCGGAGTTGAGTTCGATCATGACGCCGTCCTTGACGGCGACCAGGCCCTCGGCGGTGGTGCGCTCGGCGCGCTTGCCGACGTCCTTGGCTCCCTTGATGCGCAGGACCTCGACGGCCTTCTCTAAGTCACCGTCGGTCTCTTCGAGAGCCTTCTTGCAGTCCATCATCCCGGAGCCGGTGAGCTCACGCAGACGCTTGACGTCGGCAGCGGTGTAGTTCGCCATGGTGGGGCGACCCTCCTCTAGTGGGGTTCGTGATGTGTCGGAAGTTGTTGGCGTCGGCCGGGGGACGGGAGCCCTCCGTCACCGACACGTCGGGCCCGGCCCCCGGATGACCCCCGCTGGGGATCGTGGGCGGCCGGGCCCGACGGTGCTCGAGCTGGTGGTACGGATCAGGCCTCGGTGGACTCGACCGCGGGGGCGTCCGTCGCGGCGGCCTCGGCGGCGGGCGCCTCGGTCGCCTCGGCAGCGGGTGCCTCGGCCTCGGGCGCGGCGGTCTCGCCGGTCACCTGGTCGAGCTGCTCGGCCTCCCACTCCGCGAGGGGCTCGGCCTCCTCGCCGGTGGCCTTGCCCGCCTGCGAGCGGGCCTTGAGGCCCTCGGCGACGGCGGACGCGATCACGTGGGTCAGCACGCTGACCGACCGGATGGCGTCGTCGTTCGCCGGGATCGGGTAGTCCACGACGTCCGGGTCGCAGTTGGTGTCGAGCAGCGCGACGACCGGGATGCCCAGCTTGCGGGCCTCGCCGACGGCGATGTGCTCCTTGTTGGTGTCGACGATCCACACCACGGAGGGCACCTTGGTCATGTCCCGCATACCACCGAGGGTCCGCGCAAGCTTGGTCATCTCACGCGTGAGCATGAGGATTTCCTTCTTGGTGCGACCCTCGAACCCACCGGACTGCTCCATCGCCTCGAGCTCCTTGAGGCGGATGAGGCGCTGGTGGACGGTCTGGAAGTTGGTGAGCATGCCGCCCAGCCAGCGCTGGTTGACGTACGGCATGCCGACCTTCGCGGCCTCTTCGGCGATGGCCTCCTGGGCCTGCTTCTTGGTGCCGACGAACAGGACCGTGCCGCCGTGGGCGACGGTCTCCTTGACGAACTCGTACGCCTGGTCGATGAACGTGAGCGTCTGCTGCAGGTCGATGATGTAGATGCCGTTGCGGTCGGTGAAGATGA
>NZ_CALMYY010000015.1 GCF_937873725.1 uncultured Dietzia sp.
GCGATGGTCAACGGCTTCTCGTGCAGGCCCGGGTCGACCAGGGGCCCGACGTACTCGAGGATGCCCTCCTCGATCTGGTTGTAATAGGAGTTGATCTGCCGCGCGCGCTTGGCGGCGAAGATCACGAGGGCGTACTTGGAGGACGCCCGCTCGAGGAGTTCGTCGATCGGGGGGTTGGTGATGCCGATCGGGGTGTCGTACAGCGGGGTGGCCGCTGCGGCTTCGATGGTGGCCACTATGGGTTCTCCTCTGGGTACAGCCTGGGTGGTGCTCGTGGGTGCTCTCGGGGTGCTACGGCCTCAGTCGCGGCCGACCAGCAATGATACCAACTCATCGACCGCGGCCTCGAGTTCGTCGTTGACGACCACCACCGCGAACTCGTCGCGGGCGTCCATCTCCACCTTCGCGGTCTCGAGTCGGCGCGCGACGACCTCGTGCGGTTCGGTGCCCCGGCCGCGCAGGCGGAGTTCGAGTTCCTCCCACGAGGGCGGGGACAGGAACACCGTCACGCCCTCGGGGAGCGACTCCCTGATCTGGCGGACGCCGGCGAGATCGACCTCGATGAGGACCGGACGACCCTCCTCCAGGGCGCGCCGCACGGGATCGGCCGGCGTGCCGGACAGCTGGAGCCCGCTGTGGATCTCGGCCCACTCGAGCATGCGGCCCTCGTCGACGGCGGTGCGGAACTCCTCGGGGGTGACGAAGAAGTAGTCGCGACCGTCGACCTCCCCGGGGCGCGGGTCCCGGGTGGTCATGGAGACGCTGAAGTAGAGGTCGGCGACCCGCTCACGCAGGCGCTGGACCACGGTGGATTTTCCGACGGCGGAGGGGCCGGCCAAGACGATCAGCCGGCCCCTCTGCGCCGCCGTGTCCGGGGAGGACTCCCCGGATGACGGTGTACTCATGCGTCGATCAGTCGACCGTGAAGTCGAACCGCTCGAGCAGTGCGCGGCGCTGACGGTCTCCGAGACCACGCAGGCGGCGCGTCGGGGCGATCTCCAGCTCGGTCATGATCTCCTGAGCCTTGACCTTGCCGACCTTCGGAAGCGCCTCGAGCAGCGCCGAGACCTTCATCTTGCCGAGGATCTCGTCGCTCTCGGCATCCTTGAGCACCTGCTTGAGGTCGGTGCCGCCGCGCTTCAGGCGCTCCTTGAGCTCTGCTCGGACGCGACGGGCGGCAGCCGCCTTCTCCAAGGCAGCAGCGCGCTGCTCATCGGTCAACTGGGGAAGGGCCACAATTCCTCCGTCTGGTTCGGGTGTATTTCATGACGTGCTCGGGTGTCCACGGTAGGACATCCACATCTGGTGTGCGGTGACCGGCCCCGGCGCGTCCGCGGGCTGCGGAACACCTCCGGGAGCGGGCGCTCCCTCGTACTCACCGTACCCGGGCGATTCCGTCCCCCCGTGGGGAGACCGGCATGGCGTCGGGCGTGATGACCTCTGCAACAGTACGCGGCCGGGGTGACCCGTATCCGCACGGGGCCGGTCTGGGCACCCCGTCTGAACTGCGCATTGACGCGTGAGGCTACCGGAAGACTAGCGCCGGGGGCGTCACCCCGCCGCCCGAAACGCCTGGATTCCGACGATCCGATCCGCAGCGTGCGCGGCGGGATGTGACGCATGTGACGCGGGTGACCCACAGGGACGGACGGAATCAGGAGCCGTCGCCGAACCGGTAGGTCTGCGCCAACTCGGTGACCACCGCCCGCATCGCGTCGACATCCGGGCCCGCCCGGAGGACGTGTCGTGAGACGTTGACGAGGGTGTGGGGCAGGGCGGGCCCGGCGATCCGCCTGACGTCGTCGAGCGTCCCGCCCTGCTCCCCCACCCCCGGCATGAGCACCGGCCCGGCGAGTCCCCCGAGCGCCGGAGGATCGGCGACCGTGGCACCCACGACCACCCCGAACGGCCCCGGGGTGCCCGTCGAGACGGCGGTGTTGCGGCGGCCCACCTCGTCGACGACGGACTGGGCGACCGTCCCGGACGGGCCGGAGGCGGCCTGCAGAGCGGCCGCCTCCGGATTGGAGGTGCGGGCCAGGACGAAGAGGCCACGTCCGTTCTCCGCGGCCATGTCGAAGGCCGCGTCGAGCGACCCCACCCCGAGGTACGGGGACACCGTCAGCGCATCGCACGCCAACGGGGAGCCGTCCCGCAGCCACGCGCGGGCGTACCCGGCCATGGTCGACCCGATGTCCCCGCGCTTGGCGTCGGCGATCGACAGCGCCCCGGACGCCTCGATCCCGCGGAGGACGTCCTCCAGGACGGCGATCCCGGCGGACCCGTACTCCTCGAAGAACGCCACCTGGGGTTTGATCGCGGGAACGAGATCCCCGAACGCCTCGAGCGATCGGCGGGGGAGGGCCGCCGCCCCCCCCGCCCCCCCCCCCCGCCCCCCCCCCCCCGGCCACGCCGCCGGGGGGTGGGCGCCCCCGGAGGGACCCCCGCCCCGCCACACTCCGGCCGG
>NZ_CALMYY010000016.1 GCF_937873725.1 uncultured Dietzia sp.
GGGGGGGGGAGGGCCCCCTCCCCCCCGCGCGCCCCGGTTTTCCGCAACGGCGGCGGCGGCGGCGGGGGGGGGGGGCGGGGGGGGGGGGGGGCGGGGGGGGGGGGGGGGCCGGGGGGGGGGGGGGGGGCACGCCGAGGGCGGCGGGGGGTGGGCTGCTACAGCGGGGCGATGGGGTGCTTGCGCGGGGGCTCGTTGCGGATCTTGTCCCGCAGCTGGGCGAGTGCGCCGCGCAGCACCAGGCGGGTCTGCGACGGCTCGATCACCGCGTCGATGTAGCCCCGCTCGGCGGCGGAGTACGGGGTGGCGATGAACTCGTTGTACATGTCGATGAGCTGCTTGCGGAGCTTGGGTCCCTCCTCCGGGCCCGCCTCCTCGATCTGCCGGCGCTGCAGGAGGTCGACCGCCCCCTCGGCGCCCATCACGGCGATCCGCGCGGTGGGCCAGGCGAAGTTGAGGTCGCCGCCGAGGTTCTTGGACCCCATCACCGCGTAGGCGCCGCCGTAGGCCTTGCGGACGACGAACGTGATCTTGGGGACCGACGTGGCGGCCACCGCGTACCCCATCTTGGCGCCGCGGTGAATGATCCCGAGCTTCTCCTGCTGGACGCCCGGCAGGTACCCGGGAGTGTCCACGACGTAGACCAGCGGGATCGAGTAGGCGTCGCACAGCATCATGTGCCGCGTCGCCTTCTCGGACGCGTCGATGTCCAGCGAACCGGACAGATGCAGGGGCTGGTTGGCCACCACGCCGACGGCCTCGCCGTCGACGCGCGCGAAGCCGGTGATGAGGTTGGGGGCGAACTGACCCGAGGTCTCGATGAAGTCGCCGTCGTCGAACATCCGGATCAGCACGTCGTGCATGTCGTACGCCGCGTTGTCGGAGTCCGGGATGATCGAGTCCAACTCGAGGTCGGACGCGGTGGGCGCGGGCTCCAGCCCGGGGTTGATGCGCGGGGCCTTCTCGGCGGCCGACGACGGCAGGAAGCTGAGCAGGTTGCGCACGTACATGAACGCGTCGTGCTCGCTCACGGCCACGTGGTTGACGTTGCCGTTCTTGGCCTGCTGGAGGGCCGAGCCGAGGTCCTCCATGGAGATCTCCTCGCCGGTGACCTGCTTGATCACGTCCGGTCCGGTGACGAACATGTAGGCCTGGTCCTTGACCGCCACGACGAAGTCCGTGGTCACGGGCGCGTAGACGGCGCCGCCGGCGCACTTGCCCAGCATGATCGAGATCTGCGGGATGTACCCCGACGCCGGGTACTGGCGCTTGGAGATCTCGGAGTAGTAGGCCAGCGACGTGACGGCGTCCTGGACCCGGGCCCCGCCGGAGTCGTTGATGCCGATGATCGGGCAGCCGACCTTGAGGGCGAAGTCCATGATCGCGCAGACCTTCTTGCCGAAGCCCTCGCCGACGGAGCCACCGAACACCGTGTTGTCGTGCGCGTACACCACCACGGGGCGGCCGTCGATGGTGCCGCGGCCGGTCACCACGCCGTCCCCGAAGGGGTTGTCCGGGTTGCCCGGCGCCTTGGCCAGCTGACCCATCTCCACGAAGCTGCCCGCGTCGAGCAGTTCGGCGATGCGCTCCCGCGGCGGGGTGTGGCCGGCCGCGTCGCGACGGGCCTTGGCCCGCTCGCTGCCCGGGTCCTGGGCCTGCTCGGTCTTGACCCGCAGTTCCGCGAGCTTCTCCGCCGTGGTCTTGGCCGTCACGCGTCCATTCCCTTCAGTTCTCCCGCGTCGATCTCCGAGAGCCGACGCGCCAGATGCCTACCGACCGTACCGACCACGGGTTCGTCGACCACCGCGAGGTGGTCCCCCTGCAGCTGGACCACCTCGAGATCGGCGACGATCCGGGCCCACCCGCCGTCGGGATCGACGTGCTCGTAACGGGGCTCCAACTCGATCGCTCCCGCGTGCATCCGCTCGGCGCGGTAGAGCACGAACGGCACCTCCGCGCCCACACCGGTCCACGTGGACAGGTCCGCGCTCTGGAGGATCCGGTTGTCGACGAAGCTGGCCCGCTGGTGCTCGATGACGCCCCCGCCCATGGCGTTGGCCTGGTCACCCAGGGCCTCCAGCAGCATCCCCAGCACGCCGTCCTCGCCGTGCTCGGCGAGGAACTCCCGCGGCACCTCGACGTCCAGGCCGTAGGTGCGCTTGGCGAACTCGGAGTACCGCGCCCAGCGCGCCACCGCCTCGTCGAGCGTGTCCGGGATCGGCTCCGACGGCTGCACGGTGTCCAGCAGCGCGACCAGCGCGACCATGTCGCCCGCCGCCCGCAACTGGCGGGCCACCTCGACGGCCAGCGCGCCGCCGAAGGACCAGCCGCCGATGGCGACCGGGCGGCCCGCGGCGATCTCCCGGATCCGGTCCAGGTACCCCGCGGCCCGCTCCTCCAGCGGCCCCTCGGTGCGCTCGACGCCGTACACCGGGGTGTCGGTGCCGAGCCGCTCGACGAGCGGCTCGTAGACGAACGACGAGCCACCCGCGGCGTGGAACAGGAACAGCGGCGTGGCGTCCGGCGAGCCCTCGCGCAGGACGCGGATGTTCCCCTCGACCGCGACCTCGGTGAACGGGCGCAGCAGGTCCGCGATCTCGGCGATGGTGCCGGCGGCGGCCAGCTGGGTGGCGGTGACGTCGCCGCCGCACCGGTCCGACAGCCTTGCCGCCAGGGCGGTGCGTGCGGCGTCGTCGATCGCGGGGAGCGCACCGGTCACCCCGGGCGCAGCCGCACCGGTCACCACGGCCCACGCGCCGAAGGCCATGCGCTCGGTGTCGTCCCGGGGGGCGATCGCGACACCGGCGGCGCCGGCGTCACCGGTGGCGCTGGCCGGCGCGTCACCGCGCAGCGCGGCCACGTCGACCGCGCCCTCGCCGCGCGACTGCTGGTCGGCGAGTTCACCGACTTTGTCCGGGTTCTCCACGGCGAAGGTCACCATGTCGGCCACGTCGTTCATCGACGCGTCCCGCATCGCCTGCAGTTCGAGGGGCGGGATGGAGAACTCGTGCTCGACGCGGTTCTTGATGCGGACCGCCATGAGGGAATCCAGGCCGAGGTCGAGCAGGGGGAGCTCCCGGGGCAGGTCGTCGGGGCTGTAGCCCATCGAGGACCCGATGATCCGGGCCAGGCGGTCCCCGATCGACTCGCCCGAGGCCGGATTCCAGCGGGTGTCCTCGTCGTCGTCGTCATCGATGTCCACCACCGGGGCGTCGGACTCGGTCGACACGTAGTGCGCCCCGGGCGCCGCGTCGGGGTCGATCGGCGTACCGCCGCTCACCGCGCACTCGGCGACCAGGACGAAGGCCGGCCCGGTCCCGTCCGTGCCGTGCGCGTGCACCTGCAGCGAGGCTCCGCCGGGGTGCGGGGTCATGGTGGTGGTGACGGTGCCGGCGGCCGGGAGCACCCCGGGCCGGTCGACCGCGGTGAGGGTCGCGCCCGCGAGCACCGACGCCGCGGCGGCCGTCATCAGGGCGTCCACGCTCGGCACGACCTCCGCGCGGACCTGCCAGGCGTGGCGGCCGTCGGGCAGCGCGACGTGGGAACCGGGCATGCGCCCCTCCCCCGACCCGCCGCCGGCGGTGACGGTCGGCCACAGGGTGCGGCGCTTCCACGCCGTCCCGGGCACCGGCGCGTACCGGGCGGGGCCGGTGACGTAGCCGTGCAGCATCTCCACCACTGAGACCATGTCGACCTCGTGGCCGTGGACGTACAGCTGCGCGATCGCACTGAGCAGGGTGTCCGCCTCGGACTCCTTGCGCTTGAGCGTGTAGAGGAGGTTCGGCTCCATGAGCCCGGCGTCGAAGCACGTGGCCGCCACGGACATCGCGGCGACCGGGTTGGGCGCGAACTCCAGGAACGTCACGTACCCGGCCTCGACGGCCTTGCGCACGGCGTGGGTGAACCACACCGAGTGGCGCATGCCCTTGACCCAGTACTCCTCCGCGTGGATCGGCTCGTGGCCGGCGCGGTAGAAGGTCTCCTTGTCCACCGAGGAGAACAGCCCGGTGGTGAGCCCGTGCGGCTCCAGGCCGGCGATCTCCGCGGCGAGCTCCCCCAGCAGCATGTCGACGTCGGAGGTGTGCCCGGCGCCGCGGACCTGGAGCTGTCGGGCGAACTTGCCCTGCTGCTCGACCCAGGCGACGAACTCGGCCACGGGCGTGGCGCGACCGCCGACGGTGGTGTGGGTGGGGGCCGCGTAGACGGCGGGCTCGATCGAGGCGAACTGCGGGTTGTCGGCGATGATCTGCGCGATCTCCTCCGCCGAGTACTCGACCAGGGCCATGGCCCCGGCGTCGGCGTCGGAGACCTGCTGCTCGGCGTCGCCCATGAGTCGCGAGCGCACGCAGATCACGCGGACCGCGTCCTCCAGGCCCAGGCCGCCGGAGGCGTAGGCGGCCGCGACCTCGCCCATCGAGTGGCCGATGACGGCCTCGGGCTTGGCGCCCAGCGCCTTGAGCGTGTCGATCAGCGCGACCTGGACGGCGAAGATCCCGACCTGCGCGTTCTCGACCTCGTAGGTGACGGAGTCGTCGAGGAACATCTCGACCATCCGGTACCCGGCCTCGAACTCGATGAGCTCGTCCACCGCGTCCAGGCAGGAGGCGAACAGCGGGTTGGACAGGTACAGCTCCTTGGCCATCTTGCGGTGCTGGGCGCCGAAGCCGGAGAACACCCAGACGTCGCCGGTGCCCGCGGGGGCGTCGGCGCTGAACACGCCGGGCCCGGGGTCGCCGGCGGCGAGGGCGCGCAGGCCCGCCACCAGGTCGGCGCGGGTGTGGCCCACCACGGCGCCGCGGGAGCGGCCGTGGTTGCGGGCGGCGAGGGTGCGGGCGACCGCGCCGAGGTCCACGGACTCGTCCTGCTTCTCGAGCCAGTCCGCGATCCGGCCGGCCGCGGACTTGCGCCGTGACGGCAGCGACCCGGACACGACGAGCACCGTGGCCGCCGGGCCGGGGACGGAGGTGCCCGTGGTGGCCAGCACCTCGGAGTTGCGGGCGACGGCGTCGGCGACGCTGCGCGCGACGTCGGTGTCGGCGGCGGCGGTGTCGGCGGCGGCGGTGTCGGCGGCGGCGGCGGCGGTGTCGGTGTCGGTGTCGGTATCGGTATCGGTGTCGGTGTCGGTGTCGGCGGCGGCCACCGGCACGGGGCGGTACTCCGCCACCACGACGTGGGCGTTGGTGCCGCCGAAGCCGAAGCCGGAGACGCCCGCCACGGCTCTACCGCTGTAGCGCGGCCACGGCGTGGTCTCCGTCACCACGCTCAGCCGCGCGGCGTCGAAGTCGATGTAGGGGTTGGGGCCGGCGAAGTTGAGCGTGGGCGGGAGCGCGTCCTTGCCCATGCCCAGGATGACCTTGGCCAAGCCCGCGGCGCCCGCCGCGGACTCCATGTGGCCGAAGTTGGTCTTGGCCGAGCCCAGCAGGGTGGGGCGGTCGGCGTCCCGTCCGCGCCCGAGGACCTGGCCGAGCGCGGTCGCCTCGATCGGGTCACCGAGGATCGTGCCGGTCCCGTGGGCCTCGATGTAGTCCACGTCCCGCGGGTCGACGCCGGCGTCGGCGTAGGCCTGGCGCAGCACAGCGACCTGTGCGTCCGGGTTGGGCGCGGTCATGCCGTTGGACCGGCCGTCGGAGTTGACGGCGGAACCCTTGATGACGGCGAGGACCTGGTCTCCGTCCCGTTCCGCCTCCGACAGGCGCTTCAGGATGAACAGGCCCCCACCCTCGGCGCGGCAGATGCCGTCGGCGTCCGAGGAGAACGCCTTGATCCGCCCGTCCGGGCTGAGCGCGGCGCCGGTCTTGGCGAAGCCCATCGTGGCGGCGGGCGCGAGCATCATGTTGACGCCGCCGGCCACGGCGAGGTCGGACTCGTGCAGGCGCAGGGAGTTGACGGCCTCGTGGATCGCGACCAGGGAGGTCGAGCAGGCCGTGTCCATCGTCATGGACGGGCCGCGGAAGTCAAAGGTGTACGAGACCCGGTTGGAGATGATCGCGTTGGAGGCGCCAGTGACCGCGTACGGGGAGGCTGCGGCGGAATCGGAGGTGAGGAAGACCTGGTAGTCGCTGGAGGAGGAGCCGATGAACACCCCCACCTCGCGACCCTTGAGATCACTCGCCGGCAGGTGGGCGTGCTCCAGCGCCTCCCAGGTGAGCTCCAGGGCGAGCCGCTGCTGCGGGTCCACCATCTCGGCCTCGCGGGGGCTCATGCCGAAGAACTCGGCGTCGAAGTCCCGGACCTCCGAGTCGTCGAGCCAGCCGCCCCGGTCCGGTGCCTCGGCGAGCACCTGCTGGACGTAGGCGTCCCCCGCCCACTCGGACCACCGGGAGGCCGGCCGCGGGCCGGTGGCGTCGCGGCCTTCGGACAGCAGTTCCCACGTGGCCTCGGGCGAGTCGGCACCGCCCGGGAAGCGGGTGGCGAACCCGATCACCGCGACGTCGAACTCCATCCCCGCGCCGCGGTCACGGAAGGAGTGCAGATCGGCGGGCTCGTCGCTGAGGACCGGGCCGTTGATCGCGTACTCGGCGAGCGCGGCGATGGTGGGGTGCTGGTAGGCGATCGTGGCGTCGAGGGGACGGCCGAGCTCGTCCTCGAGATCGGCCGAGAGGGTCACCGCGTCCTTGGAGGACAATCCGAACTCCTCCAGGGAGCGGTCGTCCGTCACCTTGGAGACGTCGAGCCCGGTGGCCCGGCAGACCCAGCCCCGCAGCCATTCGCGGAGCTCTACTACCGTCATCTCGCTCTGTGCCATCGTGCGGCTCGCCTTTCCTGGGGTTGTCCGGTGTGCTCGCCCGTCGCCGTGGGGCACTTCTGGTGCCGCGACCGGCCGGACGCTAGTGCGCCGGCTCGTCCGGGAAGGCGGTCTGGCGGTGTCCACCGCGCAACGTGCCGTCCACGTACGCGGCCTTGCACGCGCGGCGGGCGATCTTGCCGCTGGAGGTGCGGGGGATGGACCCGGCCGGGACCAGGAGCACGTCCTGGACGGTGACGCCGTGCCGGGAGGAGATCGCCGACCGGACGGCGTCCGCGATGGGACCCGGATCCGCCTTGCCCGCGCCGGGCGCGCGCTCGCCCACCACCACGAGAGTTTCCGAGGAGTCATCGGCGGCGATCGTCGCGCCGTTACGGGCGTCGATCGGGAGCTGGTTGGCCGGGACCGAGAACGCCGCGACGAATCCCGGACGCAGCGAGACGGACGCGTCCTGCGCCGTGTTCTCCAGATCCTGCGGGTAGTGATTGCGTCCGGCGACGATCACCAGGTCCTTGACCCGACCCGTGATGTACAGCTGGCCGTCCACGTAGGCGCCGTAGTCGCCCGTGCGCAGCCACCGCGCGCCCTCGGGGACGGAACCGAACTCGCGGACCGTCCGGGAGCCCTCGGTCAGACGCTCGGAGAGCACGTTGCCGAACGTCGCCTCGGACTCCTCGTCGCGCCCCCAATAGGCGCGGCCGATGTTGGTGCCGTGGAGCCAGATCTCGCCGACCCTGCCCTCGGGGAGTTCGCGCCCGGTGCCGTCGTGCTCACCCGTCGCGTCGTCGATGCCCGGTTCCACGATCGCCGCCCACTGGCTGGGGGCGACGTAGCCGCACGCGACCTGCGGGATGGCGTCCTCGTTGCCGTCCACGCGGGACGGGTCCAGGACGGTCATGAGCCCCTCGTTGAGGTCGCTCCGGTCCACGTGGATGACGATCGCCTCGTCGTCCTTGCGCGGCGAGGAGACGAACAGGGTCGCCTCGGCCATCCCGTAGGACGGCTTGATCACGGTCGGCGCCAGACCGTACGGGGCGAACGCCTCGTTGAACGCACGCATGGACGCCGGGGTGACCGGCTCGGAGCCGTTGATGATGCTCGTCACGCCGGACAGGTCGAGGGTCTCCCCCTCGCGCGGCAGTCCGCGGCGGGCCGCGTGCTCGAACGCGAAGTTGGGCGCGGCGGCGAAGACCCCGTCTCCGTCCGACATGGCACCGAGCTGGTTGACCCAGCGGCCGGGACGCTGCACGAAGGCGCGGGGGCTCATCACGGTGATGGTCGCGCCGCCCATGGCGGGCAGGATCACCGTGAGCAGGCCCATGTCGTGGAACAGCGGCAGCCAGGTGACGCCGCGCGAGGCGCGGGTCAGCCCGAGGCCGTCGAAGAGCTGCATGACGTTGGTGACGACGTTGCGGTGCGTGATCTCCACGCCGGCGGGGACCCGTGTCGACCCGGAGGTGTACTGCAGGTAGGCGATGTCGTCCGCGCCGAGGTCGGGGAGGGACCAGCCGGAGCCCAGCTCGTCGGGGATGGCGTCGACGGCGAGGGTGCGCGGCCGCTCACGCGCGGGCAGTTCCCGGAAGAGCGTGCGGACGCCCGCGGCCGAGTCGGTCGAGGTGAGGATGACCGACGGCGAACAGTCGCCCAGCACGGCGTGGAGACGGTCGTGATGACCGGGTTCGTCAGGATCGAACAGCGGGACGGCGATGAGCCCGGCGTGGATCGCGGCGAAGAACGAGACGATGTAGTCGAGCCCCTGGGGGGCGAGGATGGCCACCCGGTCACCCGGCTTCGCCACCTGCTGCAGCCGCGCGGCGATCGCGTAGAGGCGGTCGCCGAACTCGGACCACGAGAGTTCGCGGACCTCACCGTTGCGGGAGGCCGAGTAGTCGATGTAGCGGTAGATCACCCCGTCCGCCGCGGGATCCTGCCGCGCCGCGGAGACGTTGGACTCGACGAAGTCGACCAGGGTGGTCCGATCGGGAATGACGATCGCCCCACTGGCGTCGTGGTACTGCTCGAACTCCACGTTGCTCCGTTCCGAACCGATGACTGGATGGTCGACGTCGTCGACCACGGACATTCCGGGCGACAAGCGTGGTCGATCCTACAGCGTGCCCCAGGGCACAACCGAACTCCGAATCACCGATCCGGCCAGGCGTGTCGCGGCATGTCACGGTACGCCGTGGGCCCCTCAGTCGTGGGCGATCTGGGGCGCCTCGTCCACGAGCCGGCGGGCGTGCCCGATGGTCCACTCCGGGACCGTCGTCCCCAGGATCACGTCGGGGTTGGTGGCGTACATGGCGTGGACGGCGTTGTTGGCCACGAACTCCTGGAACCGCGCCGCGCCGTCCACCATGTTGAACGGGGCGTTGCAGATGAGGTCCCTGGAGTCGCAGATCTGGGCGGTCCGATCCGCGAGCGCACCGAAGCCCCCCGGCCGCGGGCCGGTCATGGTGGCGCCGGCGATGAGCTGGGTGAACCCCGTGACCGGCTGCAGCGAGATCTCCATGCCCTGGCCGTTCCCGGGGGACAGGCCGGGCGACTGTCCCTCACCGGGCAGGCGGCGACCGTCGGCGATGAGGACCGACCCCCGCACGAGGTCGGCGGGCACCGGCCCGTTGCCCGTCCCGATCTCGTTGGTGAGGTCTCCGGCGATCACCGCACCCTGGGAGAAGCCCAGGAGGATGTAGGAGGTGTAGGGGCAGCGGGCGTGCACCGCGGCGAGCTCGGCGCGGGCCCGGTCGGTGCCCTCGGCCCGGCTCTGGTCGTACGTGATCTCCTGCGGCCGTTGCGGATTCCGGAACTGGGCGACGTACGGGACCGTGAACACCTCGAGGCGCTCACCGGGATACTGCTGACTCAGCGGGTCGGTGATCGACCGGAGCAGCGCGTTGGGCAGGAAGGACGGCGCGTAGGGATCGTCGGCTGGGCTGCTCTCCCACGTCCCCGGCACGGCGACCATCTGGACGTCGGGGCAGTCCGCGGGCTGGGTCTGGGCGGGCACCTCGGGGCCTCGGCCCGGTCCCTCCCCGGGCCCGGTGGGGACTCCCCGGTTGCCGATCCACCACCCGATCCCCAGCACGAGCAGGACCACCAGGACGAGCGCTCCGAGCGAGCACCCGAGACGGCGGCCGCTTCCACGACGCGATCCACGAGCCATGTGACGAACTCCTTCCCGGACGCCCGACACGGATAGGCGGGCAGCCGACGACTCTTCCAACGGGCCAGGGGGCCTCCGGGTTCCCTCCGCGGCGCGGGGGTGTCACGGCTCACCCGGCGACGCCAGGCCGTGGCACCCCGCCCCGGAGCTCAGGGGCAGAGCTGACCGGCGGCGACGTCCACCACGATCCGGGAGAGCTCGTCCACATCGCGGTCCGAGTACCCGCCGACGGAGATCTGCCCGGCCACCGCGTCGGCGATGGTGGTGGTCTCCCCCGCGGCGCCGCCGGTGCTCCGGATCCGACAGATCGTGTTGCCCGCGGCGACGAGCGAGTCCGACATCGCCGCGGTGTCGATGCCCTTCGCCTCGAGGGCGGCCAGGTATCCGCGCTCGCGGGCGCCGACGATCGGCGCGGTGTAGCCCGGCGCGTCGGAGGCCACCGGCGCGGGGGCCTCGGTGAAACGCCCGGAGTCCTCGGACGCGGCGACGCGGGGCGAGGAGGTGCCCGCGCCCCCCGGAGGAGGTGCGACCGAACCGGAATCGGGGACTCCCGAGACCGTGGAGTCGCCGCCGCCGCAGGCCGTCGCCGTCCCCACCACGACGAGCAGCGCCGCCGCGAGCGCGGCACCCCGGCCTGTCACGAGATCTCCGCCCGACCGCCGGTCACGGTGATCCGGCCGCCCTCGAAGTCCATGACCTGGCCGTCCCGGGTGCTGCGGAGCGGGCCCGTCGGATACCCCAGCCGGCCGCGCTCGTAGTCGACCGTGCCCCAGGCGTCGAACACCGGCCCGCGGGGGATGACCTGCGCTCCCGTCCGCGACGACCAGTAAATGTACCCGCCTTGGAACCGGTTGAACGCGCCGTTGCGGGTGGTCAGGGAGATCTCGTCCGTCGCCGGGTACCCGAGCGCGGAGTTCTCGGCCCCGGCGGCCCGGTAGGTCTCGAGGATCTGGCCCTCGACCACCTTCGGCCCGGTGTCGGACGACCAGTAGACGGTCCCGCCCCGGAAGCCCTGGACCACGCCGGGCTTGTTGGGGTTGGCGATCTCGTCGGTGGTCGGGTAGCCCAGCTCGCCGCGTTCGGCGCCGCGGTCGAACCACATGGCCCGGATCGCCCCGCGGATCGCGTGCGCGCCGGTGGTCGGCGACCAGTAGATGACGCCGTTCTGGAACTGCGTGAAACGCCCCTTGCCGTCCGGCGTGGCGGTCTCCCCCGAGGTCGGCAGGCCCAGTGGCCCGCCGGGCCCGCCCTCCGCCTGGTACGCGGCGCCGATCGCCCCGAGCACCGACTGCGCCCCGGTCTGCTCGGACCAGAACACGCGTCCGAAGCGGAAGTCCGCGGCCTTGCCGCCCTTGACGTCGTACTCGCCGGTGAGACAGGGTCCCAGCGCCGGCTGACGCTCGGCGAGGGCCCTGATCGCTCCCACGGGCGCGCACGGCGCCTCGACGTTCTCGATCCCCACCGCCCCTGCGAACTGCGGCCACGCCTGGGTCATCTCGAACTGCCAGTACGGCCACGTGTGGGTTCCCGACGGCCGGAAGTTGGCCGTGACGTCGACGCCGGCCCCGCGGGCCTTGTTGACGAACGTCTGGGTGGTCATCCGGGAGAGCAACTCGAGACCGTAGCCGGGGAAGTTGGCCGGGATGTCGGGCAGCCCGGACGGCTGATCCCAGGGACCGGTGTTGCCGCTGCCCGCGGAGACGTACACGCTCCGACCGCGCAGCCTCTCCGCGTGGAGCTTGGGATCCTGCTCCTGCCAGCGGGCCGAGCCGAGGGGACCCCACATGTTCTCCGCCGAGTAGCCACCGGCGTCCTGCATGGCCACCTTGATCGCCTCGGGCATGCCGAAGCTCGTGGTGTCGAGGAACCCCGAGAAGCTGCCGGCGAACCGGAAGTGCTCCGGGTAGCGCTGGGAGAGCATCATGGCGGCCGTCCCGCCCATCGACAGGCCGGCCACACCGTGCTTGTCGCCGACCCGCCAGTCGCGGGCCAGCAGGGGCGGCAGCTCCTGCATGAGGAACGTCTCCCACTGGTAGGCCGAGCCCTTGGCGTCCGCCACCCAGTTCGTGTAGAAGCTCGACTCGCCGCCGACGGGCAGGATGATGATCGCGTTCTTCGCGTCGAAGAACTGGGAGATCTTGGTCTCGAGCGTCCACCCGCTCGCGTCACCCCGCGCGCGCAGGCCGTCCAGCAGCAGCAGCGACGGGTAGGTGCGATCGGGCTCGGCGTTCCACGCGGCCGGGAGCATCAGCTGCACCTGGATCGCCTGCCCCATGGCCGGGGACTGCACCCACAGCGCGACGCGGTTGGCCGTCTTCCACTCCACCCTCTCCAGCCGGACACCCGACGGCGGGGCGGAGGGGACCCGCAGCGACGGTGCGTCCGGGACGTTCTCCGGGGTGGCGGGGCCCGGGGTGGGCGACTGCGCGCCCGGGCTCACCCGGGCGGGGGTCTCCTGCGCCACCGCGACCGGCGGGGCGAGGAGGCCGGATCCCACCACACCCACCACCAGGGGGGCCGCGAGGAGGGACGCCCACCGGGTGCGGGGGTTCGCGTGTGCGCTGGGGGTCGCCATGGTGTTGTTCTCTTCCTTGCCGCGTCGTCGCCGAAGTGTCTCGCGGCCGGGTCGGTCGTGCGACCCGGCCGGTCGTGCCCGTGGCCCCGGCCCGCAGCGCGCCCGCGGGTTCCCCTCCCGCGGCCGAACCCGGTGGTCACCAACGACCGGGGCCCCGCACGAGAATCTACGCACGGGGCCCCGGTGTGACGGGTGAGGACTCGCTGACACGAGCCCGATTCGTCTGCTAAGTCGGCGGGATCACCAGCCGTGGGCGTCCATCACGTCGAGGATCTGGGCCGACCTGGCGGCGATCAGGTCGTCGTTCCAGTAGCCCCACCCGTGGACCCCGGTGGTGCGGTAGTCGAACCTCGCCTTGTTCGGTGCGGCGTTCAGCGTGTTCTGGAACGCGATGGTCGATCCCCGCGAGAGCCCCTCGAGGATGATGCCGTTGAACGTGTTGAACACGGCCTGCAGGCTGGAGGGCTGGTCGTACTGGCCCGGGATGGCCGAGCCCGCGGTGATGTACATCGGAATGTCGCGCAGTTTGCCGGCGTTGAGCAACGGGTCGTTCTGGCCCCAGCGCGGCGAGCCCGGCAGGCCCCACATGGCAAAGGGGTCGCACCTGCACTGGTCGAACATGGCCAGCGGGAGCATGGTGTACATCCCCGGCGCGGTGGTGTTCATGTAGCCGGAGAAGACCGAGACCTGCTTGAACTGGTCGCGGTGATCGGCCGCGAGCATGGCGGCCGCGGAGCCGCCCATGGACAGTCCGGCGATCGCGTTGTTGTCCGTGCGGACGCCGAAGTTGGCCTGCAGGTACCCGGGCAGCTCACGGGTGAGGAACGTCTCGTACTTGTACTCCAGGAGGGTGCCGCCCAGGTTGATGGGCCGATCCCAGTCGGAGTAGAAGGAGACCTGCCCGCCGACGGGCATGACCAGCGTGATGTTGTCCTGCAGGAAGATGCGCTGGGCCTGGGCGTCGTGGGTCCACGCGTTCCAGTCGTCGCGCGCGCGCAGGCCGTCGAGCAGGTAGAGGCCGGCGTTGCCGCCGTAGCGGGCGGGCTGGACCTGGACCTTGATCGGCCGGTTCATGGCCGGGGACCAGACCTCGCACAGCTGGACCCAGGAGGCGACCGGGTCCCACGTGCAGCCGGGGCGCAGCCAGTTCCGGTTGCCCACCGGGTTCTCGTTGCCCCCGGCCGGCCGGAATGCGGGCGCCGGCGGCGGCGCACCGGCGGAGCCGCCGGAACCGAGGCTCGCGGAGGAGCCCTGCTCGGTGGCCTGGGCGCCGACGAGGGCCGGCGCACTCACGACGAGGCC
This sequence comes from uncultured Dietzia sp., assembly GCF_937873725.1. Classification (GTDB taxonomy): domain Bacteria; phylum Actinomycetota; class Actinomycetes; order Mycobacteriales; family Mycobacteriaceae; genus Dietzia. The sequence goes on from NZ_CALMYY010000016.1 coordinate 13,783, forward strand.
CGCGGCCGTCGCCAGGGCGGTGAGCCCGGCGGCGAACTTGCGCCGGAGGGTGGTCTGGGACATGCGTTGGTTCCTTTGTTCGTTCCTGGTGCCCCCAGGATCTCCGGGGCATCGGTGACGTCCATCGGACCGGACCCACCAGGGGAGGACCGGAACTGCGACATCGTTACTGTCGCGCATTGTGGGACAGGTGTTACAGGTCAGGGGCTGAATCGACCCCCGACTGTTATCGATTCGAGACAACAGTAGGCGCAACCCTACCGAGTGCCCTGGTACTTCTCCACCTTCTCAGGCATCGGCAGACCGCATCGCTGCACCTCATACGCAGGGATTCTGTTGATCCGATACTCGGCGAATGAGAATGCGTTCACGAGGTTGGACCACCGCCTCTCCGGGGTCAACGGGCCGGAGTACGACTCGATGAGCGCCTGGGTCGCCGGGCACTGCAACGCCACCTCGGACTGGAGCACCCAGTTGACGTCCACCCACCGGGGGAGGTTGACCGGGTCCTCGATCACGCCGGTCCGGGCGAGCACCCAGTCGTAGGGCAGGAACTTGTCGTGACCGATCCGCCCGTCCTCCATGCGGTCGGTGTGCGCGGCCAACGGCGCGGCCAAGCCCACGGTGTCGTAGACGTCCACGTCGAGCGGGAGGTTCATGCTGGTCATGCCCAGGTTGAGGAACACGACGGTCTTGATCGGCTCGTCGGGCAGCTCGAACGGCGCCATGCCCGGCAACGGGTGGTCGTAGGCCACCACGTCCCAGCGGTCCTGGAACCCCGGCACCGGGAGGAACACCGCCCCCGTGTCGTTGGCCTCCACCTCACGCACCAGGGCCCGCATCCGGGGGAAGTCCAGGTAGTCCTCGGCGAGCACCGGGTGCCGGTGGCCGGTCCGCTGGATGTAGTACTGCCGCTCGTCGACGATCCCCGCCGCGGTGATGGTCTCCGGCTGGTCGCGGAACGGGTCCTGGGTGACCTGGACGGTCACCGCCCATCCGACGACGACGAGCCACGCACCGACGACAACGGGGACTGCCACCCGGCGCACCCGGGCGTCGTCGGGCCCGTGCGCGGGACCGACCGGCAGGGGCACCACGGAGACCGGCAGGAGGAACAGGAACAGGGACGGCAGCAGCACGCGGCCGTGCATGAAGTCCCCGCCGACGCGGGTGACGTAGGCCAGCATGATCGCGGCCACCGCGAGGAACGCGATGGTGACGACCGGGGTCGACCGGACCCTCACCCGCACCCCCCCCGGATCCGCTACCGTCCCGCGCGATCCGCTGCCCCCATCCGGGGAGCGGATCAGCCGGCGGAGTAGCGGATGGCGGGGCGGGGCGGGGGGATTGGGGGGGGGGGGGGGGGGGTTGGGGGGGGGGGGGGGGCCGGCGGGCGGTCGCCCACAACGACACCAGCCCGGCCACGAGGATCACCGCCAGCGGGAGGAGCAGCGCGTACGGCGCGAGCAGGTCCCACAGGTAGGCGGCGCCCTTGTCCCATTTGGAGCCGCCCGCGTCCTTGGCGACGGCCGTCAGCGGGTACGGCAGCGCGTAGTACGACATGCGCCACACCTGGTAGACCACGGGGACCGTGCCCGCGATCACCACCAGCCAGCCCAGGTGCCGCCACGACTGCCGGGCGACCGCCAGCAGCCCGAGGAAGACCACCGAGGCCAGCGCCATCTCCGGCCGCACGAGCGGTCCCAGGCCGGCGACGAACGCGATCGCCGCGGTCCCCGCCGCCGGCAGGCCGAACCGGTGTTCGCGGTGCGGCGCGCGCGCCCACAGTTGCAGCCCCAGCCACATCACGCCGATCCAGCAGATCACCAGGCCCGTCTCCAGGCCGGAGGTCGCGAAGTCCCGGGCGGGCGGGAGCATGATGTAGACCACCACGCCGAACGGCAGCAGCAGCATCGGGGCGCCGGCGGGCGCCCGCCGCGTCCCGCGGTACATCACGCGGGTACCGAGCATCGCGCACGCCACCGCGGTCATGCTCAGGGCGAGCGCCAGCCCGAGGGCGACCAACTCGAGCCGGTAGCCGACCACCTCGTGGGTGGCGTAGATGAGATAGGTCCACACCGTGGAGGTGTTGGACTCGACCCTCTCCCCGGCGTTGAAGACGGGGCCGTTGCCGGCGATGAGGTTGCGGACGGTGCGCAGGACGATCAGCCCGTCGTCGGCGATCCACCGGCGCTGCCAGGCACCGGCCAGGAACACGGTGACCACCGCCACGAGACCGGCCCAGAACACCGGCTCGGCGCGCCGCGCCCACCGCTCCCCCGCCACCTCCGACATCGCCCGACCCGTCCCGGTCAGGAGAAGGACGGAACGATGTAGACGCCGATCACCACGGTCAGCACCCACAGCGCGGCGAGGACCTGCAGGACGCGGTCCCCGAGGGCGATGTCCTCGGGCTCCCCGGCTTGGGCGGCGTCGACGTCGACCGCGTAGCGCAGCACCGCGATCGTGAACGGGACGATCGAGATCTGCAGCCAGATGGCGGTGTCCGTGCCCTCACCGCGCTGGTAGGCCCACAGGGCGTAGCAGAGCACGAGGACGGTGGCCGAGAGCGTCCACACGAAGCGCAGGTAGGTGGGGGTGTAGCTCTCGAGCGCCTTGCGGATCTTGGCGCCGGTCTTGAGGTGCAGGTTCAGCTCGGCGTACCGCTTGCCGGCCGCCATGAACAGCGAGCCGAACGCCATGACCAGCAGGAACCACTGGGAGATGTCGACCTCCGCCGCGGCGCCGCCCGCGACCGCGCGGAGCAGGAACCCCGAGGAGACGAACGCGATGTCGAGCACCGGCTGGTGCTTGAGGCCGAAGCAGTACATGAGCTGCAGCACGATGTACACGCCCACGACGATCGCCAGCGCCGGATGCGTGAAGACCAGCGAGATGCCGATCGCCGCCGCGATGAGCACCACCGCCATCCCGTAGGCCACCGGAACCGGCAGCACGCCGGCGGCGATGGGCCGGAACCGCTTGGTCGGGTGCGCGCGGTCCGCCTCGACGTCCAGCGCGTCGTTGATGAGGTAGACGCTCGAGGCGGCCATGCAGAACGCCACGAACGCGATGAACACGGAGAACAGGACCGAGCCGTCGGTCAGGGTCTGGGAGCCCGCCGCCGCGGGCGCCGCCACCACGAGCACGTTCTTGACCCACTGACGCGGCCGGAGGGCCTTGATCATGCCGTCGAGCAGGTTCTTGGGCGGCGACCCCAGGGCCTCTTCCTGAGCCTCCGCGCGATCGATCTCGTTGGCCGTGTGCGGCTCCGCGCCCAGGAGGTGGTGATCCCCCACGCCCCGGGCGGCCGGGACACCGGTCTGGTCGGTCATCGATTCTCCTCGGTGTTCGGGGTGGGGCGCCGGCCCGGCGGGCTGTCACGCAGCGCCTCGGGCAGCACCCGCTGGACGGCCCCGGTGGGCCAGAGCGACCGCGTGAGCGCGGCGCAGCCCGCGCCGACGACGGCGCCGGCGAGCACATCCGAAGGGTAGTGGACTCCGAGCACCAACCTGGACGCGAGCATCACCGGCACGAGCGCGGGGGCCACCGGTACTCCGCTCACCGACCCGGCGAGCAGGGCGAACGCCGTGGTCGAGGTGGCGTGCGAGGACGGAAAGCTGAGTTTCGAGGGGGTGCTCACACCCACGGCGACCGTGGGGTGGTCGGGACGCCGGCGACGGACCACCCGCTTGATGACGACGGAGGTGGCGTGCGCCCCGAAGCTGCCGACGCCGACCATCGCCCACCGGCCGCGGCGGGGGGGATCGACCGCCACACCGACCGCGGCGACCGCCATCCAGCCGAGGGCGTGCTCCCCGACGTGCGAGAGGGTCACCGCCGCCTCCCGCGACCCGGGCACCGCGAGGAGCCGGCGCTGGATCCCGGCCAGGAGCCTGACCTCGCTGGTGGGGACGGGGATCTCCACCGTGGGTGCCGCGGCGTCCGTGCCGTCCGTGGGTTCAGGAATCGAAGACACGGCCCCAGGCCTCCTTGGTCACGAGGTCGGCGTGCACCTCACGGTAGCGCCGGCGCATCTCGGGGAACCGGCGGTAGAGCTCGCGGTGCGCCGCGACCGAGTCCTTGAGCAGCGCTCCCGCCCGCTCGCGGTCCCGTTTGCGAAAGACCACGCCGCGCCCGTCGGCGGTGGTGACGGTGGCGCCGTCGACCCTGCTCAGCGAGTACCACCGTGCCTCGATCGGCGGGAAGTTGGCCTGCGGCACCTCGTGGTGCACCTTCTCGTCCCGACTCAGCGTGTGCACGAGCCCCTTGGCCAGCGCGACCGCCTTGCCGACCCTCCCCGAGGGCTCCGAGTGGATCCCGGCCGGGCCGCCCGACGGGGCGGGCAGGTCCACGGCCGACGGGATCACCACGGCGTCGGGGAACTCCGCGCGCATCGCCCGCACCTTGGGCAGGGCGGTCGGGAGCAGGTCGTAGAGCGCCTCCGGCCCGCGGAGGAAGTCGCGGATCGCCTCGATCTGGATGGCCACGGTCGAGTACTCGAGGCAGACCAGGTGCTTGACCAGCGCCTTGAGGCTGGACTGCATGATGCCCTTGTGGTCGCCGTCGTGGTAGAGCGAGGCCACCACCAGGCGGTTGCGCAGGTGGAAGTAGGCCTGCCAGTCGATCGCGTCGTCCTTGTCCGACCACGCCATGTGCCAAATCGCGACGCCCGGCATGGACACCGTGGGGTGGCCGGCCCGCCGGGCGCGCAGCCCGTACTCGGCGTCGTCCCACTTGATGAACAGCGGCAGCGGCTGGCCGATCTTCTCCGCGACCACGCGCGGGATGAGGCACATCCACCACCCGTTGTAGTCCACGTCGATCCGGCGGTGCAGTTCCTTGGGGTTCTCGCGGTCGGTCAGCGGGTACCGGGAGAAGTCGTAGTCGTAGTCCGCGTGCGGGGCCGCGGTCCACATGAAGTCGTGCGCGCCCACCACCTCGCCCATGGTGTGCAGGTGGCTGCGCTCCTGCAGGTTGAGCATCTGCCCGCCGACCAGCATCGGCACCGTGGAGAAGCGTCCGAACGCCAGGGCCCGCAGGATCGAGTCGGGCTCGATCTCGATGTCGTCGTCCATGTAGAGGATGAACGGCGAGTCGGTCAGCCGACGGGCCTCGTACATGATGCGGCTGTACCCGCCCGAGCCGCCCAGGTTGGGCTGGTCGAAGATCCGCAGCCGGTCGCCCAGGTCCTCGGCGGCCTCGGCGAACCCGGGCTCGTCCCGGACCTTCCGGTCGCCCTGATCGGGCATGAGCACGGCGTCGAGGACCGCGTCGACCTCGGGGTCGGAGGTGAGCGCCCGCAGCGCCGCCACCGCGTCACCCGGGCGGTTGAACGTGGGGATCCCGATGGTCACCCGGCGGTCGTTGGGCACCTGCACCGTCGGATCCGGGGAGCCGTCCGGGCCCGCATCGGGGCGGGTGGCCGGGGCGTCCACGGCGGAGTACCAGCCCCCGGCGAGCAGTTCGACGTCGGTGTCCGAGGTGAGGTCGAACCAGATCCAGCCGCCGTCCTCGAACGGGCCGAGGTCGCACACGAACTCGACCGTCGTCACCAGGTCCGTCCCGGCCTCACCGGGCTCCCCCACCACGTCGCCGGTGATGGCGATGCGCGAGCCGTCGATCTTGGACCGGTACAGGTCCACGCGCCCGGCGCCGCGGACCGTCAGGCGCAGGACGACCTCGTCCAGGATGGTCCACCGCCGCCAGTACGCCGCGGCGAAGGCGTTGAAGTAGGTGGCGAACGAGACCTCGGAGTCCGCGCCGACGGCCAGGGTGGTGCGGCCGGCCGAATGCGCCCGGCGAGCGTTGGTGGGCGCTTCCGTCAGGTACAGCGACCGCACGTCCAGGGGCTCACCCGCCCGGGGCAGGATGATGCGCTGGAGACACTCCCGGCCACGCGGGTCCGCGAGACCGGCGACCGACCGCTCGACCTCGTCGACCAGTTCGTGGTGGCCGTGGTGGTACATGTGGATGAGTCCCCGTCCCCGACGGTGCGTGCCGCCGCATCGAAAGCCGGGTCGATCGTACCCGGCGGCCGGCCGCGCCCCCGCCCACCACGCCCCGTGGCCGGGTACTCACCAACTGCTCGAGCCACCGCCGCCGGAGAACGACGAGTCGGAATACCCCGTATCGGTGGACGACGACGCGGCCTTGACGTCCTGCGCGTGCCAGCTGCTCACCACGTAGTACGGCACGAACCCGTTGTACCCGGAACCCACCTGCCAGTCGTTGTCGTAGATGCGCGGCGCGTGACGGTCCCTCGCGCCCTTCGCCGCCTTGACGTCCGACAGGTCGCGGGCGCGGATGGCGTCCACCACGAGCCGGTAGTCGCGGACGATGCGGGCGTACCGGTCCATGAAGTCGGGGACGGCGGGGTCGCGTGCCAGGTCGTCCACCCACCCGACCAGCGTCCGGGCCTGCTGGGCCAGACGCTGATCGGAGGTGCCGAGGGCCGCCGCACCCATGTCCCGGTGCAGCTCCCCGAGGTGACGCCTGCGCACGTCCACGTCCCCCTGCTCCATGCGGAACATCGTGTCGATGTTCGTCTCGGCCCGCCCCATCTGCTCGACGGTGGTGTGGGCGGTGCCGACGTCCTTCGCGGCCTTCCGGAACTCCGCGTCGGTCGAGTCGTACCGCAGGTCGCCCAGGCGGCCCATGACCGTGTCCAGCTCGAGGAACCGGTCCCTCACGTCCGCCCACTGGGCCCGCAGGTCGTCGTCGGCCAGGACGGAGGACAGGGAGTTGGCCCGGACGTCGATCCCGTCGAGCTCCCCGGCGACCCGGCCGTACTCGCGCGAGACCAGGTCGAACTGCTCCCGTGCGGTCGCGACGGTCTTCCTGCGCTTGCGCACCACCACGAACGCGCCGCCGCCCGCCAGGACGAGCCCGCCCAAGCCGAGTCCCCACATCCCGCCGCCGTCGTCGCCCTCGGCCGACCCGCTCGCCTCGACGGAGGGATCGGCGGCCGCCGCGGCCCCGGCGAGCAGGCCCGCGCCGATGGCCCCGCGGCGCAGCGGGTCCTTCATGGCCTCGAGCGAGCCGTCCAGGTGCTGGCCCTCGAACACGTCCATGGCCACGCAGACGTCGTCGCCGCAGTAGATGCCGTTCCTGCGCGGGTCCATGCTCACGGCCACGATCAACCGCCCCGGGGCCCATTTGTCCCCGGACACCAGATCGGGCCGCTCGGCCCTGGCGAACTCCAGGACCGTGTCGTTGAGGCTGTCCTGGCCGCGGTCGAACACCAGGTACTCCACGTTCGTGACCTGCGGCGGGAGATCCAACCGCCCGGTCTCCGTCCGGAGCAGGAGCGGATCGCCCCCGGACAGCGTGCCCCCGATGTCGGTCACGCCCACCTCGACGGTGCCGGTGGTGGCCGGCGCCTGGGCGCGGGCGGGCCCGCCGACGAGCGGAAGCACGACGAGGAGCATCAGCGCGAGCAGCGCGAGCAGACGGGGGGCGGGGGCGGGGGCGGGGACGACGTCTGGCCGTGTCATGTCCGGATCCTAGTCCCGTCGCACGCGGGTGTCCGGAGTCTTCCCGCGACGCGGTCGGAGTCGGAGGGAAGCTCTAGTCTCGTGCCATGAACCTCTCCGCCACAGCCCGGACACGCCCCACTCTCCGCACCGCCCTCGGGGTCCTCGCCCTGGCGGTGCCCCTGGCACTCGCCGGGTGCGGCGCCGACGACTCGCCGGCCGAGGAGGCGGCGGCCGACGGCACGACCGCGGCGTCGCAGTCCCGGAACGGCTCGTCGGACGCGGCCGAGTGTCCGCCCGCCGCCGGCGCCGCCGAGCGCACCACCTCGTTCGACGCGGCCCCCCCGATGTGCCTGACCCCCGGGGTCGACTACTCCGCCGTCATCACCACGGACGCGGGCGCGATCACGGTGGACCTGCTGGAGGAGAAGGCCCCGGCCACGGTGAACAACTTCGTGTTCCTGGCCCGCAACAACTACTACGACGGCATCACGTTCCACCGCGTCATCCCCGGCTTCATGATCCAGGGTGGCGACCCGCAGGGCACCGGCAGCGGCGGCCCCGGCTACGAGTTCGCCGACGAACTCCCCGCGGACGGCGAGTACGAGATCGGATCGCTGGCCATGGCCAACGCCGGCCCGGACACCAACGGCTCGCAGTTCTTCATCGTCACCGGCCCCTCCGGCGTCTCCCTGCCGCCGGACTACAGCCTGTTCGGGATCGTCACCGACGGGATGGGAGCGGTCACCGCGATCGAGGGCGACGGCAGCCCGCAGGGCTCCCCACGGACCACGCACACCATCGAGTCGGTGAAGATCGTCGAGAGCTGAGCCGACCTGCGCTGCCCCCTCGACCTGCGCTGGCCCCTCGACCTGCGCTGGCGCTCTGGTCCATTCCGCCAGCGCGCCCCGGCGGAATCCAGGCATTCAGGGCGCGTAAGCCGGAGGGGCAGCGCAGGTCAGTAGCCGCTCGACCCGCCGCCGCCCGAGAAGGAGGAGTTGGAGTAGCTCGTGGTGGTGGAGGAGCTCGACGCCGCCTCGGCCGCCTGCACGTCGTGCTGGTGCCAACTCGACACCACGTAGTAGGGCACGAAGCCGTTGTAGCCGTAGCCGGCGCGCCAGTCGCGGTCGTACAGCCTCGGCGCGTGGCGGTCGCCCGCGTCGTCCGCCGCCTCGACATCCGCCATCTCGCGGGCCCGGATGGCCTCCACCACCAGCCGGTAGTCCACCACGAGCCGCGCGTAGCGGTCCATGAAGTCGGGGGCGGCCGTGTCGCGGGTGAGCTCGTCCGCCCGCGCGTCCAGCGCCCTGGCCTCGGCGGCCAGCCGCTCGTCCCCGGTCCCCAGCGCGGCGGCGAGCATGTCCTCGTGGAGCTCGCCGAGCTGGCGACGGCGCACGTCGGCGTCCCCCTGCTCCATGCGGAAGAGCTGCTCGATGTTGCCCTCCGCGGCCTCCATCTGGTCGACCGTGGTGTGGGCGGTCTCGATCTCGCCCGCCTTGGCCCGGAACTCGGCGTCCGTGGACTCGGGCCGCAGGTCGCCGATCCGGCCCATGACCTCGTCCAGGGCGAGGAACCGGTCCCTCACGTCCTCCCACTGGGATCGCAGCTCGTCGTCGGCGAGCGGGGATCGCAACGAGTTGGCGCGGATGTCCAGCCCGGTGAGCTCCCCCGCGATGCGCCCGTATTCGCGGGACACCCGGTCGTAGCGCTCCCTCGCCGTCGTCGCCTTCTTCTTCCGGCTCGCCGCCACGCCGGCGCCGATCGCGCCCGCCCCCACCACGCCCGCGCCTCCGAGGGCCCACGGGAGCCAGGACGGCGCGCCCGCGGGCTCCGGCGCCAGCACGGTCGGATCCGCCGCGGCCTGCGCCCCCGCGAGTAGGCCCACCGCGTAGTTCTGGCGCCGCATCGGGTCCTTCATGGCCTCGAGCGATCCGTCGAGGTGGCGACCCTCGAAGAGGTCGAGCGCCACGCACACGTCGTCGCCGCAGTAGATGCCGACCTTGCGCGAGACCCCGTCGTTGGCCACGATCAGGGTCCCCGGCGCCCACTTCGCCCGGTCCTGCGACACCAGGTCCGGGCGCTCGGCCTGGGCGAAGCGCTCGGTGGTGTCGTTGAGGTTCTCGCCCCCGTCGCCGAAGACCAGGTACTCGACCCGCTCCACCTGCGGCGGGAACGCGATGCGGCCGGTCTCCGCGCGGAGCAGGTCCTGGTCCCCCGGCGAGAGCACCCCGGCCCGGTCGGTGATGCCGACGCCGACGGACGACGCCGCGGGGGCCCGGGCGGGCGCGGGGGCCGGCGCCTGGGCGCGGGCCGGACCGCCCGTCAGCGGCAGCAGCGCGAGCATCAGCAGGGCGGCGCCGGCCAGGAGGACGAGCAGACGGACGGGGGCGGGCGTTGACCGGGTCATGGGGCAACCCTATGCCCGGACCTGGCTCGGCGGCCCCGCTCGCGGCACCCGGGGGAGACGTCGTGGACCTCCGCGCCGACGTCGGTCAGGTGGAGGACGAGCCGGAACGCGCGACGAACGACGACGACGACGCCGCCGCCCGGGCCGCCCGCCCGATACCCTCGTCGGGGTGTTCATCCTCGAGACGCTCATCGCGATCACCGTCGCCCTGACCACGGCGTTCGGCGGGCTGGTGGCGGAGGACCTGATCGCCCGCGACGCGGCCTGCACCGTCTCCGCGGTACCCGATCTGTGGTCGCCGGAGTGCACGTCGCCCTCGCGCCTCGGCTGGTTCGTCGGGACGCTGGTGGTGCTGATCGTGGCGATGGCGGTCCGCGCCTGGCTCATCGCCCACAACGGGACCCTCTACTACCTGCGCCTGCTCCCGGCCGAGAGCGCGGACCGGATGCGCGCCGCGGTGGACGTGGCCAACGCCCGGAGCCTGGACTTCCGCTCCGCGACCGGGTGGTTCGGGACCGATCACGCCGTGGTGGACCTGCGCCGCGAGGTCGACCACGTCTCGGACGAGCTGGAGCGGGCGATGAACGACGACGACGACGCGACCGGCTACGTCCTGGCCCCCAACCTGGCCTTCCCGGCCGCCCTCGCCGTGGGGTACGACACCCTCCTGCGGGAGCGCACCCACCTGGCCGAGCTGCCGACCACCGCCCGCCGGCGGCGCCTGCCGGGAGGCGACACGGGCGTGCGCACGGTGTACTTCGACGACGGCGACGACATGTGGGCCGAGCGCCGGTGGCGGTCCCGCCGGAGCCGGCCGGACGCCGAACTCTCGCTGGTCACCCTCGGCGTGCCCCCTGCGGACCGGACCGCCGTGGGTCGCGTGTGGCTCTCGCTCCGGCTCGAGGGCGGCGGCGCCGTGTCCGGGGTCGACGCGGGTCACCCGTTGCGGGACTCGGCCGACGTCGTGGTGGTGGTCGGCCCGACGGGCGGCGACGACGAGGCCCTCGCCCCCTGGGCCCTGCCCGCCGGCCGGTGGTACCCGGGGGCCAGCGGCCGGCAGATCGACCGCAGGGCGTTCGCCCGGCTCGTCGAGGAGCTGTCCGGCGCGATCGAGCAGGTGCTCGACGACTACCCCGAGGCGCACGTCCTGCTGGCCGGGCGGATGCCCCGCAGCGTGGCGTTCGCGCTGGGCTACGTCATCTCCCAGCGCAAGGACGACCGGATCGAGGGCAAGCGCGCGGCCCTGCACCCGGCCCGCGCGGACGACACGCGGGCCGAGCGGGCACAGGCGCGGGCCGAGAACGAGGGGCTCAGCTCGCTGAGCCGCTTCTGGACCTCGGTCACCCCGGTCCTCGAGCACCTGGGCGAGGCCAAGCCGACGCTCGTGCACGCCGCCCAGCGCGACGCGGCCGTCCGGGCGCTGGCCGACTGACCCGCCCCGCCCCGCCCGGCCCCGCCCCACCCGCCCGGCCCGAAATCCGCTACCCGCGCGTACGGTCCGCTATCCGAAAGCGGGTAGCGAACGTGGCAGCCGGGTAGCGGATCCCGCGAGGGCGGGCGGCGAGGGCGGGCGGGCGGGGTCAGTCGGCGAGCGGGGCGCCGTCGCGCAGGTGCGGCGCGAGGGTGTTGTCGAACATCGTCAGCGCAGACGCGATCGCCATGTGCATGTCGAGGTACTGGTACGTGCCCAGGCGGCCGCCGAACAGCACCTTGGCGGCGGCGGTCTCGGCCTTGGCCCGCTCGCGGTAGGCGGCCAGCTTCTCGCGGTCGGTGGACTCGTTGATCGGGTAGTACGGCTCGTCGGAGCGCTCGGCGAACCGGCTGTACTCGCGCATGATCACGGTCTTGTCCGTGGGGTAGTCCTTGCGCTCCGGGTGGAAGTGCCGGAACTCGTGGATGCGGGTGAACTCGATGTCGGCGTCGTTGTAGTTCATCACGGGCGTGCCCTGGAAGTCGCCGGTGGGCAGGACCTCCATCTCGAAGTCGAGGGTGCGCCAGCCGAGCTCGCCGTCGGCGTAGTCGAAGTAGCGGTCCAGCGGGCCGGTGTAGACCACGGGCGCGTCGGGGCTGGCGGCGCGCACTGCGTCGCGCACGTCGAACCAGTCGGTGTCCAGCACCACGTCGATCTTGTCGTCGGCCGCCATGTTCTCGAGCCACGCGGTGTACCCGTCGACGGGCAGCCCCTCGTACGTGTCGGAGAAGTAGCGGTTGTCGAAGGTGTAGCGCACGGGCAGCCGCGTGATGTTGCCGGCGGGCAGGTTCTTGGGGTCGGTCTGCCACTGCTTGGCGGTGTAGCCCTTGATGAACGCCTCGTACAGCGGGCGGCCGATCAGGGAGATGGCCTTCTCCTCGAAGTTCGCGGCGTCCTCGGCGGTGAACTCCGAGGCCTGCTCGGCGATGAGCGCGCGCGCCTCGTCCGGCGAGTAGTAGCGGCCGAAGAACTGGTTGATCAGGCCCAGGCCCATCGGGAACTGGTACGCCGTGCCGGAGTACATGCAGAACACCCGGTGCTGGTAGCCGGTGAAGTCGGTGAAGCGGTTGACGTACTCCCACACGCGCTCGTTGGAGGTGTGGAACAGGTGCGCGCCGTACTTGTGGATCTCGATCCCGGTCTCGGGCTCGGCCTCCGAGTAGGCGTTGCCGCCGATGTGGTGCCGCCGGTCCAGCACCAGGACGCGCTTGCCGAGCTCGGCCGCGGCCCGCTCGGCGACCGTCAGTCCGAAGAATCCCGACCCCACCACGATGAGGTCGTAGGTCCCCCACTGCCGCTCGTCCGCCATGCCCGACTTCCCTTCGGTTGATGCCCTCGCGACCGCGCACCGGTCGGCGCGGGTCCGGGTCCGAGCGTATCCGGCGGGAGGGGGGACGACCTACAGGCCACACCCGACGACGACGAGGAGGACCACTCCCGGGGACCGGGCCGCTGCTCAGGTCGCACGTCGGGCCTCCTCGTCGTCGTACGCCGGTTCGAAACCACACGGTTGTGATCCCAAAAACCCCAGCCGTACCACTTGGTTTCACACGTTTCTTGGCTACCATTGACCTCGATCGTCACATACGTCCCAGTGGTCGCGTCCCGACGCGGCCCACGGGGAGAAGTGCCCGCAGCCCCGACCGCGGACCACAGACAGCTGATCTGGAGAAGCCCTTGAGAACACGACGCCGCCCCCTGTACGTCAGCGGTCGACGCCGGACCCTCGCCCTCGCGGTGGCGGTCGCGGCGTCCGTGGTCACGCCCCTCGCCGTCTCCGGTTCCGACCGACTCGTCGACTCCGCGGACATCGCCGCCACCTCGGGCTCGGCCGCCCCCACCGGCGAGACCACCGTCCCCCTCTCCGACGCCCCCACGGCGACCGGGGTGGACTCCGACATCGCGGGCGGCGGCGCCCCGGTCAAGGAGGTCACCTCCGAGACCCCGTTCTCGATGGTCGGTGTGACCTGGACGGGCCACCACCCCCAGGCCACCGCCGCGATGCGCGCCAAGAACCCCGACGGCACGTGGGGCCCCTGGTACCAGGCCGAGGCCGTCGACGGCAAGGCCGAGAGCACCACCGGCACCGGCGGCACCGAGCCCGTCTACCTGGGCACCGACACCACCGCCGTCCAGATCGCGCTCTCCGGGGTCGACCTCGCCGACACCTCGCTCGCCGGGGCACCCGACGCCCCCGCAGAGCCGGCGCCCGCCGAGCCCGCCGCGCCCGAGCCCGCCCCGGCCGAGCCCGCGTCGCCGACACCCGCCCCGGCGCCCGCGCGTCCGGCCGCCTCGGCCGCCGACGACGTCTCGCCGCCGATCCCGACCCGCTACGCCGACATCAAGCCGGTCGCCGAGACCACCGACACCGGCGCGGACTCCGTCACCGCCGTCCTGATCTCCCCCGACGACACCCCGACCCCCGACGCCGAGGCGTTCGGCGACATCGCGGCCACGGGCGGCACGGGCGCGAACGGCGACGTCGCGGCCAAGCAGCCGTCCATCATCACCCGATCCGGCTGGGGCGCCGACGAGTCGATCCGCTGCGGCGGCACGACCTACGACAGCAGCCTCGCCGCCGCCACGGTCCATCACACGGCGGGCAGCAACAATTACTCGCGCGAGGAGTCCGCGGGCGTCGTCCGGGGCATCTACGTCTACCACGCCCGCAACCTCGGCTGGTGCGACGTCGGCTACAACGTGCTGGTCGACAAGTACGGGCAGGCCTTCGAGGGTCGCCGCGGCGGGCTCACCCGCAACGTCCAGGGCGCCCACGCCGGCGGGTTCAACGGCAACACCTTCGGCATCTCGATGATGGGCGACTACTCGACCGTCGCGCCGTCCGACGCCACCGTCCGGAAGATGGGCGAGGTGATCGGCTGGCGCCTGTCGATCGCCGGCATCGATCCCAAGGGCACCGACACCCACTACTCCGAGGGCACCTCGTACACCAAGTACTCGGCCGGCACCGCGGTCCGGCTGCCCAACATCTTCGCCCACCGCGACGTCGGCACCACCTCGTGCCCCGGCGACGCCGGGTACGCCAAGATGGGCCAGATCCGCGACATCGCGGCCGCCTACGCCAAGAGCGGCGGCGGGACCCCCGCCCCGTCCAACCCGGCGCCGTCCAACCCCGCGCCCCCCGCCACGTCCAACCCCGGGACGACCCCGCGGCCGGGCACCGGCACCGGCACGACGATCCCGGGCGTGACGCAGGGCAGCGTCCAGGACGCGGTGACCTCGGCGCTCCGGACCGTGCTGACCGGCGGCAAGCTGGACGCCGCCGCCCTGACCAGGATCCTCACCGGGGGCAAGTCGCTGTCCGACATCCCGGTGAGCGCGGGCTCGGTGCAGGCCGTGATCGGTGGCGACTTCGGCCGACTCGCCTCCCAACTCGCCGGCCCGCTCGGCAAGGCGCTCTCCGGGATCCAGAGGTTCGGCAACGTCTCCCTGGTCAAGTACGAGAACGGCGCGCTGTACTCCTCCCCGGAGACCGGCACCCACCCGGTGTGGGGCGCGATCGGCGACGCCTGGGCCTCCCAGGGCTTCGAACACGGCCCGCTCGGACTCCCGGTGTCCGCCGAGGCCGAGCGCGCCGACGGGACGATCGCCCAGCGGTTCGTGGGCGGCACGCTGGTCTTCGACCCGGCCACCACCGAGCTCACGGTGGAGCCGAACCCCTGATCCCCGGCCGACGGTCACCGTCGGCCGACCAGACTCGCGGGCCGGATCCCATCAGGTGTGCCCGCCGCCCCTCCAACGGGGCGGCGGGCACACCGGGGAAGTGATGGGGACCGGTCCGCGCCCCCGACCTGACGCTCAGGTCCACCAGCGGCGCAGCACGTGCGCCAGGCCCGCCTCGTCGTTGGTGAGCGTGACCTCGTCCGCCGCTGCGTGGACCGACGGGATCGCGTTCCCCATGGCCACCCCGTGGTCCGCCCACCGGAGCATCTCGAGGTCGTTGGGCATGTCCCCGAAGGCGACCGTGACCGGGACGACGGACGGGGTGGCGGTGGACGCCGCGGTGCCGGCCGCGACCTCCGCCAGACCACTCGCCTTGGTCACGCCGCGCGCGGCGAACTCGATGAGCCCGTCGGTCGTGGAGTAGGTGAGGTCGGCCAGGTGGTCCACCTCGCCGCGCAACGCGGCGACCATGTCGGCGCTGGGCATGCCCGGGACCCTCGCCAGGAGCTTGAGCACCGGCCGGGAGAGCACCTCCGAGTGACCGACCTCGAGGTGCTCGGGGTGGATCCAGGCGTGTTCGTAGTCCGGGCTGGCCACGAAGTCCGCGTCGGCGGCGTCCTCGCCCAGCCGCTCGGCCGCGATCCCGCTGCCCGGCAGCAGCGAACGGAGGATCTCGTCGATCGCCGCCAGCGTCTCCGCCTCGAGCAGCCGGGTGCTGAGGAACTCACCGCTGTCGGTGTCCATGATGACGGCCCCGTTGGCGCACACCGCGAGGGGCGCGACCGGGAGTTGGTCGACCACCTGTGCCAGCCACCGCGGCGGCCGTCCCGTCGCCAGGACGAACGTCGCGCCGTCCGCCACCAGATCCTCGACCACCGCGCGGTTCGCCTCCGGGACCAGGTGGTCCGTGCCGATCAGCGTTCCGTCGACATCCGTGGCGACGAGCAGCGGCCTGGAACGGGTCGTCACGGAGCGTCCGGGCCCGCCGGTCCCTCCGGGGCGTCAGCGCCCGCCTCACCCACCGCCCCGGCCCGGCGGCGCATCCGTTCCGCCTGCTCGGCCTCGTCCAGCGCGGTCGCCTCCTCGAGCGTCGGGGCCGAGCCGCCGAGGCGGGCGGGGACCCAGTTGGCACCGGGAGGGTACGGGCCGTGGAGCCGGGCGTACTCGGTCTGGATCTCCTCGAGGGTCACCTGCATCCTCGAACGGAGTTCCTCGGTGCACTCGTCCACCGGCTCGTAGGCGGTCATCGGCTCACCCACCACCATGTGGATCGGCACCTTGGGGCGCAGCAGCTTCTTGGGCAGTCCCTTGGTCCACACGCGCTGCGAGCCCCACAGGGTCACGGTGATGATCGGGACGTCCGCGGCCACCGCCATGCGCACCGCCCCCGACTTGAAGCCCTTGATCTCGAAGCTGCGGCTGATGGTGGCCTCGGGGAACACCCCCACCAACTCGCCGGCCCGGAGCCGGTTCACCGCCTCGTCGAAGGACGCCTTGCCGGCCGTGCGGTCCACGGGGATGTGCTTGAGCTCGCGCATGATCGGCCCGGACACCTTGTGGTCGAAGACCTCGACCTTGGCCATGTAGCGGATGAACCGCTTGTGCACGCGCGCCGGGATGCCCCCGTAGACAAAGTCGAGGTACCCGGTGTGGTTCATCACCACCACCGCGCCGCCGACCTCGGGGAAATTCCGCGCCCCGCGAATCCTGAGGTCCAGGCCCTGGACCTTGAACATTACGCGGGCGAACCCGATGATCCCCGTATAGAGCAATTCCACAGGGCTCAGCGTAGCGGCCCGGCCCCACCGACGTACCCGGCTCCCGGTAGGTTCAGCCGGGTGGACCCCGACACGCCCCCCGATTCCGCCCCGCGGAGCCGCAGTTACACCTGGCCGGCACCGCCCGCCGACACCGCACGGGCGCCACACGCGGGCATGGACGCGCTGCAGCGGGTCCTCGACGGGGAGCGCCACCTCTCCCCCGGTGCGCTCACCCTGGGACTCCGACTCGACTCGGTCGCGGAGCGCGCGATCGTCATGACGGCCGAACCCGCCGAATGGGCGCTCAACAACGGCGGCACCGTCCACGGCGGGATCGTTTCGGGTTGGGTCGACTCGGCGCTGGGGTACGCCACGGCCACGGTCGTCGAGCCGGGCGTCGGCTACAACACCCTGGACCTGACCGTCCGCTACATCCGGGCGCTGCGCCTGGAGTGCACACCGGCCACGATCGCCGCCGAGGTGGAGCACGTGGGCCGCTCGACCTGCGTGGTCCAGGTCAAGGTCACCGACACCGACGGCCGGATCTGCGCCAGCGCGAGCGGCGTGATGATGCTGTTCCGCCCGTGACCGCCCACGTCACCGTCCGTCCCGAGACGGCCAGCGACGCGCCGTCCGTGCGGGAGGTGGTCCTCGCGGCCTTCCCCGACGTTGACGAGGCAGACCTCGTCGACGCGCTCCGCGCCGATGAAGAGGCGTGGATCGACGGTTTGAGCTGGGTGGCTGTGGACGCCGCCGGTCACCTGGTGGGCCATTCCTTGCTCACCCGCTGCCACATCGGCACAGCGTCTGCGCTGTGCCTCGCTCCGTGCTCGGTCCGGCCGGACCGTCAGCGCGAAGGCGTGGGGACGGCGGTCACGGCCGCCGCGCTGAAGGCGGCCCGCCGGGCGGGGGAATCCCTCGTCGTCGTCCTGGGCCACCCCGACTACTACCCGCGGTTCGGATTCGAACGGGCCTCCACCCACGGGATCCGGTTGTCGATCGAGGTGCCCGACGAGTCCCTCATGGTGCTGCGGCTCGACCCGGGTGCCCGGATACCGCCCGGACTGGTGCGGTACCCGCGGGCATTCGGGATCTGACCCGGGTAGGACCGGCGTCCCGGCGGACGCAGGCACTAGCGGGGCTCGAGCACGTCCTTGCCGACGAACGGGCGCAGCGCCTCCGGCACGACCACGGAGCCGTCCGCCTGCTGGTGGTTCTCGAGGATCGCCACGAGCCACCGCGTGGTGGCCAGGGTGCCGTTGAGGGTGGCGACCGTCTGCGGCTTGCCGGTGTCGTCCCGGTACCGGACGCCCAACCGGCGGGCCTGGAACGTCGTGCAGTTGGAGGTCGAGGTGAGCTCGCGGTAGGTCCCCTGGGTGGGGACCCACGCCTCGCAGTCGTACTTGCGTGCCGCCGACGAGCCGAGGTCGCCGCCGGCGATGTCGATCACGCGGAACGGCAGGCCCATGGCCAGCAGCATCTCCTTCTCGAGGGCCAGCAGGCGCAGGTGCTCCCCGTGCGCCTCCTCCGGCGCGCACCAGGAGAACATCTCCACCTTGTCGAACTGGTGGACGCGGATGATGCCGCGGGTGTCCTTCCCGTGGCTGCCCGCCTCGCGGCGGAAGCACGAGGACCAGCCGCAGTAGCGCTTGGGCCCGTCCGACAGGTCCAGGATCTCGCCCTGGTGGTAGCCCGCCAGGGCGACCTCGGAGGTGCCGACCAGGTAGAGGTCGTCGTCGGCCAGGTGGTAGATCTCGTCGGCGTGCGAGCCGAGGAACCCGGTGCCCTGCATGATCTCGGGCTTCACGAGGACCGGCGGGATCATCAGGGTGAAGCCGTGGGCCGTGGCCTTCTGGGCGGCGAGCTGCAGCATCCCCAGCTGGAGCAGGGCGCCGTCCCCGGTGAGGAAGTAGAAGCGGGCACCCGAGACCTTGGCGCCGCGCTCCATGTCCAGCAGCCCCAGTCTCTCGCCCAGCTCGAGGTGGTCCCTGGGCTCGAAGTCGAAGGTGGGGATCTCGCCGACCCGCTCGATCTCCACGAAATCGTCCTCGCCGCCGGCGGGGGTGCCCTCCTCCACGACGTTGGACAGCGCCCGCTGGATCCGGTCGACCTCGGCCGCGGCGGCCTTCTCGGCCTCCTCGGCGTCCTTGACGGCCTGCTTGAGCGCGCCCGCGGCCTCGAGCAACGCGGGGCGGTCCTCGGGGGCGGCCTGACCGACCATCCTGCCGTGGGCCTTCTGCTCGGCCCGCGCGCCGTCGGCGGCGGAGATCGAGGTCCGGCGCGCCTCGTCCGCGGCCAGCAACCGGTCCACCAGGGACGGGTCCTCCCCGCGGGTGCGCTGGGAGTCGCGGACGAGGTCGGGGTTCTCGCGGAGCAGCTTGAGATCGATCACGGCGACAAGCCTAGCGGGCGCGCGCCGGGGCACCCGGGGGGTCAGACCCCGAAGAGCTCGAGGAACGCGTCCTTCTCGAACATGCGTGCGGTGTCCACGGCGGTGGGGGTCCCCGCATACGGATCCGCGCCCGCCTCGAACAGCACCCGGACCACCTCGCCGTAGCCCTTGAACACGGCGCCGGCGAGGGGGGTCTGACCACGGTCGTTGGCCCGGTCCACCGTCGCGCCGCGGGCCACCAGGGCCCGCACGGTCGCGGGGTGACCGTTGTAGGCCGCCAACATGAGCAGCGCGTCCCCGCGCTCGTTGGTCAGATCGGGGGTCACGCCCGCGTCGACGAAGGCCGCCAGCCGTTCCGTCTCCCCGTCCCGCGCGAGCTGGAACAGCATCTGCGCAAACTCGAGGACCTCCGGGTCCACGCCCTCACGTGGCTCGCGGGAACCCGCCTGCGGACCGCCCGCCTCGTCGTGTCCGTGTCCGCTCATGCCGGTGATCCTATCGGCAACACGAAGTTGCGGCATCATGGACGTGATGACCACTGTCTCCCGATCACCGCACCCGGGTCGGTCCCTGCTCCGGACCCGGGGCGCGGTCGTGTCCTCCCTCGTCGCGATCCTGGCCGGCGGGGCGGTGACGGGCGGACTCATGGCCTCGGCGATAGGCGACCCGAACTCGCCCCGGGCGGAACGCATCGCGGCGATCGTCCCGCAGGTCGACCCCCGGACGCTGTCCGGTCCCGCCTACGCGAACGCCGCACCCGGAACCTGCCTGACCTGGGCGGTCGACACCGCGGACCGCGTCACCGCGTTCACCACCGTCGACTGCGCCGAGCCCCACCGCTTCGAGGTCGCCGGCCGCATCGACCTCATCGACGTGCCGGGCTTCGGCGACGACGCCCCGCTCCCGGACTCGTCGGACCTGGCTGCCGTGGGCACGGACCGGTGCCTGCCGCTCGTCACCCGCTACGCCGGGGGCCGCGAGGTCGACCCCGTCGGCCGGTTCACCGGGTTGGTCGTCCCACCGTCGGCGGAGGGGTGGGCCAAGGGCGACCACGCGGTGCTGTGCGGCGTCGCCGCCTCCGAACTCGACGGGCGGTCCGCCCCCTCCACCGGGGTGTTCGCGGAGGCGGACCAGCACCGATGGTGGGAGCCGGGGACCTGCCTGGGCTTCACCGACGCGGGCCTGCCGGGGGCACCGCTGCCGTGTTCCGCCGACCACTCGATCGAGATCGTCTCCGACCTCGACGTGACCGGGACGTTCCCGGAGGGCCCCACCCCTCCGGAGCCACGGGTGCAGTCCGAGCTCACCGCGGAGGCCTGCCGCGCCGCCGGGGTCGCCTACCTCGGGGACGCCGAGGCGCTCCGCCGCACGACCCTGATCTCGACCCTCGTGAACCCGCTCGCGCCGATCTCCTGGCCCACGGGGAGCCGGCCCGTGACCTGCGGGTGGATGAAGGCCGCCGATCCCGGGCCGTTCGCGGTCCTCAGGGGGTCCGCCCGCCAGGGGGTGCTGATCGACGGCGCCACGCCGGTCGCGCCCACCACCACGTCGCTCCCCGCCCCCGGTCCGGCGCCCGCGGTCCCCGGCGCCCCGGCGGGGGAGGCGTCCGGGACGGTGTCGGTCCCGGTCCCCGGCGGCACGCCGTGACCCTGGTCGTGGGCGAGGCCAGGTTCGAGGCGCTCGTCGACGACGCGCTGGACTCCGTGCCCGACGAGTTGTTCGCCGCGATGGACAACGTCGTGGTGCTCGTCGCCGACCGCCACCCGGAGGAACCCGACCTCCTCGGCCTGTACGAGGGCGTGGCGCTCACCGAGCGCGACACCACCTACTCGGGCTACCTCCCGGACACCATCACGATCTACCGGGGCGCGCTCTGCGAGTTCTGCACGACCGAGCAGCAGCTCGTCCACGAGGTGGCGGTGACGGTCATCCACGAGATCGCGCACCACTTCGGGATCGACGAGCACACGCTGCACGAGCTGGGCTGGGGCTGACGAGCCCGGCCGGGCGGGTCAGACCTGCGGGCGCCCCAGGTGGTCGCCCCACCGCTCGCAGGACCAGCCGCCGCGGTCCGGCGCCAGCTCGATGACCCCGCAGTTGGGGATCCTGTTGCTCAGCGCCCACTGCGAGGGGGCGGCCCCGGCGAACACGGCGATCATCCTCATGAGGGTGCCGTGGACCACCAGCACCACGTCCGTGCCGTTGTCCAGGTGGGACTCGCGCAGCTCGGCGATCACGGGCATCGCCCGGTCGCGCACGGCCAGCGCGCTCTCGCCGCCGGGCAGGCTCGAGGCGAGGTCGCCGTCCTCCAGCCAGTCGCGGACCACCCGGTTGTAGGACAGGAGCGCCTCGGGCCCGGTCCGCATCTCGAACTCCCCGGCCTGGACCTCGATCAGGCCGGGCACGGCCTGGGTGGGCAGCCCCATCGCCCCGGCGATCAGCCCGGCGGTCTCGCGGGCGCGGGCGGCCTCGGAACTGAGGATCACCGACGGCGAGATCCCCGACCCGGCGAGCTCCTGCCCGACCGCCCTCGCCTGGTCCCGTCCGAGGTCGGTGAGCGGCGCCCCCGGCAGGGCGGTGTCCAGGGCTCCGGCGACGTTCGACGGGGTCTGCCCGTGCCGGACCAGGTGCAGGCGCGCGCTCACGATCCCGCCCCCCGCCGGAGGCCGTCGATCCAGTCGAGCGCCTCGCCGCGATCCGGCGGCGGCGAGCCCGCGGCGAGGCCGTCCGCCACCGGCCACGACCCGAGGAAGCGCAGACCGGCGGTCCGTTGGTGCAGGGCCGCCAGGGCCTCGGCCACGGCCGGGTCGTCGATGTGTCCGACCAGGTCCACGTGGAACAGGTAGGTGAACCGCTCGACCCGCGTGGGCCGGGACCCGATCCGCGTGAGGTCGATCTGACGGATCGACAGCTCGGTGAGCGCCTGGACCAGCGAGTTGGGCTCGTGCGGCAGGCCAAAGACGACGCAGGTCCGGTCGTGCCCGGTCCGCTCGGGCGGCGGCCCGGGGCGTCCCACCAGGACGAACCGGGTCCGGGCCCCGCCCACGTCGGCGACGTCCTCCGCGAGCGGGACCAGCCCGTTGATCTGGCCCGCCCGCGCGGGCGCGGCCGTGGCGTCGGCGCTGCCGGCCGCCACCTCCTCGGCTCCGGCCGCGGTGGACGAGGTCGTCTCGATGCGGGCGCCCGGGAGGTGCGCGGCGACCCATCGCCGGACCTGCGCCGCGGCGATCGGGTGGGTCCTCAGCACCCGGACGTCGGCGGCCGCGGTGCCGGGCCGGACGAGGATGGAGAAGACCACGTCGAGCTCGTTCTCCGCGAAGATCTGCAGCCGCGCCCCCTCCGCGAGGGAGTCGCTGGTGGGGTTGACGGTGCCGTCGACGGAGTTCTCGAACGGCACGCACGCGTAGTCGGCGGCGCCCGCCCGGACGAGGTCCAGCGCCTCGTCCGGGGTGCCGGCCGGGACGGCCTCGGCGCCGTCGAGCAGCGCGGAGGTACGCGCGTCCGCACGGAAACGGTGCAGGGCGGCGTCGGCGAAGGTTCCGGGCGGGCCGAGGTAGGCGACGGTGACCACGACGACAAGACTAGCCAGCCTCAGGGAAGGTGCGCGGAGGCGAGGTCCGCCGAGACCTCGTCCACGTCCCGGGACGGGACGATCACACACGTCACCACGTCCCGTATCGCCTCGCGGGCGGCCCGCGGGAGCGCGAGCAGCGCATCCGGGTCGGGGGCGGCGAGCGCGGCCCGGACGTCACCCCCCGTCATGGCGGCGACAGCCCCGGCGAGCAGGGCCCACACCTGCCCGGCGTCCGCGCACCGGGGGACCAGACCCGACCCGAAGCCGACGCCCGAGTGGGCCGCGACCGCCAGGAGGTCCACCAGGTGGTCCACCGCGGGTCCCGCCCCGGCCAGGCCCGGTGCCACATCGACGACGGCGGCGGCGCCCCGGGCGAGGACGACCGCGACCACCTCGGATCCCGGGAGACCGGTCTCCGGGTCCGGCGCCACCGCGGCGGGGGCCGGAACAGCCCAGCGGGCGAGCGTGGCCGCGAGCCCGGACTCGTCCGCGACGAGGTCCTCCAGCAGATCCGGGCGGGAGGGACCGCGGCTGAGCAGTTCGAGCGACACCGTCATGACCACAGGTCTACACCCCGGACGTTGCTAGTCTCTCCCCCGATGGGTTCCGACGACTCCCCCGCCCCCGACCACGATCCGGCCCCCGACGCCTCTCACCTGACACCGGAGGAGAAGCGCGGGCCGCGCACGATCCACGTGGCGCTGGGGTTGCTCGCCGCCCTGTTGATCGTGTCGGTGGTGACGACCCCGGAGGCCGTCCTGCCCAGGGACTCCACCCTGCACGGCGCCCACCACGTTGACCCCGCGTCCGGCCTGGACGTCCCCGTCCCGGTCGGGTGGGTGGTGGCCGACAGCCCGGAGTTCGGCAGCCTCATGCTGGTGCCGGTCGGATCCGGGCGCGCGCTCGACACCCGCATCCTGGCCGGGCGGCTGGAGCCGGGCATCGCCGCGGCGGCCGTCGGCGACGACCGGGGGGCGGCGAACGCCCTGGCGGAGACCATCCAGCTGTACGTCATGGGTGTCAGCGGCACCCCCGACGAACAGCGCACCGTCGACCTCGGCACCGGTGCGGGCGACGGGGCCGCGGTCTCCTACGTGGTGGTCCCCGACGCGGACTCCGACCCGGACTCCGGCGGCCTGGTCTACGCCGCGGTGTTCGGGTCCGGCGACGAGCGCTGGTGGATCGCGTACACGACGACCGCCCAGCAGTCCGCCCCCGGAACACGGTGGATGGACCGGCTGGTCCGCGACGTCCGGCGGTCGGGGTGACCCGGGCGGGCCGGGCCCGACGGGCGCTCTCGCCGCGCGAGGCGTTCCGGCGCTTCGCCTCGAGGTTCGACCCGGTCACCGACCCGCGCACCCGCCGGCTCCTGGCGGCGGAGCTCGTCGTCGTCCTCCTGGTGACCTTCGGGCTCTCCGGCCTGTACTCGGTCCTCGACCTGGTCTCCGCGCTGCTCGCGCCCGAGGCCCTGGACGAGCAGACCGCCGCGCTCAACGCCTCCCGGTCCACCCACGCCTGGCTCGACCTCGCCTACCAACTGCTCGGGGTCCTCCGGCTGGTGGCGTGGGCCGCGCTGCCGCTGGTGCTCCTCGCCCACACCGGGATCGGCCCGCGGGCGGTCGGGCTGGTCCGGGAGCGCGCCGGCCGCCAGGTGGCCTGGGGGCTCGCGCTGACCGCCGCCATCGGGATCCCCGGCCTCGCGCTCTACCTCGGCGCGGTGGCGGCGGGGGCCAACCTGCAGGTCTCGGCCTCGGGCCTCACGGAGACGTGGTGGCGGCCGCTCGTGCTGGTCCTGGCCGCGGCGGGCAACGGTGCCGCCGAGGAGGTCCTCGTGGTGGGCTACCTGCTCGTGCGCCTGCGGCAACTCGGCGTCCCGCCGGCGGTCGCCCTGGCCGGCACGGCGCTGCTGCGCGGGTCGTACCACCTGTACCAGGGCTTCGGCGGCGGGCTGGGGAACCTCGCGATGGGACTCGTGTTTGCGCTGTACTGGATGCGGACCCGCCGGCTGTGGCCGCTCATCCTGGCGCACACCCTCCTGGATGTGGCGGCGTTCCTCGGGTACGCGGTGCTGGCCCCGCACGTGTCGTGGCTGTGACGGGCCGTGTGACCCTGCCCTCCGCGGCGCTGTCCGACCCGCCGCGCGTGCAGGACGCCAAGTAGAGTCCGATCCCATGACCGACGACCCCAGGCGCCGGCACCTCACGCCAGAGGAGGCCGCCGAACTCAGGCGGCGCGCACGCGAGGCACGCGGCTACGCCGACCCCGGCGCGCCTCGCGACCCCGCGCCCCGGCGCGAGCGGCCCGCGGGCCGGACCTGCTACCAGCCCCGCCAGCAACCCGAGCCGCTGCCCCGGGGC
>NZ_CALMYY010000017.1 GCF_937873725.1 uncultured Dietzia sp.
GCTCGAGCAGCTCCCCGTCGACCACCTCAGGGCGCGAGGCCTCGACGGTGTCGGCCGGCTCTGCGGTCCGGACCGTGGAAGCGGAAGCGGAAGCGGCACCCGTCGGCGCGGTGCGCTCGCCGCGGGACTGAGCGGAGACGGAGTCGGACTCATCGCCGGAGGCCACCACGGCCGGGATCTCGGCGGTGATCTCCTCGGACGAGACATCTCCTGAGGAGGCGGCGACACGACGCTCTTCCATCGCACGACGGACGGCCTCGCCGCGTCGACCGGCAGCATCGCGCCGGAGGGTCTGCTCGAGCATGTGCTCCCACGTCTCCGTGTCGAGCAACTCCGCGTCGGTGGCACCGACGCCGGAGGGGAGACCGAAGAGGGATTCCTCGGCCTCGACCTGCACCGGGTCGGCGGCAGCGCGGCCGCGACTGGGTACGAGGCGGCCGGAACCACCGGAGTACAGCGTTCGCGTCTCGGCCAATGCGTCACCGGTGCGGCGAATGGGATTACGCGACCGGATGAGCATCGGCGCGAGGACGAACAGCCAGACCACCACCAGCAGGATGATCAGCAACGAGCTGGACATCGATCAGGCCTCCTCGAGCGTCGACCCCGACACGGGACGTCGTGGTGAGGTCCCAACCGTAACGGCGGCCGGGCCCCGCCCCGTGGCGGCGCGCCGCCGCCCACGATGCTCACCCACATCAACGGACGCGCTCGGCGCGACCCGACGCCACGAGCGCGGCGACGGCCCCCCGCCCGTGCTCCTCGCGGGTGCGGGCCAGCAGGAGGTGATCCCGCCACGCGCCGTCCACGTGGAGGTAGCGCCGCAACAGGCCCTCCTCGCGGAATCCGCACCTCTCGAGCACGATCCTGCTGGCCGCGTTCTCCGGCCGGACGGTCGCCTCCACCCTGTGCAGCGCGCCCGGACCCAGCGCGTGGTCCACCCCCAGGGCGAGCGCCGCCGTGGCCACGCCGCCGCCACCGAACCGTCGTCCCACCCAGTAGCCGATCCATCCCGAGTGCAAGGCGCCGCGGACGACGCCGCCCACCGTGAGCTGCCCGCAGTACCGGCCGTCCAGCTCGATGGCCGCCGGGAGCGAGGCCCCGACCCGGGCGTAGCGCCTGAGCTGGGAGTGGATCCCCGGCCAGGCTCGGGCGGCGTTGTTCTGCCGCCACTCGCCGTCGACCGTCGGCTCCCACGGCGCCAGGTAGTCCCGCTCGGTGAGCCGCAGCGCGGACCAGTCCCGGGCGTCCCGCCGCCGCACCGGGCGCAGGGTCACCACGCCTGCGCGCACGCGCAGGGGACCCGCCTCGAGCGGCCAGCCGGGGTTGGCCACCGCGTCGGACGTGAACGCACTCCGCATGCCGCTCAGCCGCGCTGGGCGAGGAACATCACGTCCACCTCGTCGCCCGCCCGCACGGCCGTGACGTCGGGATCCACCACGACCAGGCAGTTGGCCTCCGCGAGGGACGCCAGCAGGTGCGTGGAGGAGCCCTGCGCGCCGCCGAGCGCGCGCACCAGGTACTCGCCGGTGTCGGTGTCGCGCATGAGCTGCCCGCGCAGGTAGCCGCGGCGGCCCTCCACGGAGGAGATCGGGGCGACGGTGCGGGCCCGGACGGTCCGCCGCATGGGTTGGCGTTTGCCCAGGGCGATCCGGATGAGGGGCCGGACCATGATCTCGAACACCACGAGCGCGCTGACCGGGTTGGACGGCAGCAGGAAGGTGGGGACCTCGTCGCGGCCGAGCCGCCCGAAGCCCTGGACCGAGCCGGGGTGCATGGCCACCCGGTTGACCTCGATCCGGCCGAGCTCCTCCATCACCCGGCGGATGCGGGTGGTGGCCTCCCCGCCGGCGGCGCCGGAGACCACGACCAGCTCGCTGCGCACGAGCTGCCCCTCGAGGACCTCCCGCAGGCGCGACGGCTCGGTGCTGGCGATGCCCACCCGGTGCACGTCGGCGCCGGCGTCGCGGCCGGCGGCGGTGAGGGCGTAGGAGTTGACGTCGTAGACCTGGCCGGTGCCGGGCTGCCCGTCCACGTCGAGCAGTTCGTCGCCCACCGAGATCACGGACATGCGCGGCTTGGGGTGCACCAGCACCTTGGCCCGCCCCACCGAGGCGAGCAGGCCCACCTGCGCCGGACCGATGATGCTCCCGGCGCGCACGGCCACGTCGCCCGGCTGGACGTCGTCGCCCACGCGACGGACGTAGTCGCCGCTGCGGACGGACCTGGTCGGGGTGATCCGCTGCCCCTCCGCGGTGGCCCACCCCACCGGCAGGACCGCGTCGGCGAGCGTGGGCAGGGGGGCGCCCGTGTCCACGCGGACACCCTGGCCCGGCTGCAGCCGGGGGGGCTGGCGGGGCCCCGCGGTGATCCTGCCCACCACCGGGAGCGCGGTCGGTCCCGGTGCGGGGTCCCCGGGCCCGCCCGGCGCGCCGCCCACGCGGATGTCGACGCTGCGCACCGCGTACCCGTCGATCGCCGCCTGGTCGAACGAGGGCAGCGGACGCTCGGCCACCACCTCCTCGGCGCAGAGCAACCCCTGTGCCTCGGAGATCGACACGCGCACCGGACGTGGGGCGACCGCGGCCGCGGTCACCAGCGCGAGCTGTTCCTCGACGGAGCGCACCAGGTGTCCCCTTCCCGTACGAATCGCTGCCCGGGCTTCTCGCCCCCGGCCGGAGCCTGCGGACCGGCCTGGCGGGTCCATGTGGGAGAGGGTAGCGGCCGGAGGCCGTCATCCTGCGGCGGCGCCACCGCGCCGGCGCGTGTTCCCGCCCGTCCCCCCGCGGGTCGGGGCTCAGGAACCGAAGCGGGCCTGCAGCCACTCGCGGAGATCGTCCGCGTAGGCCGGGTTGTCGAGCGCGAAGTCCACGCACGCCTTGATGTAGCCGCCGGGGTTCCCGAGGTCGTGGCGGGTGCCGTCGTGGATCACCACGTGGACGGGGTGACCCTCGCGGATCAGCAGGTCGATCGCGTCCGTGAGCTGTAGTTCGCCACCGGCTCCCGGGGTGATGCGGCGCAGGGCGTCGAAGATCGCGCGGTCGAGCACGTAGCGTC
>NZ_CALMYY010000018.1 GCF_937873725.1 uncultured Dietzia sp.
CCGAGCGCGCGAGCGACCGGGCGGTCGACCAGGCGCAGGCCAGGCCGATCACCGAGCCTCCGACCACGGCCACGCGGCGGGCGGAGTCGGACGCGGTGCCGGTGGCGGTGGCGGACGCGGTGCCGGGCGCGGTCATGGCGGCCAGCCTAGTGGGGTCGTCGCCTAGGGTTGGTCGGCATGACCGCCCGCGCCGCCCGACTCCGTGCCCGCCTCGCCGACGCCCACCTCTACCTCTGTCTGGACGCGCGTCGACACCTCGACGCGCAGGCCCGCGACCAGGGCTGGACCGGCGACTTCCCGGCGCTGCGCCGGGACGTCACGGCGGCGCTGGCGGGCGGGGTGGACATCGTGCAGCTGCGGGACAAGAACTCGCCCGGCGAGCGCGAGCACGGCCCGCTCGAGGCCCTGCACGAGCTGCGGGCGCTGGCGGTGATGCGCGGGGTGTGCGACTCCCGCGGCGCGCTGCTGGCGGTGAACGACCGGGCGGACGTGGCCGCGGCGTCGGGGGCCGACGTGCTCCACCTGGGGCAGGACGACCTGCCGCCGGAGTGGGCGCGGCGGATCGTGGGCGGCGACGTGGTGATCGGCCGCTCGTGCCACGCCGCGGCCGAGGTCGACGCCGCGGCAGCGGACCCCCTGGTGGACTACTTCTGCACGGGGCCGGTGTGGCCGACCCCGACCAAGCCCGGTCGGCACGCCCCGGGCCTGGAGCTGGTGCGACACGCGGCGGGTCCGGCGGGCGCGGCGGGCGCGGCGAAGCCGTGGTTCGCGATCGGAGGGATCGACCGCGACACCGTCGCCGAGGTCCTGGCAGCGGGCGCCCAGCGGGTGGTGGTGGTGCGCGCGATCACCGATGCCGACGACCCCACCGCCGCGGCCCGCCGGCTGCGGGGCGCCCTGACCGGGTGACGGCCGCGGGCCGGGGCGGTCGGCGGGGCGGTCGGCGGGCCGGGGCGGACGGCGGGCCGGGGCGGACGGCGGCAGCTCAGCCGCTGAGCTCCCTGGTCACCGTCGTGCGCAGCACCTGTCGGGGCTTTCGGTCCGGCGCATCGCCGCCTCGTCGTCGTCGTCCCCAGGAGTCCGGCACCACCCCCGGCACCAGGGTGAGGAACTTTCCCAGGCCGCCCCCGGGCCACTCGACCGTGGCGTGCTCGACCCTCACCGCCGCGCGGCGGCCGCGGAGCACCAGGGTCATCACGCCGTTGTGGAACCAGACGCCGTCAGTGACCCGCCACCGCACCTCGGGCTCGCGCACGCCCACGGCCCGGGCCAGCCGGCGGGTCAGGGCGGGGACCGGCTCGCGCACCGAGAGCCTGTTCACCGCGCGGATCGACTTCTGTAAAGGATTGCGGAACGGCGACATGACCAGCTGGTGCACGCGGGTGTCCGACCCGGCGACCCGCGGCGAGGTGAGGTCCACCTCCTCCAGGTACGAGCAGTGGACGTCCCCGCCCAGCAGGAGGATCGACGCGGGCGCGGCGTGGCGGTCGCCCGCGGCCACCTCGGTGAGCAGCCCCACCAGGTCGTCGAAGCTCGAGCGGAACGCCGCCCAGTGCTCCAGGTCCACGGCCAGCCGGATCCGCTCGCCCGCCCGCGAGCTGAGCCGGGTGGGCCGCCCGCTGCTCGCCACGGCCTCGTTCCACCCCTCGAGGTTGTGCAGCGCGGGCAGCATGAACGCCGGCAGCGACGAGCCGATCACCAGGTGGTCCACCTCCTCGCCCAGGCACGCGTCGCGCGTCCACTCCCACTCCCGTGAGTCCATGACCCGCCGGTCGTCGGGGTCCAGGTGCCGCGAGGCCCTCACGTCGAGCATCACCACCCGCACCCGGCCGAAGTCCCGCTTGTAGCTCCACTGCACGGCGCCCCGCTCGGCGTCGGCGGACACGGCGAAGTCGGACAGGATCCGCTCCCGCTCGGCGTCGGAGCCGGCGTCGCGCAGCGCGCGGTACACCTCGTGGCCCTCCAGCTCGTCGGGCGCGAGGTTGCCCAGGTGCTGGTAGACGAAGTAGCTGCCGAACGCGCCGATCACCCGGTCGCGCCACCAGGGCTGGGCGGTCATCTCGCGGCGCCACGAGTGGGAGGAGTTCCAGTCGTCGCGCAGGTCGTGGTCGTCGAGGATCATGCAGCTCGGGACGGTCGAGAGCAGCCACCGCACGTCCGGGTCGCGCCACGACTCGTGGTAGAGCCAGGAGTACTCCTCGAAGTCGCAGATCTCGCCCGAGACGTCGCGGTCTCCCCCCGCCCCGGCCGAGTCGCGCACCGACTGCGGGCCGCCGCCGGCCGCGCGGCGCCCGGCCAGGCGGTCCGCGATCTCCTCGCTCGGGATGTCCGCGTACACCTGGTCGCCGAGCAGCAGCATCGCGTCGGGCCAGTCCTCGTGCGGCGTGTGCGCCATCTGGTGCGCCAGGGCGACCAGCGCGTCGGCGCCGATCTTGCGCAGCGCCCGCGGGTTCTGGCTCTCGCCGCGCCGGCAGGAGCCGAACGCCAGCCGCACGGTGTCGTCGGGGCGCGGGGTGCGGATCACGCTGGGTCGGTCCGCGTCGGGCGGCCAGGCGTGCGCGCCGTCGAGCGTCACCGTGTACGGCGTCTCCACGCCCGGCTCGAGGTCACGCAGGCGCAGCACGGCGAAGTGGTGACCGTGCACCCCCCACGACCGCTCGGACTCCTCGCCGCCGCTACCGTCCTCCCCCAGCCGGATCGTCACCCGGCACGGCGCCGACACCTCGAGCCACACCGTGGCGCCGCGGCTGTCGACGTACCGCAGCATCGGCCCGACCAGGATCTCGGCGGACGGGGGGGTCTGGCGCATGGGGACCAGTGTGCACCCGCGCGGAGGGTGGCCGGGGGATCTACCCGAGAAGCGCCCGGGGCCCGACGACGAGGACGTTCTCCGGCAGCCTGGCCCGCAGTCCCCGGTCGGCCGTGACCACCACCACCCGGCGGGGCCCGCCCTCTGGCCCGGTGGAGGCCCCGCCCGCGAGCTCGGCCGCGAGGGCGGCGATCGCGTCGTCGCCCGAGCCCGGCGCCCGGTGCACGACGAGCGGCCCGGAGTGCTCGGCGTCGCGGGCGGCTCCCTCGAGCACGGCGTGCGCCCGCGCGACCCAGCCGAAGCCCTCCGGCAGCTCGAGCGTGCGGGGGATCTCGGCCCCCAGCTCCGCGAGCAGCCGCGTGGTGGCGCCGGCCCGGTCCCTCCACCAGCCGTCGGGCCGCGACCCGAGCACGTTGGCCACGTCCACCACCAGCTCCACCGGCCGGGTGCGCAGCCCGTCCGCCCACGCCCGGGCGAACGCCGGCATCAACCGCAGGTCGGCGACCCGGGACTCGGGCACCCAGCGCAGCTCCAGGCTCTCGTTGTTGGGCACGGTGTCCAGCGCGTGGGGGGCGTCCGCCACGACGGTGGTGTACGTCCACTCCACCGCGTCGGCCGACTCCTGCACCAGCGGCGGAATGGTCCGCGGGCGACCGTCCGGCCCCGTGCCGGCGGCGGAGTCGGCGGGCTTCTGATCCGGCCGCAGCCGGCGCATCATCTCCGCCACGTGCCGCATGTCCAGGCCGGGGCGGTGCCACACCGTCCCGGGCATCCGCGAGGTCACGCGTTCCGCCCGCACCGCCACGTCCGCGGGCCGGATCTCGGCCTCCTCCTGCGTCTCGCGGAGGGCGGCCTGCGGGGCGTTCTCGTGGGAGTCGCGCGCGCCGCCGGGCAGCGCCCACGTGTCGCCGGAGGCCGTCCACACCGCGCGGTGCTGCAGCAGGACCAGCGGGGTGTCGGGGTCGGCCGGGTCGGCGGCGCGCAGGAGCAGTCCCGCGGCGCCGAAGCGGCCCCACCGCCGGTCCCCGCCGGCGGACACCACCCAGCCGTTGCCGTCACCCTCGCTCGCGGCCACCGGACCTCCCCTCCTCGTGCACCGGACCCGCCCGGGATCCGCCCCGGATTCACCCTGAATCCGCCCGGGATGGGACGGAACCGGCGTGCTCCTCGACCAGTCTGCCCGACGCCGCCCCGCCACTTCACTAACCTGGGACACACGCCCGCCGGATCTCCACCTCCGGCGGCCGAGGACCGGGGAGGTGAGCGACGCGATGGGCCTGCCCACTCTCACCCGACCCGGCCGGTCCGGCACCGGAACCGGCAGCGCCAGGACGACCGACAGGACGACCGACAAGGCGGACCGGGCCCCCGGCCCCCGCCGCCCCGTCCGCCGCCGCGCCTCCCGCCTCTGGAACGACGTGCTCACCACCCCCGGACGGATGACGCTGTTCGCGGTGGTGGCGATCATCACGGTGCTGGTCGGCGGGATCGTCGCGTCCAACACCATCACCCAGCGCCAGAGCCACCACGAGACGCTGCTGGCCGAGGTCGAGCCCGTCGCCAACGCCTCGCAGACGCTGTACTCCTCCCTGACGATCGCGGACTCCGCGGCGAACACCGCCTTCATCACCGGCGGCATCGAGCCCGCGGAACTGAGGGACCGCTACCTCCAGGCCATCGCCACGTCGTCGTCGTCGATCATCGCCGCCTCCCAGGGCCTCGACCGCAACGACACCGAGTCCATCGACCAGTTGGCCCACATCAACGCGCAGCTGACCACCTACACCGGCCTCGTGGAGACCGCGCGGACCAACAACCGCGTGGCCAACCCGGTCGGCTCGGCGTACCTGGCGTCCGCGTCGGCTCTGATGCAGGACACGATCCTGCCCGCGGCCGCCGACCTGTACGACCGGCAGTCCACGTCGGTGGGCCAGTCGGACCGCGAGTGGTCCTCGCCGCCGTGGGGGTCGTTCTTCCTGCTGGGACTGGCGATCGCGGTGCTGGTCCTCATGCAGCAGTGGCTGTGGAAGCTCACCGCCCGGCGGGTCAACCCCGCGTTGGCGCTGGCCGGGCTGCTCGTCGTGGCCACCTTCCTGCTCACGATGATCGCCGGGTTCCTGGCCGCCAACGACAACGCCAAGGGGCTGTCCGAGGGCGCGGCGCCGATGAACGAGCTCACGCGGCAGCGGATCAACGCCCAGAAGGTGCGCGCGCAGGAGACGCTCAACCTGGTGCGGCGGACCGATCCCGAGGGCTCCGCGGCCGAGCGCGCGGCCATCCTCAGCGGGGTGCGGGACACCCTGACCGTCTACCTGGAGCCGGACGAGCCGACCGCCGGGGGCATCAGCCTCGATTCCAACGGCGCGGTCACCAGCGCGATCGAGTCGCTGGACCAGTGGATGGCCGCCCAGAACCGGGCCGACTCGCTGTACCAGCAGGGCGACTACGTGGGGGCCATCACCATCTCCTCCGGGCAGGGCGAGGGCGCGTCGGGCGCGGCGTTCGACCGGTTCGACGAGTCCATGCAGGACGCCATCGAGGAGGCCCGCGACACCCTCCGCACGCGGATCGACAAGGCGCGGCGCACCTCCTCCAACGGGCCGGACCTCATCATGGCGCTGTCCACGCTGGCCGCGTTCGCCGTGGTGGTGGGCGTGGCGCCCCGGATCAGGGAGTACCTGTGAGCGCGGGGTGGCGGGGCCGGGCCCGGCGGGTGGCGACCGCGGGCGTCGTGGTGGCGGCCCTGGCGGTCGGCGCCGCGTGTGGGGCCGACGACGACGAGGCCGGCGGCGGCCCGGGCGGGCCGGCGCAGGACCCCGCCTCCGCCGTGGCCTCGGCCGAATCGGCGGCGGCGGGGATCCCGGAGGTGGAGGCGGTGATGCCGCTGCCCGCCGGCGCGGTGATCAGCACGGAGATCCCGTCGGGTCTGCCTTCCGAGGCCGACGACCAGTCCTGCAACCCGCTGGCCAGCCTGCGCCCGGACGACGTGCCGCCGGAGGCCCGGGTGCCCCGGATCAAGCAGCGGGGTCGGCTGATCGTGGGCCTGGACCAGGGCTCCAACCTGTTCTCCTTCCGCGACCCCGCCACCGGGCAGCTGACGGGCTTCGACGTGGACCTGGCCCGCGAGATCGCCGCGGACATCTTCGGCGACCCCCGGCAGGTGGAGTTCCGGTCGCTCACCTCGGCCAACCGGATCGAGGCGCTGGAGAACGACCAGGTGGACCTGGTGATCCGGTCGATGTCCATCACGTGCGCGCGGCGCGAGAGGGTCACCTTCTCCGCGCCGTACTACCGGGCCTACCAGCGGGTCCTGGCGGTGCGCGGGTCGGGGATCACCGAGATCGAGCACCTCGAGGGCAAGCGGGTGTGCGTGGCCGCCGGGACCACCTCGGCCTCGCGGTTGTGGGCGGACCTGGACCGGGTGACGGTGCTGTCGGTCAACACGTGGGCGGACTGCCTGGTGGCCATCCAGCAGAACCAGGTCGACGCCATCACCACAGACGACGCCATCCTCGTGGGCATCACCGCCCAGGACCCCTACCTGGAGATCGTCGGTCCCCAGCTGGACGCCGAGCCGTACGGGGTGGGGATCGCCAAGTCGACGCCGGGGAACAACACCGACGGGCTGGTGCGGCAGGTCAACTCGACGCTCGAGCGGATCCGGCGCGACGGCACCTGGAACCGCATGTACTCGCGGTGGCTGTCCGGGCTCGGGCCGAGCCCCGGGATGCCCGCCCCGGTCTACCTGCCGGAGGAACCGCGATGAGCTACCGGAAGTGGGACGACGGGCCCCGCGACGACGAGCCGACCGTGGGGACGCAGGCCACCCTGCGCACTGGCGCGATCGCGGTGACGGGACCCGTGGAGGTGACGGGACCCGTCGCGGTGACCGGTCCGATCGGGGCGACGGGTGCGCTGGAGGCCACCGGGGCCGTCGGGATGACGGGCGCGCTGGAGGGCACGGGTGCGCTGGAGAGCACCGGGGCCGCCGGGATGACGGGCGCGCTGGAGAACACCGGGGCAGCCGGGATGACGGGCGCGGTCGAGGCCACCGGCCCGGGCGCGGGGGACGACGACCCACGGTCGCGGACCGAATCCGTTCCCGGCTCACGGCGGGCCGGTGGCTCCGTCGAGGCTGGCGGCGTCGGTGGCGCGGGTTCCGGGAGGTCCGCCTCCGGCGATCGGCCGACGGGCGAGCGCGCCACCGGCGACCGCTCCACCACCGCGCCCTTCCGCCTGCGGCACCCGACCAAGCCGGAGGATCGGCCGAGCCCGGCGTCCGAGGGGCTGGTGGACCTGCCGTACATCATCCCGGTGGACCCCAACTCGGCCATGCTCTCGCCCGAGGAGATCGAGGCCGAGTGCGCGGCCTCCGACGGGCGCCTGCCCCGCCCCGAGCTCCAGCCCGGCGACGTGGTGGCCGACCAGTACGAGGTCCGCGGCGCGCTCGCCCACGGCGGGATGGGCTGGATCTACCTCGCGGTGGACCACAACGTCTCCGACCGCTGGGTGGTCCTCAAGGGCCTGCTGCACTCCGACCAGGCGGCGGCGCAGGAGGTGGCGTTGGCGGAGCGGGAGATCCTCGCCGAGCTGTCGCATCCGTCGATCGTGCGGATCTACAACTTCATCCACGACGACTGGGCCACCTCGCCCACCCACGGCGGCTACATCGTCATGGAATACGTCGGCGGCCCCAGCCTGCGGGACGTCCGCCGGGCCGCGCCGGGCCGGGTCCTGCCCGTGGAGAAGGCGATCGCCTACGTCCTCGAGGCGCTCACCGCCCTCTCCTACCTCCACTCGGTGAGCCTGGTCTACAACGACCTCAAGCCCGAGAACATCATGCTCACCGAGGACCACGTCAAGCTGATCGACATGGGCGCCGTCTCGGGCATCGGCGACTACGGGCACATCTACGGCACGCCCGGATTCCAGGCGCCGGAGATCCCGGAGACCGGACCGACCATCGCCTCGGACCTCTACACCGTCGGGCGCACGCTGGCCTCGCTCATCGTGCGGCTGCCGGTGGTCGACGGCCGCTACGCCGACGGCATCCCCTCCCCCGTCGAGGAGCCGGTGTTCAGCCGGTACGACTCGCTGTACCGGTTCCTGCTGCGGTCCACCCACGAGGACCCGGACATGCGTTTCCGCAGCGCCAACGGCATGTCCGGGCAGCTCATGGGCGTGCTGCGGGAGGTCCTGGCGCTGCGGACCGGGGTGCCGCACCCGGCGTTCTCCTCGGTGTTCTCCCCGCAGCGGTCGACCTTCGGCACGCTGTTCACGGTGGAGCCGACCGATTTCCTGGTCGACGGCCAGGCCCGGGACACCACCCTCACCGGCTCGGAGCTGGTGGACGCCCTCCCCGTGCCGCTGATGGAGCCGTCCGACCCCGCGGGCCGCATCCTCGCCGCCACCTCCTACACCTCCGTCGAGCAGCGGATCGACACCCTGCTCGAGCTGTACTCCGACGCCGACTCCGAGGCCCACGAGAGCGTCGGGGTGATCATGTCGCTGGCCCGCGCCTACCTGGAGGTCGGGGACCTCGCGGCGGCCGAGGCGCTGCTCGAGGAGAACTCCCACCGGCGCCGCGCGGAATGGCGCCTGGTCTGGTACGACGGGGTGATCGCGCTCCTCAAGGGGGACCCGGTGGGCGCGTACCCCAAGTTCCAGCAGGTGCTGTCCGCCATGCCGGGCGAGAACGGGCCCAAGCTGGCGCTGGCCGCGACCGCCGAGCTGATCCTCGACGTGTGCCCGGAGGGCGACCGGACCCGCTGGGCGCGCTCGAGCGAGCACTTCTACCGCACGGTGTGGTCGGTGGACAGGTCGGTGATCAGCTCGGCGTTCGGGCTGGCGCGTCAGCTGCAGCGGCGGGGTGAGGTAGCGGCCGCCATCGAGGAACTGGACCGGGTGCCGCCGAACTCCCGCTACTCGGCCCTGGCCAACCTCACCGCCATCCTCCTGCTGTGCCAGGGCCGGCCGCTGGCGGAGACCGAGGAGGCCCACCTGCGCGAGGCGGCGCGCCGGGTGAGCGCCCTGTCCGCCGGCGAACACCGGGCGTTCCAGATCCGGCTCACGCTGCTCACCACCGCGCTGGCGTGGATCCGGCTGCCGGGCAACGAACCGTCCCCCTCGCCGCTCATGCGCGGCGTGCCGTTCACCGAGTTCGGGCTGCGGTCGGGCGCCGAGACCGTCCTGCGGACGCTCGCGCGGTCCACCGAGACCCGTCAGCAGCGGTTCCGGCTGGTCGACCAGGCCAACAGGATCCGCCCGCGCACCCTGTTCTGAGCCCGCCCCCGGGTCAGCGGCGGGTCTCGCGGAAGGGGTTCTCCAGGTCTCCCGTCGACCCGACCGCGGTCGTCCCCGGCAACCGCAACTGGCGGCGATCGGCGATCCCGAGCTTGCCGAGCAGCCGGTACATGTGCGAGTCGATCGTCCGCGTGGACAGGACGAGGTGGGCGGCGATCGCCGCGTTGGACATCCCCTGCGCGGCCATGGTCGCGATCTCCCGCTCCCGCGCGGTGAGCCGGGGGTCGTCGGGGGCCCGCAGCCGGGTCCGCGGGAGGACCACCGGGCCGAGCCCGTCGAGGATCGCGCTCATCCGGGAGAGGGCGCGAGACGCCTCGACCCGGTCCCCCGACTCGAGGAGCAGGCCCGCCGCCACCGACGCCGCCTCCGCCGCCCCGGCGAGCTGACCGGCGGACTCGAACATCTCCACCGTCGCCGCCACCCCGGCGCCGTCGCGGGCCCGGATGGCCGCCAGGAGCGCGGACAGGGCCGCGGCCCGGTCGCCGTCGACGCGGGCCAACTGGTCGGCCCAGAGCTCGAGGTCGACCTCCCGCCCGCTGCGCCAGAGCTCCCACAGGAGGTTCACCGCGACCAGGTGGCGGCCCGCGGCGACCGCGGAGTCGACGGCCGCGCGGGCGGCCCCGACCGCCCGGTCCAGCACCTCGTCCGGGGCCGAGGCGGCGGCGGACAGCTCGAGTCGGGCCCGTTCCATCCCCAGCACCCCGTCCAGCGCGCGAGCGGCCTGCCCCGACCTCTCGGCCAGGTCCAGATGACGCGCGGCGTCCTCGTGCCGCCCGGCCCGCCCGGCGGCCGCGGCGGCCCACCGGTGCAGGTGGGGGCGGATCGCGGCGTCGGCCGAGGGGACCGTCGCGGCGAGCGCCTGCTCGAACGACGCCTGCGCCGGCCCCGCGACACCCCGGTCCAGCAGCAGCATCCCGGCCCCGGCGTGGGTGTTGGCCTCCTGGACCGGGAGCCACGACCACGAGGACTGCGCCCCGTCCTCGCCCCGGATCCCCCACGCCATGAGCGCGATCGCCATCGCCGGGAGCACCTCGCCCTGGATCGCGATGGCCTCACAGCCGCCGGGGGTCGCGTCGGAGAGCTCGCCGAGACGGCCCATGGCCTCGGTGAGCCGTCCCGCCCACACGGCCTCGACGGAGCGCATCACCGCGGACTCTGCCGCGAGGAACCGCGGGGTGGCGGGCGGGGCGGGCGGGGCGGGCGCAGTAGTCGGGGCCGTCGCGGGGAGCGCCTCGGCCCGGGCCTGCGCGGCGGGTCCGGCCCCCGACCGTCGGAGCAGCGCGATCCGGCCGGCGTCGAGCGCGGAGGCGTCCGCCGCGCGGCCCTGGGCGAGCGCGGCCGCGACGGCGTCGTCGAGGAGCTCCGTGGCGCCCGTGACGTCGCCCAACCCGTCCTGGAGGAGGAACGCGGTGGCGAAGGCCGCCGCGACGTGACCCGCGGCCGCGCCCGGGGCCAGCAGGTCCACCACGCTCCGGAGGTCGACGGACCGGTGGAGCGCGACGGCGACGTCGGACAGGACGGTCACCACGTCGCCGGTCGCCGTCGCGGCGAATCCCCGGGGCAGGGCGGAGACCAGGGCGGCGCCGACCTCGGACCACGCCGACTCGTCGACGGGGGTCGCGGCGGCGAACGTCCGGACCGCGTCGACGAGCTCGCCGCCCGGCACCTCCAGTCCGGACTGCACGGCCTCCGCGACCAGCGCGACCCACGCCAGGGCCGGCCACCGGGTCTGCGGTCCGGCGTTCTGGCGCAACGTCCGGAGCACCTGGAGCCGGCCGAGGCCATCGATGTCGTGCCTGACCGCCCACTCCGCGGCGGCATGGGCGAACCGGACTCCGCCGCCCGGGACGCCGTCGCGGACCTCGCGGATCACCCCGCGCTCGAGCAACGCCCGGACGGCGGCCCGCCACTCCGCGTCCTCAACCCGGAGCCACCCCGACGAGCCGACGTCGAGCAGGACCGAATACGGCAGGGTCCGGGCGACGGCGACCATCTCGAGAACCGCGACGACGGCCGGCCCGTCCGCGGGCAGCCGGTAGCGCTCCGAGGCCGCGGTGGCCACGTCGTGGATCGGGGCCTCGGGCGGGGCGCCGGGCGTGAACCGCCGATCCACCGCGACCAGCTGGCCCGTCGTCCGCGTGGCGCCCTGGGCGCGGGCCAGGAGCGCGTACCTGCTCACCCCCAGCGGCGTGCCCGATCCCCACTCGAGCGCCCGGGCCACCGTCCCGGACTCGACCTCGCCGCCCAGGAGGTCGGACATGAGCCGGCTGGCGGTGTCGAAGTCCAGCGGGGGCAGCCGGAGGACCACCGCGTCCCGGCCGTCGAGGAGGGCCGCCAACGGCTCCCGGAGCCGTCCCCGGGTGGTGAAGGCGAGCACCGCGGGGTCGGCGGCCCCCTCGACCGCGCGGCGGATCCGGACGGCGCTGAGGTCGTCGACCTCGTCCGCGTCGTCCACCAGGTTCACCGACCCCCGGGCGAGGTCCCGCGCGTCCGCCCACGGCGCCTCGCCCGGGACGTCCCCTGACGCCCCGCCCGGCATCTCGCGCAGCGCCGGGACACCGCGGATGATCCTGGTCGACCGGTGCCCGAGCCTGTCGGCCAGCTGCTGGAGCAGGATCGACTTGCCGCTGCCCATGGGGCCCCACACGCCCACCACACGCCCGTCGGCGATCGCGGTGAGGGCCCGGTCGACGACGTCGGGGAACAGCGGGGCCCAGCGGGACGCCGCCGTGGCGAGGTGGGCCTGGGGGTAGGGCTGGTCGGGGTTCACGTCGACGGAACGGGACCCGGGTCGCCTGGTCGGCGGGGTGCGGGGCCGGGGTCAGTCCTCGGCATGCTCGCGGCGCCGTCGGGCCAGCAGGATCAGCGTCACCCCGGCAGCCGCCGCGGTGAGGGCCCACAGGAGGAGGTCGACGACGCCCACGCCCGTCTCCGCGAGCGAGCCGCGGACCTGGGAGTTGGCGCGGGTCCAGTCCTCGGACGGTGCGCCCTCGCGGGGGGTCACGGAGTTCACCGCGACCTGACCGGTCCCGCCGGTGCCGCCGCCCTGGGTGGTTCCGCCGCCTGCGGTCCCGCCGGCCGGGTCCGAGGGACGCGGTGCCGGGGTGGTGGAGGTGGTGGTGGTCGCGCCCGG
Organism: uncultured Dietzia sp.; assembly: GCF_937873725.1. Taxonomy (GTDB): domain Bacteria; phylum Actinomycetota; class Actinomycetes; order Mycobacteriales; family Mycobacteriaceae; genus Dietzia. Next base: position 12,246 of record NZ_CALMYY010000018.1, read on the forward strand.
AAGCGAACCCGAGCCCGCCGAGCCGCCCGAACCCGGGCCGCCGAGGGAGCCGCCGAGTGACCCCGCGAGGGAGCCGAGATGCGGCGCGAGGATGCCGACGATCACTCCGATCCCCCCGATGATCACGATCGGCCAGATGAAGTCCGGAAGATCCGAGGAGCCCCCACCCGATCTGGGTTCGATCACCACGCGGCGGATGGAGGTGTACGAGGCGCCACCGGGCATGGTGACGGTGAACTCGATGTCAAAGGTCCCGGCCTCGGTGGGAGTGCCCTTGAGGACCCCGTTCTCCAGCCGCATGCCGGGCGGGAGGGTGTCGAGGTCGACGTCGAGCACCGTCCCCGGCGGGGTCGTCGGCAGGAATTGCTCGGGGCCGTACCCCTTCCCGACGGTGCCGCCCGGCAGGCGGTTGAACGGGTCCAGGGGGTCGGTGCCGAGTTGGTTCTCGTCCAGGTCGGGCAGGCCGTCACCGTCGGTGTCCACGACCCCGATATCGGAGAAGGTCACCCAGATCATGGGGCTGACGCTCTGGCGCTGGGCGTAGTTCTCCACATCCAGGGGCACCGAGACCTGGTCCACGACGATCGCGGACTGCCCCGGCCCCAGATCGAGCCCGGCGAGCGTGCTGCCGCGGGGCGGAGAGTCGGCGGCCTGCGGGGTGTCGGCTCCGTAGATCGTGACGGTCCCCGAGTCCGATGCGCCCGACCCGGTGATGTCGCTGCTCACGTCAAACTCAGCTTCTCCTGAGACCAGGAACTCGCCGATGCCGACCTCGTACCGACCGGTCCGGCCGGTGTTGGAGGAATTGCGGACGTGATAGGTCCTGTCGATGGACTCGCCGGGCGACATGCTGCACGGGTCGACCTCCGGCGTGCCGCCGATCGCGCCCCCGGGGGCGGAGGGGTCGGGCCCGTCGAGGACGTCGCAACCCCACGACCCCAGCACGAGATCCGGCGCATCGGTCCAGGTGGTGCCGTCCAGGGAGAATTCGAGGTCGGAGTGCGCGTCCAGGGGAGGGACCGTGACCGCCCGGGCCACGGACGCCCCACCCAGGACGAGGGTGACGGCTGTCGCGAGCGCGACCGGGACGAGCCCCCGCCTCCGACGACCACGCGACCGGCCCGGCCGCGTATCGCGGGCGGGCTCACTGACGCGAGAAGAAGAGGGGTCCGGCATAGTCCAGCTTCGTTTGGCCCGGGCGGAACCCGGGGTGCCTCTCACACTCTACGTCTAAGACCCTTCTTAATAAAAGGCACAGCGGTCATTCCCCCAGTCCCAGAACGGCGTCACACGCGCGAGCGATGGCCAACTCCTCGTCGGTGGGCACCACGAGGACCGTCACCCGGCTGCCCGGGGTGGAGATGATCCGCTCGCCGGAACCGGTCTCGTTGGCCGCCCGGTCGATCTCCACTCCCCAGGTCCCGAGGGTGGACAGCGCGTCGGCCCGCAGGCGGGCGACGTTCTCCCCGACCCCGGCGGTGAACGTGATGGCGTCGACCTCGCCGAGGACCGCCCAGTAGCCGCCGATGTAGCGGCGCAGGCGGTGGATCACCACGTCGTAGGCGAGCACGGCGTCCGCGTCGCCGTCGTCGACCCTCGAGAGCAGTTCCCGGAAGTCCCGGGCGCCCGAGAGCCCCTCGAGCCCCGACCTACGGTTGAGCAGGGTGGAGACGTCCTCCGGGCTCATCCCGCGGTCGCGGATGAGGTGGATGACCAGACCGGGGTCGAGGTCCCCGGGCCTGGTGCCCATGACCAGGCCCTCGAGGGGGGTCAGGCCCATGGAGGTGTCGACGGCGCGGCCGCCGGTGATCGCCGACGCCGAGGCGCCGTTGCCCAGGTGCAGCACGATCTGGTTGAGCTCGCCGTAGGGCCTGCCCAGGAGGTCGGCGGTGCGGCGGGAGACGAACTCATGGCTGGTGCCGTGGAACCCGTACCGGCGCAGGTCCCACTTGCGGGCCACCTCGCGGTCGATCGCGTAGGTGTGCGCGGCGGCGGGCAGCGTGTGGAAGAAGCCCGTGTCGAACACCGCGACGTGGGGCAGGCCGGGCAGCAACTCGCGGGCCACGCGGATCCCGCGCAGGTTGGCGGGGTTGTGGAGGGGGGCCAGCAGTTCGAGCTTCTCGATGTCCGCCTCCACCGCGGGGGTGACCTCGACCGGCGAGTGGAAGGCCGGCCCGCCGTGGACGACCCGGTGGCCGATCGCCTCGACACCCAGGTCGGTGGGGTGCACCCGGAGCTCGCCCGCCAGCTCGAGGACGCGGGCGAGAGCGGCCGAGTGGTCCGCGAACCCGGCCTGGACGGTGCGCTCCTCTGCCGGGGACCCGGTCAGGGCGCTGCGGCGCACGGTGAGCGTGCCGACGGGCTCCCCGATTCGCTCGACCAGCGCCCACGCCAGCTCGGCCCCGGCGGCGGCCCCGGTGTCGATGATCTGCAGCTTGAGCGAGGAGGACCCGGAGTTGATGACGAGCACGCGGGTCATGACCGGCCCTCCCCGGCGGCGGCTGCGACACCCTGCGCCTGGACGGCCGTGATGGCGACGGTGTTGACGATGTCCTCCACCAGCGCACCGCGCGAGAGGTCGTTGATGGGCTTGCGCAGTCCCTGCAGAACCGGGCCGATCGCCACGGCCCCGGCGGTGCGTTGCACGGCCTTGTAGGTGTTGTTGCCGGTGTTGAGGTCGGGGAACACCAGCACGGTGGCGCGCCCCGCGACGGGCGAGTCGGGCATCTTCTGGCGTGCCACGGTGGGGTCGACGGCCGCGTCGAACTGCAGGGGCCCGTCCACCACCAGGTCCGCCACCGGATCACCCGGGGCGGCCTCCGCGATCCGCGACCGCACGATCGCGGTGGCCTCCCGCACCTTGTCCACGTCCGCCCCGGTGCCCGAGTCGCCGGTGGAGTACGACAGCAGGGCCACCCGCGGCTCCACCCCGAACCGGGAGGCCGTCTCCGCCGAGGAGAGGGCGATGTCGGCGAGCTGCTCGGCGGTGGGGTCGGGCACGACCGCGCAGTCGCCGAACGCCAGGACGTGGTCCGACAGGCACATGAGGAACACGCTGGAGACGGTCTCCACGTCGGGCCGGGTCCGGATGATCTCCAGCGCCGGCCGGACGGTGTGCGCGGTGGTGTGCGCGGCGCCCGAGACCATGCCGTCCGCGAGGCCGGTGTACACCATCATCGTGGCGAAGTAGGAGATGTCGAGGATGCGGTCACGCGCCACGTCCAGGGTCATGCCCTTGTGCTTGCGCAGCTCGGCGTACTCCACGGCGAACCGCTCGGCGTGCTCGCTGGTCCGCGGGTCGAGGATCTCCGCGCCGGACAGGTCGATCCCCAGCTCGTCGGCGCGGCGGCGCACCGCGTCGGGATCGCCGAGGATCGTCAGGTCGGCCACGTCCCGGCGCAGCAGCCGGCCGGCGGCGTGGAGGATGCGGTCGTCGTCGCCCTCGGGGAGGACGATGTGCCGCTTGTCCGCGCGGGCGCGCTCGAGGAGTTGGTGCTCGAACATCTGCGGCGTCATGACGTCGGGGGTGTCCACCCGCAGCCGGGCGAGGAGCTCCTCGGTGTCGACGTGCTTCTCCATGAGGCTGAGCGCGGTCTCGACCTTGCGCCCGGAGCCGGAGTAGACGCGGCCGCGGGTGTCGGCGGCCACGCGTGCGGTGTCGTAGGTGCCGTGGTCGGTGCAGATGATGGGCAGCGTGGAGCGCATCCCGTGGACCAGCCGGTCCATCGCCGGGTTCGGCATGAGGCCGCCGTTCCAGATCATCCCGGCCAGCGAGGGGAAGCCCTCCGCGGCGTGCGCGGTGAGGATCGCGAGCACGGCGTCGGTGCGGTCGGCGGGGACGATCACCACCATCCCGTCGACCAGCCGCTCCAGGATCCTGTCGCCGGTCATCCCGCCGACCATCACGGCCATGACCTCGCGGTCCAGCAGGGCGGGGTCGCCGGAGTACAGGGTGCCGTCGACCGCGTCCTTGAGCTCACCCATGGTGGGCGCGGTGAGCAGGGCCTGGCTGGGCAGGGTCCACACCGGGAGGTCGAGGTGGGCGAGCTCGCCCTGGATCGCCTCCAGCGCGTCGGGCTGGCACCGGTTGACCACGATCCCCACCGGGTGGGCGTGCTCGAGGTACAGCTCCTCCAGCGTGAGCCGGGCGTTGGTGCCGATCTCCTCGGGTGTGCGGTCGGCGCCGCGGATCACCAGGAGGACGGGGGCGCCGAGGTTGACGGCGACGGTCGCGTTGAAGTCGAACTCGGTGGGGCTGGGCACCCCCGTGTAGTCGGTCCCGAGGATCACCACCACGTCGCACTGCCGGGCCACGGCGTGATACCTGTCCACGATCTCCGTCAGCGCCGCGTCCCTGTCCTCGTGGACGCGCACGTTGGTCACGCCGATGCAGTCCTCGTACGCCAGGTCGACGGTCGTGTGCTGCAGCAGCATCTCCACGATGCGGTCGCGCCCGGGCCCCGGGTCCGTGGCCCGCGGCACCACGGTGACCGGGCGGAACAGCCCCACCCGCTGCACGGTCCCGGCGAGGATGCGCAGCAGCCCCAGGGCGACGGTCGACTTCCCGGTGTCGCCCTCCGGCGCCGCGACGTAGACGGCGGAGGAAGAGAGCGGGTCGCCGGTCACCGGGGACGGGATGGTGGGTCCGGCGGTGTCGGACCCGGGGGACCCACCCTCCGACGACTCGGACGTGAGCGGGTCTGGCAGGCGAGAATCGGGCACCTGGGCATTGTGACAGCGCCGACCGCCCGGCACACCCCGTACACCCCATGTGGGCACGCCGGTCGCCGCGGAGGCGCGCGCGTCGCACGCGCGGCCGTCACCCGCGCGGCCGTCAGCCGCGCGCGCATCACACATCTGTGAGCCTGTCGACCCCGGGCGGAAGCCAGGTGCAGCGGCCGGGCGAGCCCGGATCGACGACGGTCCTCCACGACGACGGCCCCTCGCCGACGAAGCCGTGGTGCACCGGACACCCCAGCGCACCGTTGCCGACGGTGGTGGGTCCGCCTCGCGACCATTCCCTGACGTGGTGGAACTGACTCCGCCTGGCCGGCGCGCTGCATCCCGGGAAGGTGCACCCTCCGTGCGCGGCGTAGAGGACCAGGCGTTGGAGGGCGGAGGCCAGGCGCCGTTCGGGGTGGGCGTCGACGTCGATCCGGTGCAGTTCCTCGCGGCCGTCGCGCAACAGCGAGACGAACCACGGCATGGACCCGGCCATGGAGACGGCCTGGCGGACGCTGAGCTGGGTGCCGGAGTCGGTCTCCACGAGCGCGGTGGGGTCCTCGAGCTGCTCGGGCGTCACGCGGACCACGATGGTGGCGACGCCCGCGGGCCGGGCGGGGTCGACGGTCGAGCCGAGCGCCCACTGGTGCACCAGCGCGTCGTGCGCCCGCTGCTCCGGTGTGCGCTCGTCGGAGCCCGGCTCGCACGCCACCGCCCCGCCGGGACCGCCGAAATCGCACAGCGCCCGCTCGACCAGCGCGCGGGCGCGGGGCGTGAGCGTCATGGTGAGGCTGCTGGTGCCGTCGGGCCGGACCGCGCCGAGCCTGGCCGAGCGCTGCCGTTCCTGGTGCTCCTCGCGGTCCTTCCCGCGTTCGGGGCACAGGGCGGCGACCCGCCGGGCGGCCTCCGCCCGCAGCTGCGCCGGCGCGGCGGTGCGCGCGAACTCCGTGAGCTCCTCGGCGAATCGTGTGGTGGCCGCCCCGCCGAGCGTCCCGGGCAGCCCGGAGACCGCCCTGGCGATGATCCGCTCGTGCTCGGCGCTGATCGTCCCGTCCGCCGCCGCCCGCCCGGCCGGGGTGGCCTGCCTCCCGCCCGCCTCGATCCGCCCGTGGATCACCCCGCGGGCCAGGCCCAGCTTCTCCGCCAGCATCGCGGCCACCCCACCGGCGCTCCGACCCCGTTGCCGGTGCAGGGCCGCCAGCTCCGCCGTGGCCCGCGATCCGGCGGACTCCAGCCGGCGGGCGGCGGTCTCGGCGCGGCCCACGGCGGCGACCAGCGCCTCCGGGTCATGCCCCGCCCAGTCCACCCGGCACAGGGTCTCCACGGAGGCCTCGAGGAAGGCGAGCACGAGCTCGAGCGGAGCGGCCACCGGGCCCTGCCCCACCGTCTCCCGCGCGTCGCGCTCTCCCCGTTCCATGCCCCAGATCATAGAACACACGTACGACACCGACCGGGGACGGCGACCGGGAAGACGCTAGTCGACGACGACGAGCGCGAGCCCGAAGTCGCCCGCCCCGTCCGTCCACACCGCCCTGCCGAGGAACCCGTGACCCGCGAGCTCGTCGACCAGGGCGCCGGGCTCGAACTTCCGCGCGATCTCGGTGCGGATCCCCTCGCCGGCGGCCAGGGTCCGCCCGCGCCCGAGCGTGGGGAAGTCGATCCGCACGTCCCGCACCGCGCGCAACCACATCTCGATCCGACTCTCCCCGGCGTTCCACACCGCCTCGTGCCGGAAGTCGCGGCGGTCCAGGCCCGTGCTCGGGACGGTCCGGGCGATCACGTCGAGCATGTTGAGGTTGAACTCGGCGGTGACGCCGGCGGCGTCGTCGTAGGCCGCCACCAGCCGCCCGGGGTCCTTGACCAGGTCGAAGCCCAGGGCGAGCCGGTCGCCCGGGTCCATGACGCCGCGGAGCATCGTCAGGAACCCCGCCCGCTGGGCCTCGTCGAAGTTCCCGACGGTCCCACCGAGGAACAGCACCAGCCGGCCGCCCGGCTCGCCCGGCAGGGGCCCGTCGAGGGCGGTGAGGTCGCCGACCACCGGCTCGACGCGCAGGCCCGGGTACTCGGCGGCCAGCGCGCGGGCGGTGTCGAGGAGCATCTCGGTGCTGATGTCGACGGGCACGAACCGCGGCGCGCCCGCGCGCGCGGCGAGCACGTCCAGCAGCACCCGCGTCTTCTCGCAGGTCCCGGCCCCGAGCTCCACCACGGTCCCCGCCGCGCCCACGATGTCCGCGGCCCGCGCCCGCAGGATCTCGGCCTCCGCCCGGGTGGGGTAGTACTCGGCCAGCCGGGTGATCCGGTCGAACAGCAGGCTGCCCTTCTCGTCATAGAACCACCGCGGCGGCACGGTCGGCGGGTCGCGGAAGAACCCCTCGCGCAGGTCCGATTCCAGCGCGGCGGTGTGGGGGTCGGCGGCCCTCGTCGTCATCGCGCGAGCCGCAGTCCCGTGGCCGCCCAGCGCGAGGCGGCGGGGAAGAAGTTCCGGTACGTCGGCCGGGTGTGGCCGGCGGGCGTGAGGGCGCTGCCGCCGCGCAGGACGTGCTGGTCGGACATGAACTTGCCGTTGTACTCGCCGGCCGCGCCCTCCTCGGCGACGAACCCGGGATAGGGCAGGTAGGCGCTGGCGGTCCACTCCCACACGCCGCCGGTCGCGCGCTCGCCCGCGGGCAGCGGATGGCAGCGCGCGGGGTCGAGCTCGTCGCGAACGGGCCACCCGCCGGCGGCGACCTCCCACTCGAACTCGGTGGGCAGCCGCGCGCCGGCCCAGCGGGCGTAGGCGTCGGCCTCGTAGAAGGAGACGTGGAGGACGGGCTCGGCGCCGACCACCGGGCGCCGGCCCGAGAGGGTGAAGGTGGTCCACCCGCCGTCGGCCTCGCGCCGCCAGTAGCCGGGCGCGTCCCAGCCCTCGGCCTGCACGGTGGCCCAGCCGTCGGAGAGCCACAGCTCGGGGCGGGAGTACCCGCCGTCGGCCATGAACCGCGTCCAGTCGGCCACCGTCACCTGCCGGGTGGCCACGTGGCCGCCGGGGAGCCACACGCGGTGGCGGGGGCGCTCGTTGTCGTAGGAGAACCCGCCGTGGGCGCCCCCGTCGGCGGAGCCGCCGGCGCCCGGCTCCGCGGCGCCGACCCACGCGAGCCCCTCGGCCTGCTCGACCCACCCCGGCTCCCCCGGCGCCGCCACCGCCGGGTCGGCCGGCCTGTCCACGTAGACCGGATCGGTGGGGTTGTGGGAGAAGAGGTGCTTGAGGTCCATGAGCAGGAGCTCCTGGTGCTGCTGCTCGTGGTGGCAGCCCAGTTCGAGCAGCTCCAGCCCCCGCTCGTCGACCCGGCCCGCCTCGAGGGCCGCCACCACCTCGCTGTCGACCCGCGCGCGGAAGTCCCCGATCTCCGCCACGCCCGGTCGGGTGATGAGGCCCCGCTCGGGCCGGGGTTGCCGCGGGCCCACGGCCTCGTAGTAGGAGTTGAACAGGAACCGGAAGATCGGCTCGGGCGGGGCGTACCCGGGCAGCCCGCCCAGGACGAACTCCTCGAAGAACCAGGTGGTGTGCGCGCGGTGCCAGGCGGCGGGGCTGGCCGCGGTCATGGACTGCGGGACCTGGTCCTCGGGGCTGAGCCGGGAGGCCAGCCGGTCGGTGAGGCCGCGGACCCGGAGGAACCTCCCGATCGCGGTCTCGGCGGTCGGTGCGGCGGTGACGTCTCCGACGGTCATGGGTTCCCCCGTGGGTCGTGGTCGGCGGTGGGTCGTGGTCGGCGGTCGGGTTGCCGCCAGAGTAACCACGCCGGGCGCTACGTCACACCGCTGGCAGTCCCACCGGCGCGGCCGCGGCGAGGTTGCGGCGCTCGTGCTCCAGCAGCCGGAGCCGGTGGCCGGGGCAGCGGCCCATCCCGCCGTCGGCGCGGATCACGCGGTGCACGGGGATGACCAACGGCACGGGGACGAGGCTGCACAGCCGCCCGACCCTGCGGGCGGTGCGGGGCCGCCCGGCGTCCACGGCGATCTGCCCGTAGGTCGCGGTCTGGCCGTAGGGGATGTGCTGGATCTCGCGGTAGACCTCGCGAGAGAAGCCGTCGTGCACGCCCGCGGCCGCCCAGTCCACCGGGACGTCGAACCCGCGCAGCTCACCGGCGCAGTACGCCCGGAGCTGGTCCGCCAGGCGGGCCAGGTGGCCGGCCGCCGCGCCGGGGTCGGGGTCGCGCGCCTCGTCGCGCTCGCGGGCGTCCGGCACCGCCGCGTCCACCAGCACCGCGCCCGGCCCCACTAAGCCCGGCCCCACCCACTCCACCCGCGCGATCCCGAGCGCCGTGGCCTCGGCGACCATCCGCCCGGCGGCCGTGTCGAGCACCCGCACGAGCGCCGCGCTCACACCACGCTCGGCCGGTCCGGGTCGGTGACGTCGGCGTTGGCGGCGTCGAGCAGCCCGAACAGCGCGTCGGCGCCGTCGCGGCCGATCGCGGACATCTCCGCGGTGGTGATGGGCACGGCCTGCAGTCGCGTGAGCAGCGGCCCGGTGCCGTCGGGGCCGCCGGTCTCGTCCACCACCTGCAGCTCGGGCCACAGGAACGGCGGGGTGAGGACCAGGTGCTCGCAGCGCCGACCCGTGTCGACCAGGCCCACCGCGCCCGGGATCACCGCGCCGGGCGCCACGTGGATGGAGCCGGTGGCCACGGCCAGGGCGCACGCGTCCAGGACGTCGGCCATGGCGCGGTGCCCGGTGCGGCCGACGGTGACGAACTCGCTGCGGATCTGTCGCCCCTCGGGCGTGGTGACGTTGGTGGGGAGCTCGCGCGCGCCGATGGTGGCATAGGTGGAGAACCCCGGCGCGGGCATGTCGTCGACGACGACGATGTCGCAATGCCACTCGGTGGTGTTTCCCTCCTCATCCGGCTCGGTCTCGTGCGGATACCGCAGGACGCGGACGGAGGACTGCCCGCCGAGGATGCCTTCCAGACCTCCGAGGTCCGCCGTGTCCGGGCCGGCGAGATGGTGTTCTTCGGTCATTTCAGAGCCCTCAGTCGCGGTTCGAGATCGGTGGAGAACAGGTCGAGGAAGCGCTTCTGGTCGTGGCCGGGCGCGTGGAAGACCAGGTGGTTCAGTCCCGCGTCGACGTACTGCTTGACCTGCTCCACGGCGTCGTCGGGGTCGGAGGTGACGATCCAGCGCTTGGCGACCTGCTCGATGGGCAGTTCGTCGGCCAGTCGTTCCATCTCGCGCGGCGAGTCCACGGAGTGCTTCTGCTCGGGGGTGAGTGAGAGTGGCGCCCAGAAGCGGCAGTTCTCCAGGGCTGCGGCCGGGTCCGGGTCGTAGCTGATCTTGATCTCGATCATCCGGTCGATGGCCGAGGAGTCGCGCTCGTTGATCCCCGCGCCCTCGTCGACGGCCGGCAGCAGCTTGTCGGTGTAGAGGCCCATGCCCTTGCCGGAGGTGCAGATGAAGCCGTCGCCCACCCGGCCCGCGTACTTGGCCACGACCGGGCCGCCGGCGGCGATGTACACCGGGACGCCGTCGGCGGGCACGTCGTAGAGGAAGGCGTCCTTGGTGGTGTAGTAGTCACCCTCGAAGGTGGTGGTCTCTCCGGTCCACAGCTCGCGCATGAGGCGGACGGATTCGCGGAGGCGGGCGAAGCGCTCCTTGAACTCCGGCCACTCACCCTGGTGGCCGGTGGCGATCTCGTTGAGCGCCTCGCCGGTGCCGACGCCCAGGAAGATGCGGTTCGGGTACAGGCACGCCATGGTGGCGAAGGCCTGGGCGAGCACGGCGGGGTTGTAGCGGAAGGTCGGCGTGAGCACCGAGGTCCCGAGCTGCAGTCGCTCGGTGCGCTCCCCCACCGCGGTCATCCACGACAGGGAGAACGGCGCATGCCCGCCATCGTGACGCCACGGCTGGAAATGATCGGAGACCGTGGCCGAGTCCATGCCCGCCTGCTCGGCCAGGACCGCGTATTCCACGAGGTCTCGGGGGCCGAACTGCTCGGCTGACGCCTTGTAGCCGAGCTTCAGGGGCGGGGTGTCGGGCATCGGCTTCTCCTCGGGTCGGTTCGGGAAACGGTACTGCGCGGCAAATACGGACTGCGATCCAGCCTACGGCGCACGCGCGCTGCGGTTCTGACATCCGAACGCCACTACCCACGCCGTCACACCAGGCAGGGCGAGCGTCCACCGCGCTCACACTGCGTCCATGCCAGCCGATTGCGCGCGCATTAAGCGGGACTTTACTTTTTCTCTTGGGCGTCTTGGAGTCTTCTCGGATTCAGGACACATATCACGCAGGGGCGTATCGCTCGGCGGGCCCGGATCCCCGACGCTTCTGCCCCGGGCAGGTCT
>NZ_CALMYY010000019.1 GCF_937873725.1 uncultured Dietzia sp.
TATGGCGGGGGGAGGCAGGGGATCCCACTGGCCGGGGGGGGCACGGGGCGGGGGCCCCGCCGCCCCCCCCCCGGGCGAGTTGCTCGCCGCCCGCGACCCCGCCGTTGGCCGCCCGCCACGAGAGGATCGCCGCCGCCGTCACCGGCCCCACCCCCGGCAGGGTGTCGAGCGTCGCGGCGTCGGCGGGGTTGGGGTTGACCGGCCCCCTTCCGGGGGGGGGGGCGCCGGGGGCGGCCGGCGCGGCAGGGGGCGCGGGCCCGGCCGCCGCCGCGGGGACCGGCTCCGCGCCCACGATGCCACTGCGCGGACCGCGCGGTCCGTCGGGGCCCGGGGCCACGCCCACCAAGATCTGCTCGCCGTCGACCACCCTCCGTGCCAGGTTGAGCCCGTCGCGGTCGCCGCCGTCCAGCACGCCGCCCGCGCGGTCGAGGGCGTCCGCCACCCGGGCCCCGGGGGCCACCGTGACCAGGCCGCTGCGGCCCACGAGGCCGACGACCGAGACAACCACGGGCTGGTCGGCCCCTCCCGCGGCCACCGCGGTCGGGCTCGGGCTCGGGCTCTGGGCCACGGACGTGGAGGGTGCGGCCGAGCCGTCGGCGGGGACCGTCTGGCCGGGGGTCGCGAGCGCCAGATCCGGGACCGGCGGCCCGTCGGGCACGGCGGCGAGCAGGCGATGGACGGAGAACGCCCCGAGGCCCAGGACGAGCACCACCAGGGCGATCCCCGCCACCCTGTCTGGGGCCCACCGGACACGGCGCCACCACGGAGGGTCGGCCCACGCGCCCGGGTCGGGATCCGAGGGCGGCACCCGTTCGGGACGCCTGCCGTCCGGATCGGAGTCGGCCCACGGCACCGGGGGCGCTGCCACCGGGGTGGTCCGGGTGGCGGGGTCGGCCGGAGGTTCCGGGGCCGCCGGGCCGGTCACGCCGGCCAGACGCTGGAGGGTGGCCGCGCGGGCCGGGTCCCGGGCGGGGTCACCGGTGGTCGCGGACCGCGACCGGGGGTCGGAGGACATGCGCCGAACCTAACCCGGCCGCCGCCTCCGCCCCGGGTCGCGACCGCGCGTCAGGGGCCGCCCTGTGGAGAGACGGGAGGGATGGGGAATCCGGTGTCCACGAGGTCGGTCACGGAGACGCCCACGGTCCCCGGGCCCAGGTGCCACGCCAGGACCTCGTCGAACTCGACGACCAGCACGCGCTCCGGGAACGGCGTCTCCTTGCGGATCTCCGTGGCCATCTCCTCCGCGCGCTCGGGGGCCTGGTGGTGGTGGACGGCCACCAGCACGTCGCCCCGGCCCACCTCGTCGCGGAGCAGGGCCCGGAGTCTCTGGTGGGCCTTGGTGGTGGTGCGGGCCTTGGCCGCCAGGTCGACCGAGCCGCCCCGCAGCACGATGACCGGCCGCATGGAGAGCGCGCTGCCGAAGATCGCGGCCACCGCGCTGATCCGGCCACCGCGACGCAGACTGTCCAACGATTCCAGTGCGGCGAACGTCGATGCCCCCCGGCACAGCCGCTCCACCAACTCGTACGTGGCGGACAGCCCGAGCCCGTTCTTGGCGGCCCACGCGCTCTGGGCGACGGCGGCCCCGAACGACATCCCGGCGCCGCGGGAGTCGGAGACCAGGACCCGGCCGCCGAACCTCGTGGCCGCGTCGGCGGCGGACTGCCACGTGCGGGACAGCTGACGCGAGAGGTGCACCGAGACGATGCCCGTGCAGTCAGGGTCCTCCAGCAGCCCCCGGTAGATCTCCGCCAGCTCGTCCGGGGTGACCGCGGCGGTCGACACCGCCCGGTCCCCCTCCTCGACCACGTGCAGGCCCACGACGGTGATGCCGAACTCGCGGACCCACGCCTCGGGCAGGTCCGCGCTGGAATCGGTGACCAGACGGACGGTCATGACGGGACCCCCGGGGGCGTGAGGCCGGCGTTCCACTGGTCCAACCGCCACAGGACGTCGCGGGCCCCGTCCGTCGTGGGACCGATCTCAGGGGTCGGGAGCGCGGCGGCCCCGGAGGGCCGGGGATGCGCGGACAACTGCACCCAGCACGTGTTCCCCAGGCCGTTGAAGATCGGGTACTGCTCGACGGGGAGCTCGAGCAGGGCGGCGGTGAGCGCGGCGATCGCACCCCCGTGGGCCACGATCACGGCCGGGTGCTCGCTCCACCCGGGAGAGGAGTCCACCAGCTCGTCGACCACCTGGCGGGTCCGCCGGGCCACGTCGAGCCGGCTCTCGCCCTCCGGCGGAGACCACCGGGGGGTGCTGCGCCAGCGCATCCGCGCCTCCGGCCACAACTCGTCGACCTCGGAGTGGCTCATCCCCTGCCACGTGCCCAGGTCGGTCTCCCGCAGCCGGGCGTCGGTCCGCACCTCGAGCCCGACCTCGGACGCCAGGGCCCGCGCCGTCTCGCGGGCGCGCTGCAGGTCCGAGGACAGGACGGTCCAGGGTCGACGAGGCGCCAGGGCGCGCCCGACCGCGTGCGCCTGCTGGACCCCCAGCTCGCTGAGCTCGGTGTCCAGCTGTCCCTGCATCCGGAACGCGGCGTTGTAGTGCGTCTGTCCGTGACGCAGGAGGATGAGACGACGGGTCACCGGGGTGTCAGAGCCCCTGATCCCGCTGCGGCTCCTCGGGGGCGAGCGAGTCGTCGGCGCCGGCGGTCGACGCCGCGTCCCTGCGGGTGGTCTCCACGCCCTCGACCTCCACGACGGGGCAGTCCTTCCACAGGCGGTCGAGCGAGTAGTACTCGCGCTCGTCGACGTGCTGGACGTGGATCACGACATCGTTGTAGTCCAGGAGGGCCCAGCGCCCCTCGCGGGTGCCCTCGCGCCGGAGCGGCTTGTGTCCCGCCTCGCGGAGCTTGTCCTCGATCTCGTCGACGACGGCGTTGACCTGGCGCTCCGTCTCGGCGGAGGCGAGCACGAAGCAGTCGGTGATGATGAGCTGTCCGGAGACGTCGATCACGACGATGTCCGTCGCCAGCTTCTCGTCCGCGGCGCGGGCGGCGACGCCGGCGATCTCGATGGCCTGGGGGCTTGCGGTCACTGGGGGTTCTCCTCGGAGTGGGGGTCGGTGGTGACGGGCTCCCGGTGTACCGGGGCCGTCGCGGCGGGCTTCCCGTCGAGCCTGGTGGAGCCCTCGGGTCGGTAGAGATTGCGTTTGGCGATGTACTGGACCACGCCGTCCGGCACGAGGTACCAGACCGGGGCGTCGGCGCCGGCGCGGCGGCGGCACTCGGTCGACGAGATGGCCAGCGCCGGGATCTCGAGCAGGTGGACCCGATCGTCACCGATCTGCTGGAGGTGGGTGTCCGAGAGTTCGAAGCCCGGGCGGGACACCCCGACGAACGTGGCCAGACCGAACATCTCCTCCCAGCCGCGCCAGGTGAGGATCTTCTCCAGCGCGTCGGCGCCGGTGATGAAGAACAGCTCCGTGCCCGGGTGCTGCCGCAGCAGGTCCCTCAGCGTGTCGACGGTGAAGGTGGGACCCTGCCGGTCGATGTCCACGCGACTGACCGAGAACCGGGGGTTGGAGGCCGTCGCGATCACGGTCATCAGATACCGGTCCTCGGCGGGCGAGACCGTCCGTCCGTGCTTCTGCCACGGCTCACCGGTGGGAACAAACACGACGTCGTCGAGGTCGAACCGGTGCGCCACCTCGCTGGCCGCCACGAGGTGCCCGTGGTGGATGGGATCGAACGTCCCGCCCATCACTCCGATGCGGCGCCCGGCGCCCGCGGCGGTCCCCGTCGTGGTCATGGTCGCCGAGTCTATCGGTCCGGACCGGCTTCAGCCCCCACCCGTGCCCCAGCCGTGGCGCACGCGGTGCCCGGAGGCGAGGTCGACGATCTCGACGGTGACCATCCCCGTGCCGTCCACCCGGTACGTCTCCTCGACCTCGCCGAGCGGGCCACCCTCCCAGCGGCGGACGGGCAACCCGGACAGCTCGCCCGGCTCACGTCCCTGCAGCGCCGGGTCGAAGGGGAACGTCACGGTGGCCAGCGGCGCGATGTCCCCGCGGGGTTCGCCGTCCGGGTCGACACGCGTGTACTCCACGAACCGGTATCGGCCCAGGTCGTGGGCGGGGCGGTAGCGCCGGGTCACGGTCGCGACCGATCCGGGGGCCACCTGGAGGTCCGGGGTGAGGAGCGGGTCGAACACCGTCCGGCGACCGTCATCCGACTCGCGGAACACCCCGACCCCCCGTGAGAGCCGGTCGGTGAGCGAGTACCCGGAACCGGGATCCGCGGCGATCGCCAGTCCGACCGCCGTGGACGCCCAGGGCATGGGCGAGCGGTGGACACGCCGCCCGAAGGTCTCCCGGAGGGTCCGGGGAACCAGCGGGAAACCGGACGCCCCGCCCACGAGGTACACCCCCGCGAGGTCCGCGAGGTCGGGGTCCCCGTCCAGCAACCCGTCCACCAGCGGCGCCATCGCGGCGACCGTGGCGTCGACGAGCGGGCGGCAGGCCTCGTACACCGAGTCCACGGTCAGCGTCACCGGCGTGCCGGCGACGTCGACCGCGACCCGCCGACTCTGCGGCGCGAGTCGCTCCTTGGCGTCGCGGCAGTCCTCCCGCAGGACCAGCCGGTCGGCGTGGTCGAGATCGGCGAGCGTCCTCCCCGCAGCGGACACGGCCAGCTCCACCAGCACGTCGTCGAGGTCGTCCCCGCCCAGCCGGTTGATGCCGACGGTGTCGAGCACCTCGTGGGCGACGCCGTCCACGGCGACGAGGGAGGCGTCGAAGGTGCCACCCCCGAGGTCGTAGACCACGACGCGGCGGCGCCGCCCGGTGACGGTCCCGGCGCGCCGGTGCGTGTACTCGAAACCGGCGGCCGAGGGCTCGTTGACCATGCCCTCGACGTGGAACCCGGCGTCGTGGAACGCGTCGAGGGTGAGGAACCGTTGGGCCCCCAGGGCGTGGGCGGGGACGGCGACGACGACGGGGCCGATCCCCTCGTCGGCGAGCCGCTCCGCCGCCGTCGAGTCGTGCACGAGGGCGGTGCGCACCGCGGCGAGGAAGCCCGGGAGGAGTTCGCCCACCGTCACCCGCACCGCGTCGGGGGCGTGCCGACCGCCGATCCGGACGGGGGTGTCGGCGGTGACGTCCGGCTCGGCCAGGAGGCGCTTGAAGGACCGCAGCACCGGATACCCGTCCGCCGCGGCGGCGAGCGCCTGGAAGCCGAACACGAGGCCGCCGTCGACGGCCGCGACGACGGAGGGGAACCCGTCGTGGGCGTCACCGTCGGGGTCGGTGAAGGCGACGACGGGGTAGTTTCCCCGGTCCACGGCGGCCACCACCGTGTGGGTGGTGCCGAAATCGATCCCGAGACGCATGGGACGAGCCTATCGGGGCACCCTCACACCGGGAGCAGGCCCGCGACGACCTTCGTCAGCTGTTCGACGTTGCGACACTCGTGCATGGGCACGTACTGGGCATACAACGAGGCGGCGGAGTCGCCGGTCCCCCACTGACGCCTGGGCTCGGGGTTGAGCCAGTGGGTGTGGCCGACCCGTTCGCTGACGAACTCGAGCGCGTCCACCGACGGGTCCCGGTAGTTGTTGCGGCCGTCCCCCAGGATGAGCAGCGAGCCGGTCCGGGTGAGCGTGTGGGCGTAGCGGTCGGCGAACCCCGACAGGGCGTGCCCGTAGTCCGAGTGGCCGTCGTAGGTGACGATCTCCGCCTCGCGGACCATCCGGCTCATCGCCGACCCGAGATCGGACCCGGTCTCGAAGAACGAGGTCACCTCGTCGGTGGTGTCGACGAACGCGAACACCCGGACGCGCGAGAACTGCTCGCGCAGGGAGTGCACCAGCTGCAGGGTGAAGTGGCTGAATCCCGCCACCGAGCCCGAGACGTCGCACAGGACCACCAGCTCTGGCCGCGCGGGGCGGGGCTTGCGGAGCACCAGCTCGACGGGCACCCCGCCGGTCGACATGGACCGGCGCATGGTCTTGCGCATGTCGATCGCCCCGTGCCGGTGCCTGCGCCGCCGCGCCGCCAGGCGGCTGCCGAGCTGCCGGGCGAGCGGCCCCACCCGGCGCCGCAGCGCCTGGAGGTCCTGGTCGTTGGCCCGGAGGAAGTCCACCTGCTCGGCGGCGGGTCCCACCGCGTAGTCGGCCACCCGGTCGCGGCCCACCGTCTCGGCCGTGCGCCGCCTGGTCTCGTCGGCGACCTCGCGCAGGAAGCCCCGCACCATGTCCGCCGCGGAGTTGGCGGCGGCCGACTTCTCGGCGTGCCTGGTGGCCCCGTCGGGGTCCATGGGGTCCGCGCCGAGCAGTCCGTCGAGGATCTTCCGCATGATCGCGGAGGTGTCGAGCGGGCTCAGCGCCTGATAGGCGGAGAACCTCTGCCCGCCCGCCGAGTCGTACGAGCCGAGCTGCTCCACCAGCAGTTCCGCCAGGGCCCGGGCCTTGGCCCGTGACTCCTCGGTGTCCTCGAGCAGCAGCGAGGCGATGAGCTCGTTCAGGGCCTCGGGATCCACCTTGCCGTCGTCGTCGGTCGGTATCTCCACCTCCAGGGTGGCGGCGTCCGGCGCCACGTGGGCACCGACGGCGGCCGGGAACCACAGGTCGAAGAGCTGGTCGAACACCCCGCGATGGGTGGCCTTGTGGAGGATCGTCGCGGCGAGCGCCTCCCGCAGCGCCGCGCGGTCGAGCAGGTCGATGTGCACCATCGCCGCCGCCGCGTCGACCGCCTCGCTGGGTCCGACGGGGATGCCCTTGCGGCGAAGGGCGCCCACAAAGTCGACGAGGTGTCCGGACATCCCGCCCGGCGTGCCCTTGGCCATGTGCCCGGTCTCCTAGTTGAGCCGCAGCTCGGCGGCCGCGCGAAGCTGGTCGGACTGGTGCTTGAGCACCACGCCGAGGGTCTGCAGGACGGTCTCGTCGTCGATCGTGTCCAGTCCCAGCGCCACCAGGGTGCGGCCCCAGTCGATCGTCTCGGACACGCTCGGCACCTTCTTCAGCGCCATCGCCCGCAGCACCCCGACCACGCGCACGAGCTGCTCGGCCAGCCGGTCGTCCAGCTCGGGAACCCGCGAGGCGAGGATCTTGCGCTCGAGCTCCGGGGTCGGGAAGTCGAGGTGGAGGTAGAGGCAGCGACGCTTGAGGGCCTCGGAGAGTTCCCGGGCCGCGTTGGAGGTCAGGACCACGAACGGCTTGCGCGTGGCCTCGATGGTGCCGAGCTCGGGGATCGTCACCGCGAAGTCGCTGAGCACCTCCAGGAGCAGGCCCTCGATCTCGATGTCGGCCTTGTCCACCTCGTCCACCAGCAGCACCGTGGGCTCGCTCCGGCGGATCGCGGTGAGCAGCGGCCGGGACAGCAGGAACTCCTCGGAGAAGACGTCGTCCCGCGTCGAGTCCCAGCCCTCACCCTGGCCGGCCTGGATGCGCAGGATCTGCTTGGCGTGGTTCCACTCGTACAGCGCCCGGGCCTCGTCCACGCCCTCGTAGCACTGGAGCCGGATGAGCTCGGCCTCCGTGGCCGCGGCGACCGCCTTGGAGAGCTCGGTCTTCCCGACGCCCGCGGGCCCCTCGATGAGCAGCGGCTTGCCCAGCCGGTCGGCGAGGTAGACGACGGTCGCGGTCGAGCGGTCGGCGAGGTACCCCTGCCCGCCGAGGGCGTCGATCACGTGGTCGATGCTCTCGAAGGCCGGTCGTTGGGCGGTGCGGGCTCGGTCCATGGGGTGGATCCTCTCGGTTCGGGGTCGTCGGTGGCGGGCCGCGGGCGGCCCGGGCGGGCGGACCTTACGGCCGCACGTGCCCCTTGCCGTGGGCGATCCACTTGGTGCTGGTGAGTTCCTCGAGCCCCATGGGGCCGCGGGCGTGGAGTTTCTGGGTGGAGATCCCGATCTCGGCGCCGAAGCCGAACATCTCCCCGTCGGTCCACGCGGTGGAGGCGTTGACCATCACGGCGGCCGCGTCGACCCGCGCGCAGAACCGGTCCGCCACGTCGATGCTGCGGGTGGAGATGGCCTCGGTGTGCCCGGAGGACCAGCGGGCGATGTGCTCGATAGCCCCCTCGACCCCGTCGACCACCTTGAGCGCGATGTCCATGCTGAGGTACTCCTCCCCCCAGTCCACGTCGTCGGCGGGCACCAGTCCCTCGCGGTCGCCGTGCACGGTGACGCCGGCGGCCTCGAGCGCCCCCACCACGCGGTCCACGGCGGCGTCGCCCAACTCCTCGTCGAGGAGCACCGTCTCGGTGGCGTTGCAGACGCTGCAGCGACGGGTCTTGCCGTTGAGCAGGAGGCTGATCGCCTCGTCCAGGTCGGCGTCTCCATGGATGTAGAGATGACAGTTGCCGGTGCCGGTCTCGATGGCCGGCACCTTGGCGTTCTCCACCACCGCCTGGATGAGCCCGGCGCCACCCCGCGGGATCACCACGTCCACCAGGCCCCGGGCCTGGATGAGGTGGGTGACCGAGGAGCGGTCCTCCGACGGCAGCAGCTGCGCCGCGTCGACGGGCAGTCCGTACTCCGACAACACCCCACGCAGGACCGTGACCAGGGCCTCGTTGGAGTGCCGGGCGGACCGGGAGCCGCGGAGCAGGGCGGCGTTGCCGGACTTGAAGGCCAGGCCGAAGGCGTCGACCGTGACGTTGGGCCGACCCTCGTAGATCATCCCGATCACCCCCAGCGGCACGCGGACCTGGCGCAGCTCGAGCCCGTTCGGCCTCGTGGAGCCGCGGATGACCGACCCGATCGGGTCGGCCAGCCCCGCCACCTGGCGCAGCCCCCCGGCGATCCCGTCGATGCGAGCCGGGGTCAACCGCAGCCGGTCCAGCATCGCCTCACCGGTGCCGGCCGCCGCCTGCTCCTCGATGTCCCGGGCGTTGGCCTCGAGGATCCCGACCTCCGCGGCGATCAGGCCGTCGGCCGCCGCCAGCAGGAGCGCGTTCTTGCGGTCCGCGGTGAGCAACGCCAGCTCCCGCGCGGCGACGCGGGCCCGGCGGGCGGCGTCGTGGACGGCGTCCCGGGTCGGGTCCGCAGCGGGCCGATCGGCGTCCGTCTGGCCGGTGAGGTCGGGGGCGTCGAGATGGCTGGCAGTCATGCGTGCCAGCTTACCGATGTGGGTCGCCGCGCCCGTGGGCCCACGACGTCGGGCGCGGCCGACCACCTCGCCTAGGCCCGGACGAGGACGGTGATCATGAAGCCGCTGTCGTCCCCGAACGGCTGCAGGTCCCACGTCGACCAACGCTGCTGCACCCGGAGCCCGGCGCGGTCGGCGTCGCGGTCGAACTCCTCGCGGGTCCAGCCCCGGTCGAGTCCGAAGCCCACCACCAGGCGGCCGGCCCGGCCGTCGGTGCCCTCGTCCGCCGTGGTGAGCCGCGCGGCGAGGTTGGTCAGCACGGCGCCGCGGTCGGCGGGGTCGACAAAGGCCAGGACGTTGCCCGCCGAGACGGCGAGGTCGAACGGGCCGCGGGCCCACCCGTCGTCCGCCAGATCCGCGACCTCCCACGAGGCGTCGGGGCACGACCGGCGCGCCCGCTCGATCAGGTGCGGATCGAGGTCGACACCGGTGACGCGGTGGCCACGCGAGTGCAGGTAGGCGCCGGTGCGACCCTGGCCGCAGCCCACGTCGAGGATCCGGGCGCCGCGCGGGACCATCGCGTCGATCAGCCGCGCCTCGCCGTCGATGTCCACGCCGTCGGCCACCATGTCGTCCCACCGTCGGGCGTACCGCTCGGAGTGCTCGGGGTCGGCCTCCACGATCTGCTTCCATGTCTGTGCCATACGGCCCAGTATGGCCGCCGGGGGCGGAGGGCGTCGACGACGACGAGGGCGGCGACAGCCGGGCCGGCGGACCGGGGCGCCGGGTGCCCGCCCCCGCACCCTGAGCCGCGGCTGCCCTGTCGTAGCGGTGGGGCACGATGGGGCCATGACCTCGCCGGCGGACCGTCCCCATCCCGACCACCCGATCTCCGTGGACCGGGCGGCGCTGCGCGCGCGTGCCGACGAGTTGCTCGGCGCCCTGGCCGGGCCGGGCGCCGTCCTGCGCGAGGACCAGTGGGTGGCCATCGAGGCCCTGGTGGCGGACCGTCGGCGCGCCCTCGTGGTCCAGCGCACCGGCTGGGGCAAGTCCGCGGTCTACTTCATCGCCGCCCGGCTGCTGCGGGAACTGGGTTCCGGCCCCACCGTGATCGTCTCGCCGCTGCTGGCGCTCATGCGCAACCAGGTCGAGGCCGCCGCCCGGGCGGGGGTGCGGGCGGCCACCATCAACTCCGCCAACATGACCGAGTGGGACGAGGTGCGTTCGGCGGTGCGGGCCGGCGAGGTCGACGTCCTGCTGGTGAGCCCCGAGCGTCTCAACAACCCCGATTTCCGGGACACGGTCCTGCCCGCGCTCGCCGCGGACGCCGGGCTGGTGGTGGTCGACGAGGCCCACTGCGTCTCGGACTGGGGCCACGATTTCCGCCCGGACTACCGGCGCATCCGCACGCTGCTCGCCGACCTGCCCCGGGGCGTGCCGGTCCTGGCCACCACGGCCACGGCCAACGACCGTGTGGTCCGCGACGTGGCCCAGCAGCTCGGGGTCGGTGAGTCCGTGGGCGATGACACGCTCGTCCTGCGTGGCGGCCTGGATCGGGAGTCGCTGCGACTGTCGGTGGTGGACATCCCGGACTCCGAGAAGCGGGCCGCCTGGCTCGTGGAGAACCTGGGGTCCCTGCCGGGCAGCGGCATCGTGTACAGCCTCACCGTGGCCGCCGCCGAGGACATGGCTCAGCTCCTCACCTCCGCCGGCCACCGGGTCAGCGCCTACACCGGCCGCACCGACGCCGCGGAACGCGAGGAGCTGGAGCGCGCCCTGCTGGGCAACCAGGTCAAGGCGCTGGTCGCCACCTCCGCGCTGGGCATGGGCTTCGACAAGCCGGACCTGGGCTTCGTGGTCCACCTCGGAGCCCCGCCCTCCCCCATCTCCTACTACCAGCAGATCGGCCGTGCCGGGCGCGCGGCCGACCGCGCCGAGGTGGTCCTGCTGCCCGGGCCCGAGGACCGCGCCATCTGGAATCACTTCGCGTCGCTGGCGTTCCCGCCCGAGGACGTGGTGCGCAGGGTCATCGACGCACTGGACCCCGACCGGCCGCAGTCCACGCAGGCCCTGGAGCCGGCCGTCGATCTCGGCCGCACCCGCCTCGAGATGGTGCTCAAGGTCCTCGACGTCGACGGCGCGGTGCGGCGGGTCAGGGGCGGATGGGTGTCCACCGGGCAGTCGTGGCAGTACGACGCCCAGCGCTACGCGGGCCTGGCCCGGGCACGGCAGTCCGAGCAGCAGACGATGCTGGAGTACCAGCGCACCGGGTCCTGTCGCATGGAGTTCCTCCGCGCCCAACTGGACGACCCCACCCTGGACGAGTCGTCCGGCGGCTGCGGGCGCTGCGACAACTGCACGGGCGAGCGCCGCACCACCGAGGTCGACTCCGGTGCGCTGTCCCGGGCCCGCGACGCCCTGGAGAGGCCCGGCGTGGTGGTGCCGGCCCGCCGGCAGTGGCCCTCCGGCCTCGCGAAGCTCGACGTGCCGCTCAAGGGCAGGATCGCCGACGGACCGGAGGAGGGACGGGCGCTGGCCCGCCTGACCGATCTCGGTCTGGGGCAGAAGCTGCGGTCCCTGCTCGCCGAGCCCGACCAGGAGGCACCCGAGTGGCTGGTCCGCTCGTGCGTCCCCGTCCTGCGCGAGTGGGGCTGGGCGGACCGGCCCACCGGCGTCGCCGCCCTGCTCACCGGGCAGCACCCCCGACTCGTCGTGAGCCTGGCCCGGGCCCTGGCGCGGATGGGCCGCATGGAGCCCCTCGGGGAGATCACCCGGGACCCGGCGCTGCCCGCGGTGACCGCCCAGAACTCGGCCTACCGGGTGGCCCAGTTGTGGGGCACCTTCACCGGTCCCGGGGTGAGCCCGGACGGGCCCGTCCTGCTGGTCACGGACCTGCTCGGGACCGGCTGGACGGTGACCGAGGCCGCGCGGCACCTGCGCACCGCGGGAGCGCCCGCGGTCCTCCCGCTGGCGATCGCCTCCGCCGGCTGAGCCGGGAGCGGCGGTGTCAGCGGGCCGCCCCCGGCCCCGCGCGCCCCCCCGCGCCCGGCCTTCATGCCGGGGGAGATGCAACCCCCGGGGGAGGGGCCCCCCCGCGCGGTGGGCCCGCGGGCGCCGCCGCCCCCGAACCCCGCGACCTCGCCCGCCGCGTACAGGCCCGGGAACACCTCTCCCTCGGGGGTGAGGCACTGCGAGTCCAGGGTGGTCTCGATCCCGCCGAGGGTCTTGCGGGTCATGAGGTGCACCTTGACGCCGATGAGCGGCCCTCCCGACCCGGCGGCCGAGCCCCTGCTCGGTCCCGAGTCCGCGAGCAGCCGGTGCGGCTTGGCCAGCCGGGTGAGCTTGTCGGTGAGCACCCGTCGGGCATTGTGGATGGCCTGGACCTGGGCGTCCTTGGCGAACGGGTTGTCCATCTGCCCGTCCATCGCCAGGACGAATTCGCGGACTCGGTCCACGTCCAGCGCGGGCTCGCCCTCTCTCAGGGTGTCGTTCAACCCGGCGACCAGTTCCTCGATGGTGTCGGCCACCACCCAGTCCACACCCTTCTCGGCGAAGTCGGCGATCGACGGCGGCAGGCCGCCACCAGCCTTGGAGGCGAACTTCTTCAGGCTCTTGTCCGTCAGTTCCGGGTTCTGTTCGGAGCCGGAGAGGATGAACTCCTTGCCCGCGATCGCCGAGTCGAGGATGAACCAGGAATGGTCGTGACCGGCCCTGCGGATCGCCTCCACCGACGCCGTGGTGTGGAATCCGGGGAAGAGCGGCACCGGCATCCGGTCGCCGTTGCCGTCCAGCCACAGGGTGGACGGGCCGGGGATGATGCGGATCGCGTGAGAGGGCCAGATGGGCGCGAAGTTCGACACGCCCTCCGTGTAGTGCCACATGCGGTCGCGGTTGACCAGGTTCACGCCTGCGGCCTCGGAGATCTCCAGCATCCGGCCGTCCACGTGCTCGGGCACGCCCACGATGAGGTGCTCGGGAGCCGGGCCGAGGCGGTCGGTGGGCCAGTACCGACGCACCAGGTCCGGGTTGCCGCCGATCCCGCCGGAGGACAGCAGCACCGCACCCGCCCGGAACTCGAACTCCCCGGTCTCCTCGCGCGGGGAGGCCACCCCGCGGTCCAGGTCGCAGGGCACGAGCGTCGCGCCGCGCACGCCGACGGCCCGACCGTCCTCCACCACGATCTCGTCCACCCGGTGGCGCACGGCGAACCGCACCAGCCCCTCCCGGGCCGCCTCCAGCACGGGCTCCTCGAATACCCGGACCACCTCGGGTCCGGTCCCCCACGTCACGTGGAAGCGCGGCACGGAGTTGCCGTGACCGGCCACGTCGCCGCCGCCGCGCTCGGCCCATCCGACGGTGGGGATGATCCGCAGCCCCAGGTCGTGGAGGTACTTCCGCTTCTCCCCGGCGGCGAACTCGACGTAGGCACGCGCCCACTCCCGGGGCCGCTGGTCCTCCGGGCGGTCGAAGCCGGCGGATCCGAGCCAGTCCCGCCACGCCAGGTCGAGCGAGTCGGAGATCCCGATCCGGCGCTGCTCGGGGGTGTCCACCATGAAGAGGCCACCGAGCGACCAGAACGCCTGGCCGCCGAGGTTCTTCTCGTTCTCCTGGTCCACCACCAGGACCTTCCTCCCGGCGCGGCTGGCCTCGTAGGTCGCCACGAGGCCCGCGAGCCCGTGACCCACCACGATCACGTCGGGGCTGAAACCGGGCTCGGGTGCGGGCAGCGGCCCGGTGTTGGCGGCACGGGACATCGACGGCGGCTGCCAGGCCGGATACGTGGGGTGGACGGGACGGGCGTCGCCCGAAGTGCGTGCGGAATTATTCACGGGTTCAGTGTGCCGCCTGGGCACGCCCCGCGTGCGCTGCACCCCGCGTGCGCTGCAACGCGCGTGGGGCGCGTCAGAGGCCGCCGACGGCCGTGATGGACTGCAACACCACGTCGACATCCCGCCACAGACCGAGGACCTGCCCGGCGGCCACCGGAGCCACCGCGGGGTCCTGCAGCGCCAGTCCGTGCGAGAACGCCAGGAGGCTGTACGCCTGGTCCCCGAACCGCAGCAGTGCGCCGGAGCCGACGCCCGGGCCGGTGACCGCATCGATCGCGGGACCGACCACGTAGAGATTCCACAACGGACCGAGATCCGCACCGTAGACCTCGAGGGTCCGATCGATGATGAGTCGTCGGTGATCCGCGATCCCTCCGACGATCTCCAGGTAGCCGCCGACGTCCTCGGGGACGGCGTCGGTCGCGGCGACCGCCCGGGCCAGGTCCACCGTGAGGTGGGCGTTATACCCCGTCATCGCCACGAATGCCGGGCGCTGGCGGCAGTCGACGGCCAGGGAGAAGTAGCGCGCCCAGTGCTCGTCGACCGGCGCACCGGAGAAGTGGGCGTGCAGAGCGGTGAGATAGGGCTCGAGCAGCACGAGACTGAGCTTCCGCGCCCACTCCGGGTCGGGGGCGACGCCCCTGCGCTGCAGCGGGAGAACCGGGTCCGACTCGACCTCATCGAGGCCCACGCCGAAGAGCCCCCGTCGGTCTCCGTGTGCGGCGAGAAGATCTCCCACCTCGCGACTCCGTGCCGTCCGACGCTCCAGTTCCTCCAGAGTCGACAGGGCCGGCGACGCGTCGGGCGCGGTGAGGTCGCGTAGCCGTGCGAGGTCACCGTCGCCGAGTGGAGTCCCACATGCCTGCCGCGGGACGATCCCGGGCACCGGGTCCGGTGGGTCGGGCACGGCCCGGGCCGACTCGGCGGTCGACGACACGGTCGGCGGTTCGGCCGACGCGACGCCGGACGTGCCGGCGCCCGTCGTCAGGCATACCGCCACCACCACGGCAACGGAGCGGGTCCACGAGCGGATCATCAGCGGACGGTAGCGCTGCGCCCCGACCACCGCCACCGGCCCCGGGGCCTCGGGGCCCCGGGGCCCCGTGGCCGGTACCGTGACCGGCATGCGGATCCACCAGCTCAACTGCGGGACCATGGCGGGCCGAACCCCCACGCGGATCCTGCTGCTGGAGGCCCCTGGCGGCCTGGTGCTGGTCGACTCCGGGATCGGCCTGGGGGACATCGCCGACCCCGCGACCCGCCTCGGGCCGCTGCGCCACGTCCTGCGCCCGGCGCTGGACCCCGCCGAGACCGCGGTCCGTCGCATCGAGGCGCTCGGGCTGGACCCCCGGGACGTCCGGCACATCGTGATCACCCACCTCGACCTGGACCACATCGGCGGCCTGGCCGATTTTCCCGCGGCCGAGGTCCACGTCGCGTCCGAGTGCCTCACGTGGGCGGTGCGCACCCCCCGGCTCCCCGAGCGTCGCCGGTACCGCAGGGCCCAGTGGTCCCACGGGCCCCGGTTCACCGAGTACGTCTACGGCACCGATCGGTGGGAGGGATTCCGCGTCCGAGACCTCGACCACGTGGTCGAGGGGATGCTGCTCGTGGATCTGCCGGGGCACACCGCCGGGCACGCGGGGGTGTACGTGCCGGGTGATGACGACGAGGTCGACGTCCTGCACGCCGGAGACGCGTTCTACCACCGCGGACAGGTCGACCCGACCGTCCGCCACCCCGGGGTGGTCGCCGCCGGGGAACGCGTCATGGCCCTCCAGCCGTCCGCCGTGGGGATCACCCATTCCCTGCTGGCCGCGGTGGCCGCCCGGCGCCGGGGCGACCTGCACGTGGTCTGCGCACACGACCCCTCGGGCCCCGGGGGCTCGTGATGGTCCGGATACGCGAGACCGCCTGGACGCCCGCCGAGCGGACGGATCCCGACCCCGATCTGCCCGACCGCGCCGCCTCGCTCGCCCGCCTCCTGCGCGGCCGTCGGGCCGCCGTCCTCACCGGCGCCGGGATCTCCACCCCCTCGGGAATCCCCGACTACCGGGGCCCCGACTCCCCCGGCCGCACCCCGATGACGTTCCAGCAGTTCGTGGGCGACCCCGGGTTCCGGCGCCACTACTGGGCGCGCAACCACCTGGGGTGGCGGCACATGGAGGCCGCGCGGCCCAACGCCGCGCACCTGCTCCTGGCGGACTGGGAACGACGCGGCCTCGTGACCGGGGTGGTCACCCAGAATGTGGACCTGCTGCACCTCAAGGCCGGCAGCCGCCGGATCGTGGACCTGCACGGCACCTACGGGGTGGTCACCTGCCTCGACTGCGGACTCCGGCAGAGCCGCTGGGCGCTGCACGAGGACCTGGACCGGCTCAACCCCGGCTTCGCCGACCGCGTGGCGACCCTCGGCGCGATCGAGGTGGCACCCGACGCGGACGCCGTCCTCACCGACACCTCCGACTTCCGCATGGTGGACTGTCCGGCCTGCTCGGGCGTGCTCAAGCCGGACATCGTCTACTTCGGCGAGAACGTCCCCGCGGACCGTGTGCACGCGGCCAACGCCATGGTGGACTCCTCCGACCTCCTCGTCGTCGTCGGATCCTCCCTCACGGTCCGGTCCGGATACCGGTTCGTACGGCGGGCGGTGACCTCGGGCGTGCCGGTCGTGGTGGTCAACCGCGGCCGCACCCGGGCCCACGACGAGGCCACCCTCACGGTGGACGGCGACTGCGTGGAGGTGCTCTCCCTGGTCGACCGGGCCCTGTGATCCGCCCGGGTCGACCGTGCCCTCACCGACGGCCGGTGGAGATCAGAGGGCCACGAGGTCGTCGGCGTGGACCAGCGGGCGCCCCTGGCCCCGGTTCTCCGCACCCTCGGCGCGCTCGACCAGCCGGGCGCGGACCTCGATCGAGTCGTACTGGGCTATGCCGCGGGCCACGGCCCGGCCGTCGGAGTCGTGCAGTTCGACCACGTCGCCGAAGTGGAACAGCCCCTCCACGCCGGTCACCCCCGCCAGCAGCAGCGACCGTCGGGACCCGGTCACCGCACGGACCGCGCCGTCGTCGAGCAGCACCGACCCCCGTGCGTCGGCGGCGTGGCGGACCCAGAAGCGCCGGGCGGTCATCCTCTCGGGTCGGGGGGCGAAGACCGTTCCCACACCCGGGTCGGCCGCGAGGGCCTCGGGGGCCAGCCCGGCGGCGGTGAGCAGGACCGGGATCCCCGCGTCGGCGGCCAGCCGGGCCGCGGCGAGCTTGGACGCCATCCCGCCGGTGCCCAGCGCCCCGCCGGCGCCGGCCACCACGCCGTCCAGGTCGTTCTCCCCGCCGACCATCGTCACCGCGGTGGCGTCGCCCTTGCGGGGGTCGGAGTCGTACAGCGCGTCCACGTCCGAGAGCAGGACGAGGGCGTCCGCGCTGATGAGGTGGGCGACCAGGGCGGCCAGCCGGTCGTTGTCGCCGAAGCGGATCTCGTTGGTGGCCACCGTGTCGTTCTCGTTGATCACCGGGACCGCGCGCAGCGTCCGCAGCCGGTCCAGGGTGCGCTGTGCGTTGGCCGCGCTCTCCCGCCGCCCGATGTCGCCCGCGGTGAGCAGGACCTGCCCCACCACGCGGTCGTAGCGCGCGAAGGAGTCGCCCCACGCCCGGGCCAGCTCGAGCTGCCCCACGCTGGCGGCGGCCTGCTTGGCGGCCAGCGTCGAGGGCCTGACGGTCATCCCGAGCGGAGACATCCCCGCACCGATCGCGCCGGAGGAGACGACGAACACGTCCGACCCCGCCGCCATCCGCGCCTGGCAGACGTCGGCCAGCGCGTCGAGTTGGGGCCGCCGGATCCCGCCGCCGAAGCTCGTGATGGCGGAGGACCCGATCTTGACCACCACGCGGCGGGCCGCGCCGATGCGGCGGCGCAGCTCCCGCTCCGGACTCACTCCAGGATCTCCTCGTCGGGGTCGATGAGTCCGCGACGCACCCGCTTGCGGTACTTGCGCTCGGCGGCACCCACCCGGTCGTCGGCCTCCAGACGGACGTCGGTCCCCCGACCCGTCCGCATGAGGTCCACGCCAGCCGGGGTCTGCGGCTCCCAGTCGAACGACACGCCGCCGATGGTGACCGTGCACCCCTCCTGCGCGCCGGCCTTGATGAGGGCGGTCTCCACGCCCAGCCGGGACAGACGGTCGGCGAGGAAGCCCACGGCCTCGTCGTTCTCGAAGTCGGTCTGACGGATCCACCGCTCGGGCTTGACCCCCGTGACGATGAACGCACCGGCCTCGACGGGATCCTTCCGGACCCTGAACTCCTCCACGTCGACCGCCCTGGGCCGCAGCACGATCCGCTCCGGCGCCGCCGGCGGGTTGGCCTTGCGGTGCGCCTTGATCAGCTCGTAGAGCCCGTACCGCAGCTCGTCGAGCCCCTTGTGCGCGACGGCGGAGATGGCGTAGACCGGCCAGCCCTTGGCCTCGAAGTGGGCGGTGACCATCTCCGCCATGTCCGCGGCGTCGGGGATGTCGATCTTGTTGAGCACCACCACGCGCGGCCGGTCCGCCAGGTCGCCCAGCCCGGCGTCGGCGAGCTCCGGCTGGTAGGCGGCGAGCTCGGCCTCGAGCGCGTCGACATCGGAGATCGGGTCCCGGTCGGACTCCAGGTTCGCGCAGTCCACCACGTGGGCGAGCACCGCGGTGCGCTCGATGTGCCGCAGGAAGTCCAGACCGAGCCCGCGGCCCTCGCTCGCCCCGGGGATGAGGCCCGGCACGTCGGCGATCGTGTACGTGTCGTCGCCCACCGAGACCACGCCGAGGTTGGGGGCCAGGGTCGTGAACGGGTAGTCGGCGATCTTCGGCTTGGCGGCCGAGAGCACGGACACGAGCGAGGACTTGCCCGCCGACGGGAACCCCACGAGCCCGACGTCGGCCATGGACTTGAGCTCGAGCGTCAGGTCGCGGACCTCGCCGGGCTCACCGAGCAGCGCGAAGCCCGGGGCCTTGCGGGCGCGGGAGGCGAGCGCGGCGTTGCCGAGGCCGCCCTTGCCGCCCTCGGCGGCGACGAACCGGGTCCCGGCGCCGGTGAGGTCGGCCAGGACCTCACCGTCCTCGTCGAGCACGACGGTCCCCGGCGGGACCGCCAGGACGAGGTCGTCCCCGTGCGCGCCGTTGCGGTTGGCGCCCATACCGGGCTCTCCCTTGCCGGCGCGTGCGTGGGGCCGGAAGTGGAAGTCCAGCAGGGTGTGGACCTGCGGGTCCACGACCAGAACGACGTCCCCACCGGTGCCGCCGTTACCCCCATCGGGGCCGCCGAGCGGCTTGAACTTCTCGCGGTGCACGGACGAGCAGCCACGGCCGCCGTCCCCGGCCGCGAGGTGGAGCACTACGCGGTCGATGAATCTCGACATGGTGCGGACTCCTCCTGCTGGTCGTGGGTCGTACGGGGTGTGGCGGAAATGCTCTCGGGGACCGGGCGTGGGGTCCTGAAGACCCCGCCCGGCCCCCGAGGGCGAATCGCGTCAGTTGCTACCGGGTCAGGCCTCGGCGCCGACGGGCACGATGTTGACGGTCTTGCGTCCGCGCTTGGTGCCGAACTCGACCGCACCGGCGGCGAGGGCGAACAGCGTGTCGTCGCCGCCACGGCCCACGCCGACGCCCGGGTGGAACTTGGTGCCACGCTGGCGCACCAGGATCTCGCCGGCGTTGACCTCCTGGCCGCCGAAGCGCTTCACGCCGAGGCGCTGCGCGTTGGAGTCACGACCGTTACGGGTGCTGGATGCGCCCTTCTTACTTGCCATGTCCGAACCCCTCCTTCAGGGAAGACGCCCGAGGGCGCTGAGCTGGTGGCCTAGGCGGCCGCGGTGGATTACTTGATACCGGTGATCTTCAGGACCGTCAGCTTCTGCCGGTGGCCCTGACGCTTGTGGTACCCGGTCTTGTTCTTGAACTTGTGGATCCGGATCTTGGGTCCCTTGGTCTGCTCGACGATCTCGCCGGAGACGGTGACCTTGGCCAGGGCGTCGGCGGCGGAGGTGACGGTCGAGCCGTCGACCACGAGGATCGGGGAAAGGGACACGGAGGTGCCGGCCTCGCCCTCGATCTTCTCGACCTTGACGTGGTCCCCTTCGGCGACCTTGTACTGCTTGCCGCCGGTCTTGACGATCGCGTACATGGAGGGCTTCCCCTTGCTTCTCGGGTGTGTGGCTGCCGTGGGGCGTCCACACCTAATGTGCGGTGTTCTCTCTTGCCCGTCGACTCTCATCGACGAGGATCGCCGGCCCGGTCGGCCCTTTCAGGCCCGGCCCGCGACTTCTCGCGCGACGACATAGCGCCGCGACGAGCGACTTGTCAAGGTTACGGCCCGGCGGTGCAGCAGGTCAAACCGACCATCCCACCGGGCCCGGAACCTCTAGTGATCGGCGTCCCCCGGAGCGATCGTCGACCGGGTCGCGCGCCGCCGGGCGGGCCGCTGACGCGGTTCCGCGACGACGGCCGTGGGTGCCTGCGCCAGGGGCGCGGCCGCGACGGGCACCACCGCGACCGGCGCGGCCGCCTGGTCGGCATCCGCGGGTGCGGCGGAGCCGGCCTCGCGACGGGTGGACCGCCTGCGGGGCCGTCGACCCGACGATTCCTCGACCGGGCCGGCGTCCGCCGAGGGCGGCGAGGCCGGGGTCCCCGGGGTGCTCGACGCGATCTCGTCGGCCGGCGCGGCGGGCTCCACGGTCCGGACGTCCTCGCCGGCAGCGACGGCGTCGGTGTCAGCGTCGGTGGCTGTGTCGGTAGCGGTGGCGGTGGCCTCCACCACCGGGGTGCCGGTCCCGTCCTCGACCGCGTTCTCGTCCTCGACAGCGGTCCCGGGCTCGGGCGTCCCGTCCGCCGGGCGGCGGGTCGAACGCCGCCGGCGGCGCGGCGGACGCGTGCTCTCCCCTGCCGACGAGTCGGCGACACCGGAGTCCGGGGTCGTGGCCTCGTCTCCGGCCCGGTCGGTCGCCGCGGTGGCGCCGGCCGGAGTCGGATCGGCCGCCGGCGCGACGTCGGCGGCGGCCCGCTCGGCAGTCGCCTCGGACTCGGCGGCGGCCCGCTCGGCCTCCTGGCGCGAGATGGCCAACGCGGCCGGATGTGCGGCCGGAGCGGGTCCGTCCTTTCTCGGGGCCTGCTTGGGCGCGGTCGAGGACGACGAACCACCCGCCGAGCCGTCGACCTGACCCTGGTCCCCTCCCTTGCCGCCGCGGCGGCGGCCGCGACGCGCACCGGGCTCGTCTGCGTTGTGGGACTCGGTGTGGACCGGGTCGGCGTGCACGATCAACCCGCGGCCCTGGCAGTGCTCGCACGGGGTGGAGAACGCCTCGACCAACCCGGTTCCCAGCTTCTTGCGGGTCAGCTGGACCAGTCCCAGCGAGGTCACCTCGGAGACCTGGTGCCGGGTGCGGTCGCGCCCGAGCGCCTCGGTGAGACGGCGCAGGACGAGATCGCGGTTGGCCTCCAGGACCATGTCGATGAAGTCGATGATCACCATCCCGCCCACGTCACGCAGGCGCAGCTGGCGCACGATCTCCTCGGCGGCCTCGAGGTTGTTCCTCGTGACCGTCTCCTCGAGGTTGCCGCCCGAGCCCGTGTACTTGCCCGTGTTCACGTCGATCACGGTCATGGCCTCGGTGCGGTCGATCACCAGCGAGCCGCCGGACGGCAGCCACACCTTGCGGTCGAGCGCCTTGGCCAGCTGCTCGTCCACGCGATGGGTGGAGAACACGTCCACGTCGGGGTTGTCGTACCGCTGCACCCGCTCGACCATCTCGGGCGCGACTCGCGAGACGTAGTCGTGGACCGTGTCCCACGAGGTGTCCCCCTGGATGACGAGCTTGGTGAAGTCCTCGTTGAACAGGTCCCGGACCACCTTGACCAGCAGGTCGGGTTCCTCGTACAGGGCCACCGGGGACCCGGAACCGGAGGCGGTCCGCTTGGCGGACGCCTCGGCGATCTCGTTCCACTGGGTGGCCAGGCGTTCGACGTCGCGGCCGATCTCCTCCTCGCTGACGCCCTCCGCCGCGGTCCGGATGATCACACCCGACCCCTCGGGGACGACGTCCTTGAGAATGGCCTTGAGGCGACGACGCTCCGTGTCGGGGAGCTTGCGGGAGATGCCCGTGGAGTTCCCGTCCGGCACGTAGACCAGGAAGCGTCCCGCCAGCGAGATCTGCGTGGACAGGCGGGCGCCCTTCTGCCCCACCGGGTCCTTGGTGACCTGCACCAACACCATGTCGCCGGGCTTGAGGGCCTGCTCGATCCGCCGGGCCTTCCCGCCGAGCCCGGCGGCCTCCCAGTTGACCTCGCCCGCGTACAGGACGCCGTTGCGGTTGCGTCCGATGTCGACGAACGCCGCCTCCATGCTCGGGAGCACGTTCTGCACGCGGCCGAGGTAGACGTTGCCCACCATCGAGCGCGCGGACTCGGTGGTGACGAAGTGCTCCACGAGCACCTTGTCCTCGAGCACGCCGACCTGGGTCATGACCCCCTCGCCGTCGGCACGCTGCTTCTCCCGGACCACCATCACGCGGTCGACGGACTCACGGCGGGCCAGGAACTCGGACTCGGAGAGGATCGGCTGCCGGCGGCGGCCGGCGTCCCGGCCGTCGCGGCGGCGCTGACGCTTGGCCTCGAGTCGCGTCGAGCCGGTGATGCCCTGGACCTCATCCGCAGACGTGTCGGCGCCCTGTCCCCCCCGTGCGGGGCGGCGGCGCGGTTCGCGGTCGGAGCCGTCCGGCTGGGGCTGGTCGTCGCCGGACGACTGACCGTCGTCCGCGGCGGAACTCCCGCTACGACGACGACGACGCCGCCGCCTACGCGATCCCGACGACGACTCCTCGGACCCGTCCGAGTCGTCCCCGTCGGAGTCGTCCTGCCCGTCCGAGTCGTCCCGCCCGTCGGAGTCGTCCGCGGATCCGTCGGCCGGGCGCGTGGAGTCGTCAGAGGAGCCGGAGGCGGCCCGGTCCCCGTCGCCCTCGGCGGCGTCCCCGTCCTCGTCGGACCCCGAGGTCTGCTCATCGGCGTTCTCGCCACGTCCGCGGCCGCGGCCGCGGCGACCCCGGCGGCGGCGGCGGGCAGCGGCGTCGCCGGTCTCGTCCTGCTCGTCCGTGGTGTCGGCGTCCTCCCGGGGGTCCGCCTCCTCCGTGGTCTCGGTGGCGGCGCGGTCGTCCCGCTGGGTGCCGGACCGGGGGGCGTCGGTCGCCGCTCGTCTCGTCCGCGCGGGTCGATCCTCTTCTGCCCTGGCGGCGGTCTCCTCGGGCGAGAGGAACAGCGGCGAGAACGAGGGGGTCGCGGTGGATCGACGGCGACTGTTGCCGGTCTCCACCGTCCCCACCTCACCGGTGACGATCGCCATCTCGGGCAGCGGCCGGCGGGCCGGCGCCGTCCGGGCGGGGGCCTTCTTCTCGGCGGCGGTCTTCTCCGCGGGGGCCTTCTTCTCGGCGG
>NZ_CALMYY010000020.1 GCF_937873725.1 uncultured Dietzia sp.
GTCGGCTCCACCCGGACTGGGAGTACCTGGTCCACCGCAAGTTCTCCTCACTGTGGAGAGACCTGCCCGGCACCGTGATCGGCGCCGACATCGAGGAGTTCATCACCGCCGCACGCACCGTCGGCTACAGCGAACGGGTGGCCTCGGCGATGGCCTCGCAGGTGATGGCCCGGATCCTGTTCGCCACCGGCAAACGCCTGCACGAGGTCACCCACGACGACTTCGACGCCCTCACCGTCGCCGGAACCGCACGCCAGCAGGCCACCGGCCGCACCTGGAAGCACTACCGGGCGGCTGCGACCGCGACCAAGACCGTCCTGTACCACCACGGCATCCTGCCCGCCCTGCCCGAGCCGTGGCAGCAGCGCCTGCCGTTCGCCCGCCGCGTGGCCGGTGTGCCCGAGCCGATGCACTCGATCCTGGTGCGCTACCTGGAACGCAAGAGCGTGACCTGCAAGGCGACCACGGTCTCCTGCCTGGCGACCCGGCTGGCGCACTTCGGGACCGTGATCGCCGCGATTGCCCCGGACGCGACCCCCGCCATGCTGACCCGCACCGGGCACATCGAGCCGTGGATGCACGCCCTGACCCGTGCCGAGAACACCAAGTCCGGTGGGGTCCTCTCCCGCGCCGAGCAGGCCCGCCGGATCCTGGCCGTGGCGAACTTCCTGCGCGAGATCAGCGAGTGGGAGTGGCCCGAGGCCCCCGCACGCACCCTGATGTACTCCAGCGACAACCCCCGCCTGCCCCACCCGTTGCCGCGGTTCCTGCCCCCGGACGCCGACCGGCGCCTGAGTCAGGCGCTGCACGACTCCCCGAACCGCCTGCCCGCCGATGCCCTGCTGCTGCAGCGGGCCTGCGGGCTGCGCATCGGTGAGCTGCTCGATCTGGAGATGGACGCCGTCATCGACATCCCCGGCGCCGGGTCCTGGCTGAAAGTCCCGCTCGGCAAGCTCGACACCGAACGGATGGTCCCCATCGACCCCGACATCCTCACCCTGCTCGACCGGATCACCACCACCCGCAGCCCGGGCCGCCCGATCCGGCACCCCCGCACCGGCCGGCCCGCCGACTTCCTCTTTACCGCCCACGGACGGCGACTCGGACAGAACGGCCTGCGACGCGAGCTCGACCGCGCCGCCGGCGTCGCCGGCCTGCCGCACATCACCCCCCACCAGCTGCGGCACACCTACGCCACCGCCCTGATCAACGCCGGCGTCTCCCTGCAAGCCCTGATGGCCATCCTCGGCCACGTCTCCGCCGAGATGAGCCTGCGCTACGGCCGTCTCTTCGACACCACCATCCGCGACGAGTACGAACGAGCCCTCGACCTCGCCAAGACCCGGATCGGCTCCCTACCCCAGCCCACGGCGCCCAAACCTGGACAACCGCAACCCGATTGGCGCGCCACCGCGACCATCAAGACCGCCCTGGCCGGCGGGCACTGCCTGCGCGCCCCCGCCCAAGGACCCTGCGCCTACGCCAACATCTGTGAGCACTGCCCAAGCTTCCAACCCGACCCCGACGACATCCCCACCCTGACCCGGCAACGCGAGACCGCCACCGCCCTCGCCGACGACGCCACCACCCGCGGCTGGGACGCCGAGACCGAACGTCACCTGCGTCTCATCACCAGAATCAACACCCTCATCCAGCACGCCGCGACACGCCCACGAGCCATGTGACGCACACCTCGGAAGACCCCACCGCAGCCCCAAACC